>CAZJEH010000065.1:0-18078 GCA_964544905.1 uncultured Gemmatimonas sp.
ACGGCGGCGCGCCTCGGTTGTTCTATCCCGATGACGATACTATAATTACACGTGGGCGCGACCGCGCCGGTTCGGGCTATCCTACTCGGCCGCGCCCGTCAACGCTGACAATGAGGAGGCAGGTATGCCTATCGGTGGACTCGGTTTCGGCGAGTTGGTCCTCATCTTCGCGGTGCTGCTGCTCCTGTTCGGAGCGAAGCGTCTTCCCGAGCTCGCCTCCGGGATGGGTCGCGGCATCCGCGACTTCAAGCGGGCCATGAGCGGCCTCGACGACGTCTCCATTCAGGCGAACCAGAATCAGCAGTCGATCCAAGCTCCCCAGGCCACGCCCGCCCCGCAGATCGAGACCACGCCCGCGGCGGAGTCGAAGCCGGAGGCCTGAGCGCCCGTTCGACCTCTTCCGCTCGTATCGGACCGGGCGGCTTCAAGCCGCCCGAGCGGTCCCGCTATTTCTCCATCGTCAGTTCGGCTTCCGCTTCGGTGAAGCGGACCTCCAAGTGCTTCCATCTGTCGACCGCTACCTGATCGGCGAGCGACGAGGGGACCGTGATCGTCCGTGCATCTCCGTCCGAAACGTAGCGGAGATGCGGTCGGTCGGCGTATCTCGCCAGGTGGCGCTCGAGTAGCCCCGGGGCCATCACCACCCGCTTGATGGAGTGCGGCTGGAAGTCACGGTGGAATGGTGAGACGTGGGGTCCGCCCGTCACCTCGAGCACCGCCTCGTACTCGTAGGTCCTCCCCTTGTAGGTTCCCTTCCACGCGAGCGACCTCTCGGCCGGCCACATCCCGAGCGGGAGGGCGAGTGTCGTCACCTCCGTGCCCCCGGGGAGGTAGACCCGGATCGAATCTTCTCCTCTGCCGATCCACTCCTGCACCTGGGCCGCGTCACGCGCGCGGTCGAGGCGGGCATGGTAGAGCGTGTGGTTGCAGATCTCGTGTCCGTTTTCGACCAGGTGATGAACCTTCTTGCGGATCGCCTCCTCCCGCTCCGCGCGGGGCACCTCCCGGCTGGGCTTCTCGCCGAAGAAGTTGGACGGGTAGTCGGCAGCCGGCAGAACGCACCATGTGGCTCCTCCACTCCAGTCCGGGTGCTCGCGCTGGAAAGCCTCCCACATCCCCAGCATGGTCGACGGGTCCACCGACCCATCGTCCAGCAGGTAGAACTGCCCCAGCGTCGAATCATCGAAAGTGAACACGACGGGTGTCGCGCCCCGGGGGAGGTCGATCTCACCGCGCACCAGCTGGCGGACGGTGATCGGCCGATAGCCCTGCTCGTAAAGTCGCTGGAGGTCGCCCATGAAGCTCTCGGCCGACCGTCGGTAGTCGTTCTCCGGCTCTCCCAGTCGATGGTATTCGAGGACCATCACGTCGCCGAGCTCGTTCGGCGGAAGGTCGGTGACGGGTGGCCCCGATTCCGACGTGCCCGCTACCAGGTCGGACGTCTCGGGCGGAAGATCCGGCGAAGGACCTTCAGAGGCCATCTCGGTCGGCTCGCCGGGGACCTGCGCGTGATCGGAGGTGCAGGCACCGAGGATCGGGAGCGCGCACAGCAATGAGGCGATGGCTGGATGCCATGCCCGAGCCCTTGGAAGCATGCCGTATGTACAGGGATTCAGGGTGACAGCTAATTGTATGGTAACACTAAGTTTACTCGGAACTCGCCTTTCGCTCCAGTGCGCTCATTCATCGTCGGGAGGGGCGGTCGACGGGGGACGGCCGAGGTCCAGGCGGGGCAATTCGGCCTCGGCGATCCGCGCGAGAGCACGCTGGTAGACCGCTCGGGCGCGTGCGGATGGCACCGCGAGGTGCTCCAGGTAGGTGGATATCGCGCGGGTAGGGGGCAGATCCTTCTTGAGAATCCGGACCACGATGAGCGCGTGCTTCACGTGGGAGCGGATGAGGGCCTCCTCCGCTCGGGCTGCGGACAGCTCCAGCCAGAGGGCTTCCTGCGCGTTGCGGCGCAGCCGTCGGCGAACGAAGCGAACCGCGCCGAGAGGCGTGGCATAGCGCCAGTTGAGCTGGAGCGGGTTCGGCCGTTCGCGGGAGAGTTCTTCGGCGAACCCGCTTTCCCCGAGAGCGACGAGGGCGCGCGTCTCCACGATCTGCGCCTCCTCCGCTCCCAGGCCCATGATGTCGATGTAGCGCTCCACGGCCTGGTCGAAGGTCATCCGGGGAGCGAGGACCGCCACCAGGTTGAGGGCCTGCTGGGCGTGGGTGTCGAGGCGAGCCTCCGTCGCCGCGGCCAGTGCCACCTCGAGGCGCCGCCGTCGCTCTGGCGGGAGCCGCTGAGACCATATCGGAAGCGTCGGCTGCATCCGGCGGAGGAGGTTTGTTGTGAGCTACCGAGAGGCTATTTTTCGGAGCCTCTTCCGGTTGTGGTCGGCGCTGACAGTCGTTTGAAGATGAAGGCGAACGCGTTCCGCTGCAACGGGGTGAGGGAGGGGCATCAAACCGGCTGAAAAGGGAGCGCGGCAATGGCGATGTCGCGAAGTTCGTCATGGAAGGAGCACCGGCTGGCGAACCGGCTCGAGTGCGGTGGCGTCGAGTACAGCGTCGACCTGGTGGCGAGAAAGGCGACCGGTGTCGAGGGGTGGAAGATGACGCTCGTCTATCTTCCGCGCGGAGCGGGCAACGAGGTGAAGATCGATCTTCCGAACGCGGCCTCGACCGCCGACGTTCGGCGCGTCGTCCGCGAGCTCGAGGGAGCGGAAGCGCGCCTGCGGAGTCTGCTGGAGGAGCAGGGCGGAAGCAGCTGATGAGTGTTTCGCTGGCGGAGCTGCATCGATCTATCGGAGGCGTGGAAGGCCGGCTGGGAAGCGTCCCGGTGGTGCGCCATTACGGTGATCCTGCGGCCGAGTACCGGGCGATCCGGGAGAGCGTGGGCATCGTCGAACGGGTCGACCTGGTCCAGGTGCGGATGTGGGGTCGCGATCCTCACCGCATGCTGAACGGCCTGATCACCAACGACCTCGGCAGGCTCGCGGAGAATCGGGCGGTGTACGCCGCGATCCTCTCGCCAAAGGGGCGGATGATCGCGGACGCCCGGGCCGTGCTTCGATCGGCGCAGCCGGTCGAGATCCTGGTCGACGTTCCGGCCGTTGCCAGTGATTCGGTCACCGCTCACCTGAAGCGGTACGTGCCCCCTCTCTATGCGCGGTGGGAACCGGCGACGACCCGTGTGGTCGGCGTTCACGGCCCCGCAGCCAGCGACGTCGTTGGCCAGGTTTTCGGGCAGGTCCCGGAGCAGGCAGAGGATACGGCGGTCGTCGCGACGCTGGATGGGAAGACCGTTCCGATTCTGGCGACGTCGTTCGCCGGTGGAGAACCGGGTTTCGATGTCTTCGTCGAGGAGGATCATCTCGGCGACGTCTGGTCCCGCCTCTCCGCCGCGGCTGGCGAGGCGGGCGGCCGGCCAATCGGCTTCGCGGCCCTGGAGGCGGCCCGCATAGAGTACGGACGCCCGCGATTCGGCGTCGACATGACCGAGGAGAGCATGCCCGCCGAGGTCTACCCGACATCGCATCAGATGGAGCGGGCGGTCTCGTTCACGAAGGGCTGTTACACAGGGCAGGAGGTAGTGGTGCGGATCGCCCATCGTGGCCACCCGAACCGGTACCTGCGGGGCCTCCGGTTCAGCGCTGACGAGCCGCCGAGTGGCTCGAAGCTCTATCGTCCCGGGGAGGAGCGGGAGGTGGGGCGGGTCACCAGCAACGTCTTTTCACCCATGCTATCCCTGGTCATCGGCCTTGGGATGGTGCGGCGGGAGATCGGCATAGGAGACGAGCTGGCCCTGGATCCTGCGGGGGAACCTGCCGCCACCGTGGTGGAGCTTCCCTTCCGCTGACGCCTCCTGCCTGCGTCAGGGTATGCCCGTCACTTTGTGCGTCTGCACGGACAGCCGCCAGGGAGGGCCCAGACTCATCACCGCCGCAACCGTCTCATCGTAGTTGGGGCCGCGCCCGGGCAGGTCGACGGGCTGGAGGAAGTAGTGCCTGAAGTCCGTCCCCTCGGCCAACCTTCGCACCGCTTCGACGTCCGGCGCCGGGCCGGGCGCCGCCCCACCGCTGAAGACGATCTTCAGCTCATCCCCCTCCCGCTGTTCGTAGCTTGCCTGTTTCGGGGAGATGGTGAGCCAGTCGACCAGCGATCTATCGATCCGCCGAGCGCCGTTGGACTCCATCGTCAGGCGAAATCCCGCGGCTCGAATGCGTGACGACAGCGGCTCATCGAGCTGCAGACTGGGCTCTCCTCCGGTGGCGACCAGCAGCAGGCCGGGTGAGATCCCCCCGAACGTCCGGATGGCCACATCCTGCACCAGGTCCAGCACGCCTTCCACCTCGAGGGAGTACTGCGCGCGTGCCCAGTCGGTGTCGCACCACGGGCAGACCTCATAGCCGAGGTTGCATCCGGCGAATCGGAGGAAGACGGCCGGCGATCCAGCCAGGGCACCTTCACCCTGGAGGGTCCCGAAGACTTCCTTGATAGCGTACTTCTTCACACTGCCCTGTCGCGGACCGGGGGATGGGGACCTGGCTGCCACAGGTGTACCACGGATGTCCCGCTACGATCCCTTCCCGACCCGCTCGAACCGGCGGCGGAACGGCGCGCCCGCAGAGCATGTTCGTCGGTCACCCCGGTGGCGTCATCCTTGCGGAGGCGAGGCGCGTCGAAACCCTGGCTTCATCGGTGTCGAGGGACGAGGCTCTCGCTGACACAGAAGTCCAATTTTCCGCATCATCGTCACACCGGAGCACCCGCAGTATCGGTCCCACCTCAAAGACAGCGGTTGCGAGACGTCCCTTGAGCGCGGCGGGGCGGGGCAGATGTTCCCCGCCCCGCTTCCTTTTCGCCGCCGATTGTGCAACCGATCGAGGCTCGGCCGTCAGATAAGGCAGGAGTCCTGCAGTTCGCTCAGCGAGGGCGATTCCAAAACTCCGGCCGGGTCGTGAGGCGTCTGGTGCGAGGGATCATTCGGGGCGGCCCCGACTACAACATGGGTCGTTCCAGCCCGGCGAGCAGAAACGAGAGCGGGAATTCAATATATCGAACCATGAAGCGCGGGAGACTTGATCGTGAGCGGAACGCGGATGATGAAAAGTGCGCGGCGGAGCGGGCTGACGCTCGCCTCCGTATTGGCGATAACCGCTGTCGCGGCAGGTAGTGTGATGGGACAGGTCGGCGAGCGGCCGGGCGAGCCACGGACGATCCGGGTATCGGGCGTGGGCGAAGTGCGGGTTCAGCCTGATCTCGCGACCATCCAGTTCGGTGTGGAGACGACCGGTGCCACGGCGCAGGAGGCCGGGCAGGCGAACGCCGCGGCCATGGACCGGGTGATTCGGGCACTGACGGACGCGGGGGTGAGTCGTGAGAACATCCGGACGAGCGGGTACTCGCTGTACCCCGAGTACGCGCAGCAGCAGCCCCGGCCGACATCCGAGCCTGAGACCCCGCGCATCATCGGGTATCGGGCGATGAATCAGGTCGCCGTGCGGACGACGGACATGGAACGCATCGGCCGACTGATCGACGTGGGTCTACAGGCGGGCGCGAATCGCATGCACGGGGTTTCCTTCGAGGTCCAGAACGGGGACGCGGCGCAGTCGGAGGCGCTTCGGCGAGCCGTCGACGCAGCCAGACGATCGGCGGAAACGATGGCTTCGGCGCTCGGGGTCAGGCTCGGGCCGGTCCTCGACGCCAGCACGAGCAGTGAGCCGGTGCGACCGCTGTACCGCATGGCCGCCGAGCGGATGGCAATGGACGCCTACGGCGCGGCTCCCACACCCATCGAGCCGGGTGAACAGACCGTCACGGCGACGGCGTCCCTCATCTTCGGCATAGAGTAGAGTGCGCCTCAACCTTTCGACCGCCGGACCTGTGATGGGTCCGGCGTTTTTTTTCGGCCTGATGCGGCACTTGGGGGATGCCATCAGGGAAGCGAGGACCCGTCGCTAGGCTGTCCGGCCGCACCACCCCCGACCTTGACGCAAACGATACGTCGAAAGAGGTTTAGCGGACATTTTCCCTTCCCGCTCCGAATGAAAGCAGATAGCTACGCCAAGCTGGTCGTCCTCGGCGCGCTCGTCGAGGCGGAGGTAGGATACCACCTTTCAGCTGGTGCCGTCTCCGCGGATGTCCTCCGGGAGAGCCTGGTCGCGCGGCTGAGCGATCTGCTGGACGATGTCGACGCGCTCGATTCGGTCGCCGCGGAGCGGGTCTACGACGCGCTCGTCGACTTCCTCGCCGAGCTGCCGGAAGACGACGAGGGAATCGTCGAAGCGTCGGTCAAGCTGCGCAGGGCGGTCGATCGTGTCGTGGAGCGGGGGCTCGACCGGCGGGATCTCGCGGCGGCCTCGACCTGGGCGGTGGTGCTCGACGAGCTGCTCGCCGAGCTGAAGGACGAGTATCACGTCGCCGTGACCGTGGAGGGGGAGGTTCGACCGCGCGAGTACTGTCGCGCGAACGCCCTTCTCGATCGGTGTCGGGTGGCCGTCGACCGGATGCTATGGGGTGCGGAAACCGCCGCCCCGGAAGTCCTCGACGAGATGGACCGGCTCATCCACGCCGTTCGCCACCGTCGGGTGCGACCAGCGAGCGTGGACATGATCGTCCACACGATGCAGCGCCACGCGGCGCGCTTCCGGCCGTCGACGCTATCGCGCATCGGAGCGTTCGTGCTGCGTCAGGTCCTGCGACGCGACAAGCGTCGAGGGCGCGCGGTACCGGCGGGTGGAGCGGCGCGAAGGAAGAAGCCGCGGCTCCGAAGGGCGGGCTGATCGGTGAGGCGGCTCATCCAGGTGCGGCGTCGTCTGGAAACGAGTGCGATGAGGGCGTACGACGCCGCCTGGCGAGCGGTGGAGGCAGCGGTCACGGAGGCAGGCGGCCACGCCTGGCGCTTTCGTTCGGCCGACGACGCGAACGTCTTCACCGAGTTCATCGAGTTCCGCGCCGAAGACCCTCGCGAGCGACCAGGAGTCTCATCGACCATGGAAGCGCTCGACGCCCTCGGCCCGGGGACCACCGAAGAATGGGTCGAGCCGAACGATCGCCCCCTTGACCGTCACGCCCCACCAGACAGCTGAGCGACACGACTGATGAACGACCGTCAAAGGCTTCTCGACCTGCTTCGGGAGCGATCCCTGGAGTTCGGTGATTTCGTGCTGTCCTCCGGTGGCCGGAGCCACTACTACGTGGATTGTCGGCGAACGACGATGCACGCCGAGGGACAGGTGCTCGTGGGCCGCCTGATGCTGGACCTGATCCGGAGCCTCGACCGACCAGCCGATGCCGTAGGCGGGCTGACCATGGGAGCGGATCCGATCGCCTACGCGATCGCCTACACGAGTTTTCTGGACGGTAACCCAGTGAACGCCTTCTCCGTCAGGAAGCAGGCGAAGTCGCACGGCACGGGGAGACGGGTCGAAGGGTGCATGGCGAGCGGCGACCGGGTGGTGGTCGTGGAGGACGCGCTCAGCACGGGAAACAGCGCCCTGGACGCCTGCGCCGCGGTGGAGGCGGAAGGCGGTGTCGTTCAGGCCGTCATCGCGCTCGTGGACCGGGAATCCGGCGGTGCCGAGGCCGTGCGCCGGGCCGGGTACGAGGTCGCCTCTCTGTTCCGGATCTCCGAACTCCTGGGTCAGAGTTCGCCGACGACCGGATAGACCGTCCGCAAGCGCGGCCTCAGCGAACGCAAGTCCGCTCGAGCGGCGCGTGCCTCCGGCGTTCCGCTGAGCAGGGCGTTCCTCGTCGCGGCGAGCAGCTCATCGTCCGACATTCCGGGACGAAAGCCGAGTCCTCCAGCCCACCCGCCAACCCGCAGGAACCACGTCGTACGGGCCGCGGCAAACGCATCCTGCGGCAGATCCAGACCCATCCGTTCCGCCACGATCCCCCGTATCACAACGTTCGCGTCGACCGCGATCCATTCCCGGAAGACGTCGAGATCCGCGGCCTCCAGGCGACCGCGGGAGGCGGGATCGAGCAGTCCCCACGCCGCGACCAGGTGCTCGCCCGTGTAGGCAACGCCCCCGGTGCTGGTCGCGATCACGAGATCGGCGGTGAGCGGCTCCGCGGCCAGGAGCCGTTCACGGGCCAGCGCCGCCGCCTCCGGATCGACTGTGACACGGCCCGCATCGGCGGCCCACGCATCGATCGCCGCCGTGGCTGCCGCACCGGGCACCACCCGCTCGAGCAGCGCGGTCCGGCTCGCCTCCTCGAGGGGGATGGGACGCCGATCGTCCAACCGGATGACGTGGAAGCCGTAGATCGATTCGACGACCCCCGTCGTCTGGCCCGGAGCGAGTATGCTCGCGGCATTCCAGAAGCTGTCTACCCAGCTGCCGCGCCGACCGGGCTCGAGCAGGCCGCCGCGCTCCGCCGCTCCCGGTTCCTCGCTGTATTCCGCCGCGAGTGCCGCGAAGTCCTCGCCGAGAGCGGCGCGCCGAGCGACCTGCTCCGCTACCTGGCGAGCGCGGGCACGTGCCTCGGGTGGCGTGTCGGAATCGGCGAGTCGGACGACGTGCCTGACCACGAGCTCCCACTCCGGCTGCTCGGCGTAGGCGGCGCGCAGGTCCTGCTCCGTCCAGCCCAGCGATTCCACCGCGAGCGCGTAGGGAAGGGCCGCAGCCAGCCGCTCCCTGGCGGTACGCTCGAACAAAGGCCGCCCGAGCTCCTCCGACTCCTCTCGGACGATGGCCGCCCCCAGCGAGAGTAGATCAGCGTACATCTGGCGCTCTGCGGACCCGAGCGACGCGATCGCCGACTCCGGGACCCCGATCCCCGCAATCACCACCGTCGGCGGTGGCTCTCTATCGCAACCGGCGGCCGCGACCAGGGTCGCGAGAATCGCCGCCCGCATCCATTTTCCGTCGCGGGGGTAGTGACGTAGCCGACAGGAACGTGCTTCGCGGGCGGTCTCGTTCATAAACAGCAGCGGGCTTTCAATGATCAGCGTAGTGGCGGCGGCCGCACTGGCCATCCTCCAGAGCGCGACTCAGGAGTTCTCCCAGGGTGTCGAGTACCGTATCGAGGCGCGGCTCGACGAGGAAGCGCAGGTCCTTCGAGGACGCGGCGAGCTCCGGTACACGAACAACGCCCCCACCGCGCAGGACACGCTCTGGCTCCATCAACACCTGAACGCCTTCCGACCCAACAGCGCGTGGGCCCGGCGCGACCTCGAGTTCGGCGAACGCCGCTTCCAGGACCTCGGTCCCGATGAGCACGCGTTCGAGAGGTTGTCGATCGTGACCGTCGACGGGGAACGCATCCAGCCCGTCTATCCGCTCTCCCCCGATTCGACGGTAGTGGCGTTCCCTCTTCCGCGTTCGCTCGAATCCGGCCAGACGGCGGTGGTGCGGTTCGACTGGGAGGCGCGGCCGTCGACCATCCCCCGCCGGCAGGGCCGTTCGGGGCGACACTACGACTTCGCGCAGTGGTATCCCCGGATCGCCGTATACGATACCGAGGGATGGCACGTGCAGCCACTGCTTCCCCAGGGAGAGTTCTTCGGTGAATTCGCCACCTACGACGTCACCCTCGATGTCGCATCCGACCAGGTGATCGGAGCCACGGGGGTTCCGGTCGAGGGCGACCCCGGCTGGAGCGCGGCGGGAGCCACCAACGAGATCGACTACCGGCGGGATTTCTACAGGCCCGCGGAGCCGACGCCGCTGGGGTTGCTGGCCGACCCGGTCGAGCCAGGCCGGAAGCGCGTTCGCTGGCGTGCCGAGCAGGTGCACCATTTCGCCTGGAGTGCGAACCCGGACTTTCGCTACGAAGGCGGCACCGTCGCGCGGAGCGGTGCGGAAGGGGGTGAGATCGCCGTCCATGTCCTCTACTGGCCGACCGACCAGACCTGGGCGAATGGCGTCGTCCTCGAGCGGACCATCCGGACGATGGAGTGGCTCCAGGAGATGTTCGGGCCTTACCCGTGGCCGCAGATCACCAACCTGCACCGCATCGAGTCGGGCGGCACGGAGTTCCCCATGCTGATGATGAACGGTTCCCCCAGCGAGGGCCTCATCGTGCACGAGGGGACGCATCAGTACCTGCACGGTATCCTCGCCAACAACGAGTTCGCCGAAGGCTGGCTCGACGAGGGGTTCGCCTCCTTCATCACTAACTGGTATCACGAGGAGCGAGGCGTGTCGGGCGTGTGGGACAACTCCATCAATACCATGCGCCAGGTCGAGCAGCTGGGGCTGAGCGAGCCGATTGCGACGCCGGCGGCCGAGTTCAGCGACTACGACCGGTACTCGCTGATGACGTACCTCAAGACCGAACTGGTGTTGCGGATGCTGCGCTGGCTCATCGGCGAGGACGCGATGCGGGCGGTTCTGCGGACGCTCTACCAGCGGCATGCGTTACAGCACATCGACGAAACCGACTTTCGACAGGTGGTCGACGACGTCACTGGCGAGGAGTATGGATGGTTCTTCGACCAGTGGCTACACACCACGGAGACGCTCGACTACGCGATAGCGTCCGCCAGCACACGGCAGGACGGCGATGGTTGGCTCACGACGGTCGAGGTCCGGAGGTCCGGCGGAGCCTGGATGCCCGTCGATCTGCGGGTGGGCGATGAAGGTGTCAGACTGTATTCTCAAGACACGGTCACCGTTGCCGAGGTCAGGACCCCGCAGCGGCCGTCGGCGGTCGTCCTCGATCCGGAAAATATCCTGATCGACGTGAATCCGACGAACAACCGGTATTTGCTCGGGCAGCCGTAGCAGCCGCTGGCCGGGCCGTCTATCTTCCCGGGCGTGCCACCGCTGCCTAGCGTACCAGGGTGCGAGTGAAGAAGCCCATCCCCCTCCTGGAGAACGGAGTCGTCAGGGGCGCGTGCCCTCATGACTGTCCGGACACCTGCGCGATGCTCGTCCACGTTTCGGACGGCCGGGCGGTGCGCGTGCAGGGCGACCCCTCCCACCCCGTAACCCGGGGCTTCCTCTGCGCGAAGGTCAACCGGTACGTCGAGCGGACGTACCATCCGGAACGGGTTCTGACACCGCTGCGGCGGGTCGGGGCGAAGGGGGATGCGCGATTCGAACACGCGAGCTGGGACGAGGCGCTCGACGACATCGCCACCCGTCTGCGACGCGTTGCCGAAACGTTCGGCCCACAGGCGATCCTGCCCTATTCCTATGCGGGCACGATGGGGATCGTGCAGGGCGGCTCGATGGATCGGCGGTTCTTCCATCGTGTCGGGGCGAGCCTGCTGGCGAGGACGATCTGCTCGGTGGCAGGGTCCGAGGGCTGGCGGCACACGTACGGGGATCGGCTCGGGCCGTCGGCCGAGGAGGTCGGCGAGGCGCGCTTCGTCATCCTCTGGGGGACGAACACGCTGACCTCGAACCCGCACCTGTGGCCCGCCATCCGACGCGTCAGGGAGCGTGGCGGCCGGGTGATCGCGATCGACCCGATCCGCACCCGGACCGCGGCTCAGTGCGATCGTCACATCCATGTTCGCCCAGGGACCGACGCCGCCCTCGCGCTCGGGATGATGCACGTCATCCTGCGGGAGGGGCTGGAGGACCGCGACTATCTCGAGTCGACGACGATCGGATGGGAGCGGTTGCCCGAGCACGTGGCATCCTGGACCCCCGAGCGGGTGGCGGGAGAGACGGGGGTGGACGCGCGGACGGTCGAGGAGCTGGCGATCGAGTATGCCTCGTCGCGACCGAGCTTCATCCGGCTGAACTACGGGATGCAGCGCCACGGCGGAGGCGGGATGGCGGTGCGCGCGATCTCCATCCTCCCCGCGGTCACCGGGGCGTGGCGTGATGTCGGAGGTGGGGCGACGCTGTCCACGTCGGGCGCTTTCACGCTCGACTACGGGCGGCTGATGAAACCGGACTGGATCCCGCGCGGGACGCGAACCATCAACATGGTCCGCCTCGGTGATGCGCTGACCCAGGAGGATGCCGGGGTCGGCGGGCCGCCGGTCAAGGCGCTGATCGTCTACAACTCGAATCCGGGGGCGGTTGCGCCGGACCTCGGCCGGGTGCGCGCGGGCCTTTCGAGGGATGACCTGTTCACCGTCGTGCTCGAGCACTTCGTCACCGACACCGCCCGCTACGCGGACTGGGTGCTGCCAGCGACGACCCAGTTGGAGCATTGGGACCTGGTACCCTCGTACGGGCACTACTACCTCACCCTCAACCGACCCGCCATCGCGCCCCTCGGTGAGTCGCTGCCCAACTCGGAGATTTTCCGCCGCCTGGCGCGGCGGGTGGGCTTCGACGAGCCCGAGTTCAGCGATAGCGACACGGAGCTGATCGAGCAGGCACTCGGTGGGAGCGAGAATCTCGAGGGAATCACCTTCGAGCGGCTGCTGGCCGACGGCTACGCTCGGCTGAACCTGCCGGAGCGGTTCACCCCGTACCCGGCCGGCGGAAGGTTGCGCACCCCCTCCGGCAGGATCGAGATCTACTCGCGGACCCTGGAGGCGATGGGGTTCGATCCACTCCCCACGTACGTGCCCCCCGTCGAGGCACGGGCGGGTGGGCGAAGGGCGTACCCGCTAGCGCTCCTGTCGCCGCCCGAGCACACCTTCCTCAACTCCACCTTCGTGAACGTCCCCGCGCTGGCCGAGGCGGCCGGCGAACCACGCCTGTTGATCCATCCGGAGGATGCGGCGGAGCGGTCGATCGGTAATGGAGACCGTTTGCGCGTCTGGAACGATCGGGGTGAGTTCTACGCTCGCGCGACGGTGACCGAAGATGTCGTGCGCGGGGTGGTGGCATCGTACGGCGTGCGCTGGCCGCAACATTCCGAGGGCGGGCGCACCGTGAACGACACGACCTCCCAGCGCCTCTCCGATCTCGGCGGCGGCGCGACGTTCTACGACAACGCGGTCGAAGTCGCGCCGCTGACTGTGCCGCGCGCGCCCGTTCCCGACGAGAGCGAGAGCATCGAGGTAGCGGTATAGGTGCGGCTCCTCTACGTCTCCCACTCCTTTCCGTTGCCCGGCCGCCCGCTGTCGAATGTCGGCGGGATGCAGCGCGTGGCGGTCGACCTGCACCGAGCCCTCGCTCGACGAACCGACATCGAGCTTTTCAGCCTGTGCCTGGAGTCGGACGCCCGATGGACCGGCGTGCTCACCGCCGGCTTCCTCGCCCGACTGCTTCGCGAAGTGCCCCGGGCGGTGCGCGAGCAGCACATCGACGCCGTTCTCTTCTCGTCGATGGTCACCGCGTCCGTGGTGTTGGTGCTCGGTCGGCGGCTACGGAGAGTCGGCGTGTTGACGGCGGCGATCCCCGTCGGGCGTGACATTACGCTGGCCAACCCTCTCTATCAGAAGATCGTGCGCAGGGTGCTGCGGCAGCTCGACCTCATCCTGCCGATCAGCCGGGCGACCGCCCAGACGGCGCTCGAACGGGGCGCGGACCCGAACCGCGTACACGTGGTTCCGTGCGGTGTGGAGTTCCCCGAGCTGAAGGCGGAGGAGGACCGGGCTGCGGCGAAGGCCGAGCTCGTCTCCCGGCTACGCGCTCTCGGCCATCGAATCGATCCCGAGGCACTACTACTGCTGAGCGTCGGCCGCCACCAGGAGCGGAAGGGCTTTCACTGGTTCATCGAGCACGTGGTACCCCGGCTGCCCGACGGGGCTGTCTACCTGCTGGCCGGCACGGGACCCATGACGCCTGTGATCGAGGACCTCGTCGCCGTGAGGGGTCTCCGGGATCGCGTCCATCTCCTGGGGCAGGTGGACGAGGAAATGCTGGTGGCGCTCTACCGCGGATCCGACCTGTTCATCATGCCGAACATCCACGTTCCGGGCGACATCGAGGGTTTCGGGGTAGTGATGATCGAGGCGGGAGCGGCCGGCCTCCCGGTGATCGCGGCCGACATCGAGGGCATCCGGGACGTGATCACCCCGGGCGAGAACGGAACCCTCGTGCCCTCGGGAGACGCGGACGCTTTCCTGCGCGCGATCGAGCGCTATCGTGACGATCCCGCGCTGCGGATGGCGGAATCCAAGCGGGCGGAGCGTCTCGTTCGCTCCCGCTTCGGATGGGATGGTATCGCGGAGCAGCACCTCGCGCACATCGGCGCGGCGCTCCGCTCAATGCGAGAAGAGGCGCCAGCCTCGACGTAGGACGGGGATGAAGCGCCCGAATACCTTCGCGATCAGCCACAGGAGAACGGTTCGCAGGACGTATCTGAGGATCATTCGATCGCTTCCCGGGTGATGGGTTCCGCCCGTGACTACGGATCGGCGGCGGGGAGAGTTTCGATTTCCTGTCGCGAGACGAACACCTCCACCGTCGCGAAGGAACCGATGCTCCGGTTCGAGTAGCGAACGTCGTCGAAGCGAACCAGGTAGCCGGAATCGGTGCTGTCGACGATGGCGAAGGGGAAGCGAGCCCAGGTCAGGAAGCGTGCGACCTTCGGGTGCGAGGTGGCGGCGCGGATCGCCGGGTAGTCGAGTCTGGCGGACAGCGAGTCGGAAAGGATCAGCTCGCGGGGGACAAGGCGCATTTCGCCGCGCAGGTAACGCTCGCCGTCGTGGACGATCACCTGGCGACGGTTGGGGTCCACCGCAACCGGCCCGACCATCACGGCCGTCGGCTCCGTCCCCGACGCCCGCATCCGTGATTCCACGTACCGGCGACCGCCAGCCGCGGTCGCGATCATCGTGATCATGTAGGCCAGGGCGATCACCAGCGTCGTACGGGCGGCATTCCGGACGTGATACCGGCGGGTCGCCACTACGCCGCCGCCAAGAAGCAGCCACACCCACGGGTCGATGATGAACAGGGCGTCGCCGTAGAACCAGGTTCCGTCGAACGGCATCAGCCAGCGCAGCCCGTAGTTGTTGAGCCAGTCGAGGAACGGGTGGCTGAGCACGGCGACGAAGGACAGGAGCAGGACCTCCCTCGGCACCGGCCCGGCTTGCTCGGGATCCGGGGAGCGCCGAGTTCGGAAGCGGTGCCAGAGTAGCGTTCCGAGCGTCAGGAGCAGCGGCAGGACGGCGATCGCCAGCACCCCATGGGTCCAGCCCCGGCGGAACGAGAGGCTGTGACCGAAGAACGCGGCGACGATGTCCACGTCGGGGAGGTTGGCACCGATGAGCAGCACCGGCGTGGCGAGCGGCGTGCGCCGCTTCAGCCCCGCCTCGGCGAGCGCGGCACCGAAGAGGGTGTGAGTGAGGTTATCCATCCCCCGAGACGGAGAAGTGACCGGACCTATCCGGAGGGTTCACGATGGCGAGCAGCGTTGAGAGTGTTGCCCCGGGGCCGCTGACGGTCCTCACCGAAGACGAAATCCTCTTCCGGGACGCGGTGCGCGAGTTCGCTCGCGACGAGATCGCCCCGCGCGTAGCGGCGATGGACGAGTCGCAGGAGATGGACCCGTCGCTCATCCGGCAGTTCTTCGAGCTGGGGTTGATGGGGGTCGAGGTCCCCGACCGGTACGGCGGAACCGGCGCGTCGTTCTTCACCGCGGTTCTGGTGGTGGAGGAGCTTTCCCGGGTCGATCCCAGCGTCGGCGTGCTGGTGGACGTCCAGAACACGCTCGTCAACAATGCCTTCCTGCGCTGGGGATCGGACAGCCTGAAGGAAAGGTACCTGCCCGCACTGACGACGGAAAAGGTGGGCGCCTACGCCCTCTCCGAAGCAGGGTCGGGATCGGACGCGTTCGCCTTGGCGACCCGTGCCACCCGCGTCGACGGGGGATTCCGGCTCGAGGGGCGGAAGCTGTGGATCACCAACGGAGCGGAAGCCGAAGTCTTCATCGTGTTCGCGAACGCCAACCCGGACGAAGGCTACCGGGGGATCACGGCGTTCATCGTGGACCGCGGGATGGATGGGTTCTCGGTTGGCAAGAAGGAGGACAAGCTGGGGATCCGCGCATCGTCGACGACGGAGCTGATTCTCGACGGGGTGCTGGTCCCGGAGGAAAATGTCCTCGGCCAGGTCGGCCAGGGGTACCGGACGGCGATCGAGACGTTGAACGAGGGGCGGATCGGCATCGGCGCGCAGATGATCGGGCTCGCGCAGGGGGCGCTTGATGCGACCCTCGCGTATGTCAGGGAGCGTGAACAGTTCGGGAAGCGCATCGCTGACTTCCAGGGAGTGCAGTTTCAGCTGGCGCGGATGGCGACAGAGTTGGAGGCCGCGCGGCTCATGGTCTACAACGCGGCACGGCTGAAGGACGCCGGGCGTCCCTTCCTGCGCGAGGCGGCGATGGCCAAGCTTTACGCGTCCGAGGCGGCGCAGCGGATCGCGTCCGGGTGCGTGGATCTCTTCGGCGGCTATGGCTTCACCCGGGAGTACCCGGTCGAGAAGTTCTACCGGGACGCGAAGATCGGCACGATCTACGAGGGGACGACCAACATGCAGCTGCAGACCATCGCGAAGGCGCTGCTGAAGTGAAGGCAATGGGAGGCGTGAATTCTGGACAACGCGATCTGGATTCACGCGTCGGCGGCCAGCGCGTGAGTTGACACTGCGTACCGGCCGCGGTATTGTGCGCAAAACGGCCGAGTCAACGGATCATTTTCTGGATCCCCTTCGTCGGCCCCAACACCATCCGGGCATTCCGTGAAGACCGTCCGCTGCACGTGCCACCGTATGTGTTTCGCTCCTCCGCGTGACGGGGGGCGGATGCGCGCACGCATGTGACAAGCGGCGTCTGAAGCCGGGTAGATCCGGCCTATCATCCGACCCTCTCCTCCGGCGAGAGGGTTTTTTTTCATACCTCCTCATCCCATGGAACGATGAGCACATCAGAACAGCCCCGGAAGTACGGGTTGGGCACCCGAGCGGTGCACGCGGCCCAGGACGCCCCGGATCCTGCGACGAACGCCCGGGCGGTTCCCATCTACGCAACGACATCCTACGTCTTCAACGACACGGAACACGCCGCGAGCCTGTTCGGGCTGAAGGCGTTCGGCAACATCTACACGCGGATCATGAACCCGACGACGGACGTGTTCGAACGTCGGGTGGCGGATCTGGAAGGCGGTGTTGCGGCCGTGGCGTTCGCCAGCGGTCAGTCCGCCGAGACTCTGGCGATTCTGAACCTGGCCCGCTCGGGTGACTCTATCGTCGCCTCGAGGTCGCTCTATGGCGGAACCGTCTCGCTCTTCCAGAACACGCTCCCGCGGATGGGGATCGAGACGAGGTTCGTCGATTCGAATAACCCGTCGGAGGTCGAAGCGGCGATCGACGATACGACGCGTGCCGTCTTTGTGGAGATCATCGGCAACCCGAAGCTGGACGTGCCGGATCTTCGCCG
The DNA here is from genome assembly GCA_964544905.1 of uncultured Gemmatimonas sp. Taxonomy (GTDB): domain Bacteria; phylum Gemmatimonadota; class Gemmatimonadetes; order Longimicrobiales; family Longimicrobiaceae; genus WHSP01. The sequence goes on from CAZJEH010000065.1 coordinate 17,239, forward strand.
GATCGCGGACATCGCTCACGCGGCGGGGGTCCCGGTGATCGTGGACAACACCTTCGCGACACCGATCCTGGCCCGGCCGTTCGAGCACGGCGCGGACATCGTCGTGCACTCCGCGACGAAGTGGATCGGTGGCCACGGCACGGCGATAGGTGGCGTGGTCGTCGATTCCGGCCAGTTTGATTGGGCGGCGAGCCCGCGGTTCAAGTCGTTCTACGTCGATCCTGAGCCCGCCTACCATGGGCTGTCCTTCTCGGGCGTGTTCGGTGACTTCAACGGCGTGAACATCGCCTACGCGATCCGGCTCCGGGTGATGCTGTTGCGCGACATCGGGCCGGCGCTCTCGCCGTTCAACGCGTTCCAGTTCCTGCAAGGCCTCGAGACGCTGCATCTCCGGATGCGCCGGCATTCTGACAACGCCCTGGCGGTCGCTCAGTTCCTGGAGAAGCATCCGGGCGTCACCTGGGTCAGCTACCCGGGCCTGCCGTCACACCCGACGCATGAACAGGCGAAGAAGTATCTCGATGGGGGGTTCGGCGGCGTGCTCTGCTTCGGCGTGCGGGGTGGCGAGGCCGCGGCCCGGAAGGTGATCGACAACACCAAGCTGTTCTCGCTCCTCGCCAACGTCGGGGATGCGAAGAGTCTCATCATCCATCCGTGGAGCACCACGCACGAGCAGCTGTCGCCCGAGGCTCGGATCGCGGCTGGAGCGACCGAGGACCTCATCCGCCTGTCGCTTGGCATCGAGGATGTCGACGATCTGATCGACGATCTGGATCGGGCGCTGAAGGCGGCGGCCGCGTAGGGGGAGGCGCTACAACACGCCGGGGCGGCCTACGGGTC
>CAZJEH010000065.1:18088-18517 GCA_964544905.1 uncultured Gemmatimonas sp.
GTCGTCCCGGCGTGTTCGTTGGAGGGCTGGGGACCTCATCGCCGATGTGTTGGTCCGACGAGCGCAACCCGGACGAGCCAATCCCGAACCACCCGACCTCCCCCGTCGTCCTGGCGCAGGCCGGGACCCATCGGTCGGCCCGAAAGGCGAAGGATTGGTCCTATCCCCTTGTCGGCCAATGGATTTCCGGCCTTCGAGGCCGTGTCATAACTGCCCGATGGTCCTTCGTCGCACGGTCCCGGTGTGCGTCGGGTGCAACCGAAACCACCATCGTCATCCCGGCGCAGGAGGCTGTGTCAGAACTGTTCGACCGTCCCTATCGCATGGACTTCGTGTCTGTGAGATGTGGCTGAAAGCCAGCTCCGTCATCCTGGCGAAAGCCGGGATCCATCCGCCTGGCGATGCGTCGATGATTGCTTCTAACCCGCG
>CAZJEH010000066.1:0-18424 GCA_964544905.1 uncultured Gemmatimonas sp.
CCTTCATCTGCTCGCGCAGCAGCATCTCACGCTGCCGCTCGCCCAGCTCCTCCTGCACCTGCTGCTGGATGTCCTCCTGGGCATCCATCAACGCGAGCTGACGCTCCACGAGCACCAGCAGCGTTCGCAGCCGATCCTCAACCGCCAGCGTCTCCAGCACCTTCTGCTTGGTCGCCGTGTCAGCCTCGATGTAGAACGCGACCAGGTCCGCGAACGGCCCCGGCTCCGTCACGCCCTCGAGGAACTGCTGCAGCATCTCGTTCGGGATCCCCCGACGACGCCCCAGCTCCGACGACCTGTCGCGGAACTCGCGATACAGCGCCAGGAAGGCCGGATCGTCCGGCTTGACCGGCTGGATGTCCTCCATCGGACGGACGTTCGCCGATAGCCCGCGGTCCTCGCTCTGGACGTAGTTCATCGCCAGGGCACGGCCCTCGCCCTGGATCAACAGCTGCATGCCGCCAACCCCGCGCTGGACCTGCGCGATCCTCACGATGGTGCCGATCGTGTACAGGTTCGCGATATCGACCTCGTCCCGATTCTCCTTCTGCGCCACCGCGAAGAGCCTGCGCTCACCCTGCAGAGCCGTCTCCACGGCCTGCAGCGTTCCCGGACGCCCGGCCGAGATCGGCACGGCCACTCCCGGGAAAACGACGGTTTCCCGCAACGGGAGAACCGGCAGCATGATTCGCTCGCTCATTCCGCTCTTCACTTTCTCAATGGGTGCTACTTGCAACTACTCTATCGCTCGAAATCCTCGGCGGGGGTCATCCGCCTCGCCGCCGAGGCTTTGTAGCCGTGAAACCTCGGCCATTCGTTTTGCATTATCGTTGCCATCCTCGATCTACCCTGTGGAACGCGCGGGGTGCCCATCTGTAATGCCTTGTAGAACAACGGTTTACTCACAATTCACCGGCGCTTGCACCGGATTTGAGCTTTTTCCCGCACCTGTCCATCCGGCATGAAAATGCCGAAGCGGCAGGCGTTTGACGGGACCCTCGCCACAGGGGTATGGTTCAGGCAGCACACCCAGGCCATCCAACCGAACCGATGACGAAGCCACAGACACTCGGCGCCCTGCGCGCCTCCGGATACCGTCGACGATCCGTAAAGACCGAGCTGAGGGAGAACCTCATCGAGCGGATCCGGTCGGGCGCTCCGATCTTCCCGGGGATCGTCGGCTATGAGGACACGGTCATCCCTTCGGTGGTGAACGCCATCCTTGGCCGTCACAACTTCATCCTCCTCGGGCTCCGGGGTCAGGCGAAGAGCCGGGTCCTCCGGCAGCTCGTCGATCTCCTGGATCCGGAGATTCCGGTGCTCGCGGGATCCGAGACGAACGACGACCCCTTCGCCCCCATCTCGCGGTACGGGCGGTCGCTGGTGGAGGAGCAGGGCGACGACGCACCGATCGCGTGGATCGACCGACAGGCTCGCTACGTCGAGAAGCTGGCTACGCCCGATGTCACGGTGGCGGATCTGATCGGGGACATCGATCCGATCCGGGCGGCGCGCGGCGGCCATCTCCTTTCGGACGAGCTATCCATCCATTTTGGCCTGCTTCCCCGCGCGAACCGGGGCATTTTTGCCATCAACGAGCTGCCGGATCTCTCCGGGAAGGTGCAGGTCGCGCTGTTCAACGTGATGCAGGAGGGGGATATCCAGATAAAGGGATTCCCCGTCCGGCTGCCGCTCGACGTGATGCTCGTCTTCAGCGCCAATCCCGAGGACTACACCGCCCGTGGGAAGATCGTCACGCCGCTGAAGGATAGGATCGGCGCGGAGATCCAGACGCACTACCCACGCAGTACGGAGCAGGCGATGGAGATCACGCGGCAGGAGGCGTGGATCGAGCGCGACGGCAAGCCCCTCTATCTATCTCCGGTCGTGTGCGAGGTGATCGAGCGGACAGCTTTCATCGCGCGCGAGGACAAGCGCATCGATCGGCGCAGCGGCGTCTCGCAGAGAATGCCCATCACGGCGCTGGAGACAGCGGTGTCGAACTCGGAACGGCGGGCGCTGATCGCGGGCGAGGACCGCGTCGTCCCACGAATTGTGGATGTTTACGCCGCGCTCCCAGCGCTGACCGGCAAGATGGAGCTCGAATACGAGGGAGAGCTGCAGGGCTCCGAGACGGTCGCACGGGATCTGATCGCGGCGGCGATTCGCGAAATCTTCGATAGGGTGGCGGAGCCGGACCGCTTCGACGACGTGGTGGAATACTTCGATTGCGGGGGGGTTCTTCAGATCTCGGAGGTGGCGAGCACCGAAGCCTGCTGGCAGGCCCTGAACTCGATTCCCACGCTGATGGATGCGGTGCGCGAAACCGACCTGTGCGTGCCGGGAGACCGCGCCAGCGAGGTGATCGTCGCCGAGCTGCTCCTGGAAGGCCTCGCGGCGCACCGACGGATCTCGCGCGCCGACAGCGGCACCTTCAGCCGAGCACGCCCCGAACGGAAGCGGCCCGGCGGCGGACCGAGCTTCGGGCTCGACGTCGGCTGATGGTCACCAGGGAACGTTGAACGGCACCGAGATCACTACCGACACCGGCACCGGCGCTCCCCGGTTGCGCGCCGGGGCGAAGGCGACCACGTCCGTGAAGGCGTCCAGGGCGATCTCGTCGAGGACCTGCAGCCCGCTCGACTCCTGGACCGCGGCCCATTCGACCGATCCTTTCTCATTGATCCACATCGCAACGGCCACCGACCCCGTCGCTCCCGTGTCGTACCAGGGGTTGTAGCGGTTGCGCAGGAAGCGCTTGAGCACCGTGGGGTTCCGGATCAGTGGCCACGACACCGTGATGGGTGCGGCGGCCAGCTCCGGACTTATCGCGTCGAGCCGCTCCAGGATCAGCGCGGCCGTATCGATGGGACGCTGCTGCGTCTGCTGATCCGCTTCCGGCATCGACGGATACACCAGGCGCGGCCGGAATCCGAGGACCTCCTGGTTCAGGAGCTGATTGAGGAGCTCCTCGAGGATGTCTCCACGGTCACGATCGTCGCCGCGGCCGGCTTCGTCGAGTACAAGTTCGATCTCTTCCTCCGTCGGCCGGGCGGTGATCTCACCGGAAGGCTGATCGGTGGGCGTCCCGCGAGCCAGCACCGGCGCGATCTGTACAAGTTCGACGGTGGGGCGGATGATGGAGAGGGCCATCGGATGCCAGTCCGGCCACACGACGAAAATGACCGCGTGGATGATGGCCCCGGCGAAGGTGGAGACCATCACGTACTCGGACCAGCGCTCGCGCAACCGGCGTCCCGCGTTCATCGGGGCGTCACTCGGTGCCTTCCGCCATCGCAGGGCCATCCGCATGAGACCTCCTTGGAGTTCGCGAAAGACTGATCGCCATCGGAGCCGTGAGGCCGCCCCTGCGGATGTTACCGATCCGGGGATTCTGCTACCGATGCTCCGATCTCACTACCGGTAACGCGAGCGCTGAGCCGGGAGTTCCAGGACCTCGAGCGGTGTCCAGGAAGGTCGCTCGTATTACTCTTTAGCCGAACGACTTGGGGTGTTTCGAAAGCGCAACTCGTGTTCCAGCGAACAGCGGACGTTCAACCACCGTCGCGACCGCGGGTACCACAGGCATGGACTACCAGGCGGAGCGGTGGTTCGGGGGTAGGAAACGCCTGTTACATCTTGTTCGGCGGCGCCTTCAGCGTCAAGGCGATCGTTCGCGCCGCAATGACACCAGTGTCTTCCCGGCCCCCCGCCAACGTCCTCGCGCGACGCGCTGTATATCCATGTGACCGTACCCGTGCGGTTGCTTACGCGTGTGTACTGGACCACGGACGGAAAATGCTTCGTAGCCTTATTGTCGCTTCCATGCTCCTGCTCGGGCTGGGCGGGGGTGTGCAAGCTCAGGATCGACAGAACTCGGACGGACCCGATTCGGGGCCGATCGCGACGTTGATCCATATGCGGGCGCAACTGCGCCTCAGTGACCAGCAGGTCGCGCAGCTTCGGCAGCTGGACAGGCAGACCGAGGAGCGCAACCGGCCCTTCGTCGCGCGACTCCACGAGTTGCGGCGCAAAGCGCGAGCGCTCGGCCACTACAGCCGTCTATCGCCCGAGGCCCGGGCTCAGTTCGACGCCTACATGGAAGAGGGCCAGCCGCTTCTGCAGAGCATCCATGAGAACAACATGGCGGCGATGCGGGAAGTCGGCCGAATCCTGTCGGACGAACAGAAGGAGACCATGAGGGAGCTCCTTCGGAACGCGAGTCGAAATCGTGAGCGAAGCGGTAGCTTTCCGCCATCCAACCGTCCAGGCCAGTAGTCCCGCCATGGGCGAGCTGGGCTCGCGCGTTGGCGAGGCCGGGGCGGCAGAGCCACCGACCGATACGCAGCTTGCGCGGCGTGTCCAGCAGGGTGATTCGGCGGCCTTCGATATGCTCGTCACGCGGCACATGCAACGGGCCTTCGGGGTCGCGATGCGCCTGCTGGATCAGCGGGAAGATGCCGAGGATCTGGTACAGGACGCGTTCATCGCCGCGCTCGAGAAGATCGATACGTACGATTCGCAGCGGGAGTTCGCCCCGTGGTTCTATCGGATCCTGGTGAACCGCTGCCTGAACGCACGAAAGTCGAGAACGCGGCGGAGCACCCTGGAGATCAGCGACGACGCGGTCTCGAGCGTCGCCTCGCCGCTGCTGGAGACCGAACGCTCGGAGCTGCGCTCGCATCTCAAGCGGGCGATGGACATGCTCCCCGAGCGACAGCGAACCATCGTCACCCTGTTCGACGTGGAAGGGTTTTCAAGCCCGGAAGTTGCTGAGATCCTGGGGATCTCGGATGGGACAGTCCGTTGGCATCTGCACCAGGCTCGCCAGGTACTGCGGGAGGCGCTCGAGCCTTATGCAAGGAGGAAGGAATGAGCTTCGATCGTCATGACCAGCCGGATCCGCTCCTCGCGAGCGCGTTCGCGGAGCTGAGGCGAGAGGCCCCCTCGGACGTCGATTGGGACGGACTGCATCGGTCCATCCACGACAGGGCGGAGCTTGTATTCGCCAGGCGGAAGCATCAGCGAATCCGGTATGCACGCCGCCAGTTCATGCCCGTGGCGCTGGCCGCGAGCATCGCGCTGGCTTTGTGGTCCGGCCCGGCGTTGATCGAGCGGGTCACCGCGGAGCGAGGCGGGGTCGTGGAAATCGCGGCAGGTGCGCCCGACTCGGAAACGATTCTGCGGGAGGCGCTCGGCGGTGACCTCACCGATCAGGAGTTCGACCTCCTGGTCACCGGGCGAGCATACCCCGAGGCGCTCCTGGCCGTGGCCATCGGCACGCCCTGAACATTGGCTGCGGGCCCTCGAACGAGGGCCCGCTCGTCCGCTCTCATCCTCCTCCCGCCTCTCGTCGGCACCATTTCTTGCATCCCCCGGTCGACTGACCGTTCGAGCCCGAAAACACAGCCAAATCGGCTCAAGTTACCGGCTCCACCGTCGATACTGACCTTCAAGCAGGGAAGCTCGGACGCCGCGCGTCCGGGCAGCGGAGACCGGTTTACCCGGAGGATCAAATCGGGACGGGATGGACACGGGCGACTCCGCTGACCGGCGATCGCTGGACGCTCCCGGGACAGCGGCGAATCCGATCCTCATGAACATCCCTCCTCGGTCCTTCCGGACGTCTGCCGAATCGTCGACCGGGCGCAGCCGGAGATCCGCGTCGTGACCCATCGGTCGCGACAAGCCCTGGTCCGAGCCATAGACGTCGTGCTACCTGCAGTCACGGTCGCGCCTCGTCGATACTCAGAAGGTGTGGAGGACATGACTTACCTCGAGTGGAACGCCGCCCAGAAGGGCTCCCGTCGCGGATCGTCCGACGATTCTCGCGCGGGGACAGGGAATCCACGCGACGGGGACGACAAGACCCCCCGCAAGGATGGTCGGGATCCCGTGATGCAGAACCGTGGAAGCAAGGAGCGCGAGGTGCCCGGCCTCAGTCGCGAGCGGGTGGAGCAGATACGTCGTCGGATCGCCGAGGACGTGTACAGCTCCGACGCGGTCGTCGACCTGATCGCTCGCCGGATGATCGCCGAGGGCGACATCTGAGCCCGCAACCGAGCAGACAGGGAGATCCGCTGTGTCGGAAAAGCATCGCGATCCTGCGGGCGAGGTGCCCGGCCTCGTCGATCACCGCTCGTGGCGCGAGGTCCTCCTCGATTCCGAGGCCAGTCTGCGTCTCGTCGATACGGCGCTTCTGGAGCTGAATGCGACCCGAGAGAAGACCCTTCCGGCGACCGGCGCGGCGCCGGCCTCGCCGGTCGCCGGCGCCATGGATGGCGTCGTGTCGGATCTTGCGGGCAGGGCGCCACCCGGGTCGGCCGGATAGCACGACGGCACCCGGATCGGCACCGTGCCGGATGTCAGGGATCTGCCGGCAAGAAGACGGGCGCCGTTCCCACCGGGGACACACGGTAGGCCGCCGGTTCGCGGACGGGAGCCTTTCGGTCCCGGTGGATCCGAACGTAGGTTTGCAGCACCAGTTGTCTCTCTTGATTCGTTTTCGCACGCATTGATGACGCCGCCGTCTTCGGGCAATCCGTTCGATCAGGGCCGCGGGGTCCGGTCGTCCTCACCGATTTCGCCTCTCTACGATATTCTCCCGGTAGGCCTGTTCACGCTCGACCCCGAAGGTCGAGTGGTGGGCGCGAACCGCGCGGCCCGGGACCTTCTGGCCGTGAGCAACGGGGATCTCGTCGGGTTCGATTTTCTCCAATCGGGACTTCCGGGGATACGGGAGGCGGTTCCGTATGTCGATTACCGCGAGCGGGTGCTCCGCGACGGCGAGGTCCTGACCGGAACGATCGTCGTTCCCGGGAAGGAAGGCGAGCGAACGCTCGCGCTAACCGTGCGGCGGTCGCCTGAGGAGAACGACCGGGCCATCGTCGTGCTCGAGGATCGGTCGGAGCTTGCGCGTGAGCGAGAGCGGCGGGAGCGGGCGGAACGTCTCGCGGCGGTCGGGGCTGTCGCGGCGGGGGTCGCACACGAGGTCAACAACCCGCTTGCGTCGATCAAGAGCTTTGCGCAGCTTCTGGCCCGGGAGAGCTCCGCCCCCGAGCAGAAGGAGGCGCTGGAGCTGATCATCGCCGAGAGTACGCGGGTAGCCGGAATCGTGGAGAATCTTCTGAGCTATTCGCGTCAGCAGGGCGCGGCCGGAGTCGAGCCGGTGAACCTCAGCGCCATCGCCGAGCGGGTACTGCACACGCAGCAGTACGCGCTGGCCACGGCGGGGATCACCGTCCGCCGCGACTTCGACCGCTCGGTCTCCCCCGTGATGGGCGAGGCCGGCGCACTCCAGCAGGTGGTGCTCAACCTTGTCGTCAACGCCGAGGAGGCGCTCGCGAACAAGGAGGGTGATCGACGGCTGATCATCCGGACCCGCGAGTCGACGGAGGGAGTCATCCTCGCCGTCGTGGACAACGGACCGGGCATCCCGCGCGACCTGCTGCCGGTCATCTTCGAGCGGTTCCAGACGACGAAACCCGGCGGAACCGGACTCGGTCTCGCGATCTCGGCGGCGATCATCCGGGACCATTCGGGGCAGATCTGGGCGGAGAGCGACGAGGGCAAGGGTGCGGCGTTCCTGATCCGGCTTCCGCGGGCCGCGAACACGCTTCGGCCGGTGCGGCGCGAGGAACCGCCGACGCAGACCATCAGCACGTCGAGTCGGCGGCTCCGGATCCTGGTGGCGGACGATGAGGTCGCGCTTCGCCGCGCTCTGTCGATGTTCCTGGAGCGGCGCGGGCACGAGGTGGTCCAGGCGGGGGACGCGCACGAGGCGTTCGAGATCGCGCAGAACCAGCCGATCGACGTGGCGTTGATCGATGCGCGCATGCCGGGCGACGGGCTCGCACTGATCGAACGGCTCGAGGAGCTTCCCTCGTTGCGAGGCCGGACGGCGCTGATGACCGGCGATATCGGCCGAGCCCGGACCCGGCAGGGCATCGCTACCGGGCGTCCGTACCTCAGCAAGCCCTTCGACATGGACGAGATGGTGAAGCTGCTGGAGAACCTCGCCGGCTGATCAGCCGCCCCCTACCAGCCGCGGTGTCTTCACCCGGTTTCCGCGGCTGTGGTTCACCAGGAGCGCGTGTCGATGACGGGGAGGGAGTCCTGCGTCGCCCAGTTCACCCCTTTCGCCAGTGCATCGCCGTTGAGCTCGTCTGACGTAATGGCCGCCATAGAGCAGGCGGCCGCCGTATGGGTCACCGTCTGCGATGACGTTCTCGCCGGCTTCACCCACGCGGTCAACAACCGCCTTGCCGCCCTGGGATCGATCGCGCGCGTCATCGACGAGGGCGATCCCGCCGCAACCCCTTTCTTCTCCAACCTCCTGCAGGAGATCGACGACCTGGAGCAGACGGTCCAGCTGCTCCGGGCGCTGCCATGGACCTCCGACAACGAACCGGAGCACGTCCACGTCCAGGACTGCCTGCGGTCGGTGGTGGATCTCCAGCGCCTTCGCCGCGATACCCGCGACCTGGAGTACCGGATCGAACTCGACCCGGCCACGCCTCCGGTCTTCGCCGAGCCCGTACTGCTGAATCGCGCACTGCTGCTCGTGCTCGGCGAGGTCGCCGCGCAGGCAGTCAGGGGCGGCTCGTGCACTGTCACGCTGGAGACGAAGGTGGCGGATGGATCGGTCATCCTGCGGTTGGCGCACGAGGGCGGTTCGGCATCCCCGCGGATACCCGCGAACACCCTCGCCGCAGCACGCACACTGCTCGAGACCTGCGGAGGAACGATCCCGGATCCGGGGTCGGTCTCCTCTGGCCTGGTGGAAATTCACCTTCCCGCAGGCTTTTCCTGAATGGGGAGCGGGAGAAGGGGCTAGTCTCTCGGCGCGCGACGCACATCTAGGCAGTGAGACAGTGCACATCGGGGAGTCCTGACACAGCAGGCCGGGGTCTCACTGCCGAGCCGAGACGCAAGGCCCGGCTTCGAGCATGATGTCGCTGATGGGTCCCGGCCTTCGCCGGGACGACGGAGGGACAGCCGATCAACTGTCGGCCGACGCGCAAAGGCCCGAGGCACCGCGTCGGTTGCCATCGGCGGCCGTGCCGCTGGAGGAAACGTGGGATGAATACGGGATCGCGTGATCCGCTACAGCGGTTTCGGGGGGATCGCCGCGTGGGAGGAACGCGCGTCCGCGGATCTCAGGACGGAACGTTCCCGCTGTCTATCGCGTTCTGCAGCGCCCGGCGGGTCTGATCGAGGCGAACACCGAGTCCCTTCGCCGCGTCGTTGAGATCGTCGCGAGCCGAGCGCACTGCGTCGGTCATCGCGCTGCCGAGCACGGCATCCAGATCCCCCACCGGGAGATCCTCCGCTTCACCCAGCATGCGGTTGATGGACTTCCTGCGATCGCGGGCCGCCGATAGGGTGTGCAGAACCCGGTGAACTGCGTAGACGCTGTCCTCCACCGCCGCGGCGTTACCCTCCGTGAGGGCGTCACCCTGTCTGGCCAGAACGGTCGACAGCTCCCGGAGAAGTCGAGCCTCGGATTGGAGCACATCCACCAGGCTGTCGATGAGGGTCCGGCGGAACTCGCGTTGGGAATCGATCGGTGACGGAGTGATTCGTCGCTCCATCAGACTCTCGATCGCATTGATGTCAGCCGGCATGCCTACCCGGCCGACGCGCGCCGACCACCTTGGGAGTTGCTTGCTGCTCTCGGGCCGCGCGGGGAGCCCGGCTCCGCTTACGAAACCCCGATGTCACGCGACGATCTCTTCCCGGAGGTGGGCCATGCGGCTACGCAGCCGCGAGATCGCCTTCGACCGGATCTGTGAGACTCGCGATTCCGTCACACCCAGGATGGCGGCGATCTGGTGCAGCTTCAGATCCTCGTAGTAGTAGAGGGTGAGCACCAGCCGCTCCTGCTCTTTCAGCTCGAGAATGGCCTCTCGCAAAGCCCCGACCTCCTGTTCGTGGTTGAGTAGGTCCTCGATTCCGCCCTCTTCGTCGACTGTCATCACATCCGCTGGAGTCCTGGAACCACGCTGACCCTGAACGGCGGGAGCATCGAGCGGGACGTGCACCGAGCCCTCCGTCTCCGACTGCCACCGCCAGTACGTCGTCATGTCGATCGACAGTGCGTTCGCGACTTCCGCGTCCTCGGGCTCGCGGCCCAGGGTGCTCATCAACTCCTTTCGCGCGGACGCGATGTCGCGTGCCTTCCGCCGCACCGACCGGGGCACGTGATCCTGGCGACGCAGCTCGTCGAGGATGGCTCCCCGGATCCGCGGCGCGGCAAAGGTGCTGAACGCCAGACCCCGCGAGGCGTCGAACGAGGCCAACGCCTTCATCAACCCGATCGTTCCGCAGGAGACCAGTTCATCGAACTCGGCCTCGAGCGCGAGCGAGCGTGAAAGCTGGCGGGCAACATGGTGTACGAGCCCGAGGTGCTCCGTGACGAGCGCTTCGCGCGCCGCGGCATCGACGTCGTCAGTGAGAGCCTGCCAGTGACTGGAAGTGGCCATCGGACCCGTATCCTCCGTTCGAGTGGTTGCGCCGTCGCAGAGTTCGCGAGATCCGAATCGAGGAGTTGCACCGGTAATCGCAGTTCGATTTCCCTCTCTCGCTCCCCCTCGACTCGTCGAGTTGGGCCGCTGAGTAGGGGCACGGCCTGTACCAGATGCCGCGAAATTGCGCGTCGATCTCGCAACTCGCTGAGGGGCACTCGCTTACGATTTTCGGGAGGGAGAGAGACGGCGTCCCGAGGCAGCGGCTGAAACTACCAGAACGGCAACTTTTGCCGGGTTGGCGGGGGAGATTCTTGCCGGGTGAGCGGGATCAGGCGGCGCGTCGGGCGGGAAAGCCATCTCCCTTTGGACCACAACCGCTGGTTGCCGCGATCCGGTGCGCTGGCTGGAGGGGCGCTCGTTCTACTCCGGATTCCGGGCGCGAGACAATGCGTGGGCAGAAGTCAGCGCGCCATCGGGCATTCAATTGCGCCAGAGCCGTGTAGTCGGCGGGCCGGGAGCGGTAATGGCGAGTGACCGCGCGCTCCAACCGGGAAGGGATGGACTCCCCTGTTGAAGCGACAGACTTCTCGTGAGGGAAGTCCGAACCGCGTTGTCTATGATTCTCCGCACTGACGATCGAGGCCAGTGCGTCGCGTCTCCCGGGGCCAAATGAAATCGGCCGCTCGACCGCGGCCGCGGTCAGTTCGTCTGCGATCGGTCGGGCGCGTTGAGCTTGCTGCGCAGGGTGCGGATGCTCATCCCGAGCAACTCCGCCGCTTTGGTGCGGTTGTTCCCGGTGACCTCGAGCGCCTTTCGGATCAGCGCCTTCTCGGCCTCGGCCACGTTCAGGGAGCGCAGGACTACGGTGTGGTCTCCGTTTCCGGTCGTCCCGTCGCCCTCGTGGTCCTGGAAAGCGTGGGGTGGGCTTCCGGTGTCGAGGCCCGTCGCCAGGCCGAAGCGATCCGCGTCGAACGCGCTCGGCTGGAGGATCTCTGTCGTGCTCAGGATCACCGCGCGCTCGATCGCGTGCTGCAGTTCCCGAACGTTCCCGTACCAGGGGTAGCTCTGCAAAAGGGCAATGGTTTCCGGAGCCAACCCACGGATCGTCTTTCCGATTTCTTCGGCGGTTCGCAACGCGAACCTGTAGGCGAGGACCGGGATGTCTTCCGGCCTCTCCCGTAGCGGCGGGATCAGGACGGGGATGGTGCTGAGCCGGTAGTACAGGTCGTGGCGGAAAGTCCCGGCCGCTGCCTCGGCGGCCAGGTCCCGGTTGGTCGTGGCGATGATCCGCACGTCCACCCGGATCGGCTGCGTCCCGCCCACCCGCTCGAACTCCTGTTCCTGGAGGACACGCAGCAGCTTCGCCTGCATGTCCAGGCGCATCTCCGAGATCTCGTCGAGCAGCAGCGTCCCGCGATTGGCGCGCTCGAAGGCCCCCTCGACCCTCTTGATCGCCCCCGTGAAGGCACCCTTCTCGTGCCCGAAGAGCGCGCTCTCCACCAGCCCTTCCGGCAGCGCGGCACAGTTCAGCTTGATGAACGGCCGATCCCGTCGGTCGCTCTGGTCATGGATCGCGCGCGCGAACAGCTCCTTGCCGGTACCGCTCTCTCCCTGCAGCAGCACCGTAGCGCGAGTCGGCGCCGCCATCGCCACCGTCTGAAGGATCCGCCGGATGACGGTGCTTTCGCCGATGATCTGCCGCTCGTTGCGGAACTCGACGACCTCCCGCCGCAACGACTCGTTCTCCCGGCGCAGGCGCGCCACCTCCAGCGCCTGCTCGATCGCCAGGTTCAGCTGCGCAGGCCGGATCGGCTTCGTGATGTAGTCGATCGCCCCGGCCCGGATGGACGCCACGGCGTGCTCGATGCTCGCGTGGCCCGTCAGCATGATCAGCGGGATGTCGTACCCCTCCCGCTGGAGCAGCGACAGGAACTCCAGGCCCGTCAGGCCCGGCATCCGGTAGTCGGAAATGATGAGATCGATGTCCCCGCGGGCCAGAAGCTGCAGCGCTTCCGGTACGTTCCTCGCCCCGACCGCCGTGTGACCCGCCGCTTCGAGTGTCTTCTGGAGGAACATCCCGATCGACAGCTCGTCGTCGACGTGGAGGATCGTCGCCATGGATGCCGCGATGAGGAGCTAAGAGAGGATGGAAGTCGCGGTACTATAAGCGCATAGGAAGTCGCTCGCAACGTCGCCCGCCCGCGAGCACAGCGCCTCGCCCGCGAGCCCGAGCCCTTGCGTGCGAACCCATCGACCTTGATTCTGCCTGGCTCCGGCCTCGGATACGATGCGGAGGCCGGGTTCCTCGAACCAACATAGCTCGCGCCAACTTAAGATGAGTATAGATCCGGCAGGGCCGTCATGAACAGGCAGTGGGAACACGAACTGGCCGTGGCGCTCGAGGCCGCGAGCGCCGCCGCCGAGATCCTGCTGGCCCGTCCGACGAACCCGGAGGTGAGGGAGAAGGGCCGCGCCGACCTGGTCACCATCGTCGACGAGCGTTCCGAGCGGCTCATCACGGAACGCCTGAGCGCGGCCTTCCCCGGTGACGTCATCATCGGCGAGGAGTTCCACTCGACCAGAACCGCGACGGGCCGGCGATGGTTCGTTGACCCGGTCGATGGGACGGTGAATTACGTCCACCGACACCCGTTCACCTGCGTGAGCATCGCCCTGGTGGATGATGATGGGCCGGCGGTGGGTGTGATCAACGCGCCGTTCCTCAGGGAGGTCTACACGGCAACGCGCGGTGGCGGCGCGTACCTGAACGGAGAGCGCATCTCCGTGAGCGACGCGCGGGATTATACGTCTGCCCTCATCGCCACGGGGTTCCCTTTCCGGAAAGGTAAGGGTGATCCCACCGCCTACCTGGACCTGGTGGAGGATATCGTCGTCAGCACGCATGGCGTGCGGCGCGCCGGGTCGGCCGCCCTGGACCTGGCGTTCGTCGCGAGCGGACGGGTCGACGGGTACTTCGAGCTGGGGTTGGGAAGCTGGGACATCGCCGCTGGCATGCTGCTGGTCATGGAAGCCGGCGGCACGTGCACCGGCTGGGGCGCACCCGACCCTCTAGCGAGCGGCAGCCTGATCGCCAGCAACGGCCTGATCCACGCAGCGCTGGAGGAAGTCGCCGACCGGCACCTCCCGGCGATCCGGCGGCAGGTAAGCGGCTGAAGGTCACGGCATCTGTCGTGCGGATGACCGGCTCGACCGTACCGGAGGGCCGACGTCACCCACGGAGGAGCCGATGACTTCCTCGCAGACATACCTGCTCGGGTTTATCATTCTCATCATTGGTCTGGCCGCGGGGGCCTATATCGTGTCGGTACCGCCCGTCTGGATCGCCATAGGCGTGGTGATCCTGATCGGACTGGCGATCATGGCCGCGGCCAACCACTCCGGAACGGGCGAACCCTGAAACAGCCGCCCCTCCGGAGCGAATCTCTCCAGCGCTCTAGCGCGGTTGCCGGAGGTGGAGCATATGCCGGAAGGAGTCAGGTCGCCTTACCCGATGATCGTGGAGTGGGAAGGCGAGAAGCGGTTCAGGGGCAGGATACCCGACGGGCCGTCGCTGGTCGTGGACGGCAGCCGGACCGTAGCGCCGGGTCCCGTCGATGCTCTGCTCGTCTCGATCGGAGCCTGCTCCGCGATCGATGTCGTCGAGTACCTGCAGAAGCGCCGGACGCCCGCGGAGAGCCTGAGTGTTCGCCTCGATTTCTCCCGTGCCCCCTCCCCGCCGCGGCGGCTCACGGCGGTCAACGCGCACTACACGGTGGTAACCGCATCCGATGCCCATCACGTCGAGCGGGCGGTATCCCTCTCGTTCGAGAAATATTGCTCCGTCATCAATTCGCTGAAGCCGGACACGGAACTGTCCTGGTCCGTCGAAGTCATTCCGGCAAAAGGCAACGAGGTGGCCGATTGATCGACGCCTACATAGGCAACACGCCGATCGTTCGGTTGGAGCGGGTCGTCGAGCCGGGGATGGCGGAGGTCTGGGTCAAGCTCGAGGGGATGAACCCGGGCGGTTCGATCAAGGACCGGACGGCGCTCGCGATGATCACCGACGCCGAGGAGCGCGGGCTGCTCCGGCCCGGCGGCACGATCGTCGAACCGACGTCGGGGAACACCGGGATCGGGCTCGCTCAGGTCGCGGCCGCCCGTGGCTACCGGCTGATCCTCTGCATGCCGGACTCGATGAGCTACGAGCGGAAGAACACGCTGGTCGCGTACGGTGCGGAACTGGTGCTGACCGATCCCGAGCGCCGAATGCTCGCCGCCATCGAGGAAGCCGAGCGGATCCGCGACGAGACCGGGGCCTTCCTGCCCAACCAGTTCTCCAACCCGGCAAACCCGGCGATCCACTACGCGACGACCGGTCCGGAGATCTGGCGGCAGATGGAAGGCCGCATCGACGCGTTCGTGTACGGCACAGGGACCGGCGGCACGATCACGGGAGTCGGGCGATTCCTCCGCGAGAAGAATCCGAAGGTAATGATCGTAGCGGTCGAACCCGGGAGGTCCGCCGTCCTCCACGGCGAGCCGCGCGGGCAGCATCAGTTCCAGGGGATGGGACCCGGGTTCATCCCGGACAACCTCGACCGATCGATCATCGACCGCGTCATCAAGGCGTGGGAGGAGGACGCGTTCCCGCTCGCGCGGCAGCTCGCTCGCGAGGAGGGGCTGTTCGTGGGGATGAGCAGTGGGGCGATGGTCTGGGCCGCGCTCGAGGTGGCGCGGGAACTCGGACCGGGCAAGCGCGTGGTCACCGTCGCCCCGGATTCCGGCGCCAGATACCTCACGACGTCGCTGTATCAGACCGGACGCGCGACCTGACGGTAGCCCTTCGGCTGGGTGTTTCTCCCGTAATACCCCTTCCAACCGCGTTTCGAACTCCCCACTCCAGTCCCCAATCGGGGCTTCCATCTCCTGTTGTTCTCCAGCGCCGCCCGCCCGGGACCGTCTTCGGTGGTGATCTGGCGGCCAATGGAACTGAGCGAGCGTTCGAGTCCGCTACCTCACCGATTCGACCGGCCTGCTCCGACCTCAACGGTCGGCGGTCAGGACCGCCCCTGCCGGTGCAGCCACCGACGGGGATCGACTGCCCAGTCGCCGCTCAACGAGGCTCCGGAAGCCTCGCCCCAACACACTCCCTTTCAGATCGAGCGCTGAACGTGTAGTGTTCTCCGTTTTTGATCCTGACCGCGGACATCAGTACCGAATCGGCACCGACAATCAGTAAGGGGGCGTCCGCTCGACCGGCGCTTCACTGAAGACATATGAACCCTACCGTGATGAAGTTCGGTGGGACCTCCGTGGAGGACACGGCGGCCCACCAGAGGCTGGCGGCCATCGTCAACGAACGAATCGATCGGTTGCCCGTCGTCGTCGTCTCGGCCCTCCGCGGGGTCACCGACGCGCTCCTGCAGAGTGTGAACTCCGCCAGCCAGGGCGATCCTGAAGCGGGGATGGCGCTCCTCGACCCTCACCTCGATCGCCACAATGTGATCGCCGAGGACCTGCTGGGAGGTGAGGATCGGGAGGAGATCAACCGGACCGTCCAGGAAGCGCGGGCCGAACTTCACAACCTGCTGCGGATCGTCAGCGCACACCCGGGAACGCGACTGCCCCTCCAGGACGAGATCGTTTCCTTCGGCGAGCGGCTCTCCGCACGGCTGACGGCGGCCACCCTGCGCGCCCGGGGTGTCGCGGGCGAACTGGTCGACGCCCGGCGGTGCATTCGGACCACGGACGAGCACACGGCGGCCGCGCCGATCATGGACCGGACTCGTGAGCACACCCGCGCCGAGATCCTCCCGCTGCTGGAGCAGCGTCGCGTGCCCGTCCTCGGCGGGTTCATCGGATCGGCGGAGAGCGGTGCCACCACGACGCTCGGCCGGGGAGGCTCGGATTACTCCGGCGCACTGATCGGCGCTTCCCTCGACGCCTCCGAAATCCAGATCTGGACGGACGTAACGGGCTTCCTGACCGCCGACCCCCGCGTCGTCCCGGACGCCCATCCGTTGTCGCGCTTGT
This sequence comes from uncultured Gemmatimonas sp., assembly GCA_964544905.1. Classification (GTDB taxonomy): domain Bacteria; phylum Gemmatimonadota; class Gemmatimonadetes; order Longimicrobiales; family Longimicrobiaceae; genus WHSP01. Next base: position 16,506 of record CAZJEH010000066.1, read on the forward strand.
CGTACGCCGAGGCTGCGGAACTCGCCTTCTTCGGAGCCAAGGTGCTCCATCCCAAGACCATCCAGCCGGCGGTGGAGAGCCGCATCCCCGTCCGGGTCTGCAACTCGCGGCAGCCGGACCTCCCGGGCACGCTCATCAACGGCACGTCGGTCCCGGCGCGTGGCGGCGTGAAGGCGATCGCCCACAAGCCGGGCGTCAGCATCGTGCAGGTCACATCGACGCGAATGCTCGGCGCGTACGGCTTCCTCCACGCGTTGTTCGAGATCTTCGACCGCCATCGAACGGGAGTCGATGTGGTCTCGACGTCGGAAGTCAGCGTCTCCCTGTCGGTGGAGGACCCGCGCCGCCTGCCCGCGATCATCGAGGACCTCGAACGGCTCGGCAGGGTCCGCGTAACTCACGGCAACGCCATCGTTTGCGTTGTGGGGGAGGGGATCGGCGAAATGCCCGGCGTTGCGGCCAGAGTCTTCAGCACGATTGCGGACATCAACGTGGTCCTGATCTCCCAGGGAGCCTCGAGCATCAACCTCACCTTCGTGGTCAGGGAGGAGAGCGTTCAGGAGGTCGTCAGGCGCCTCCACGCGGAGTTCTTCGCGGGACCTCCAGAGTAGAAAGAACTTGCGCGATCTGCCGATACTGCTCATAGTGGCCATATCCATCACCAAATCGGCGGGTCCCCCGGGTTTCCCTCTCGAGGGGAAGGCGCCCGGGTACGGGGCGAATCGGAAAACGAAAGCGCGGGCCAACCACGCTTACCCGATGGAGGGCGCGTGAGTGCACGTGAGGGGGAGACCGAAGGTAACGCGCCAAAGCCGATCGTTCGGAAGCTGGTCACGCCGGAGCGGCTGCTGAAGCTGCTCAACCAGCGTCTGGAGGGCTACGGGCACTGCCATTCCTGTCGTTTTGCCGGCCCGATCCGTCGCCTCGACGAGCCCACCGACGACGGCCGCAACTGGAGCCATTTCGTCCCGCTGGTCTGTTCGGACGGAATCGGTAGCGGCTGTGCCCGGATCGCTGAGCGCATCCTCGACGACGCCGCGCTGGAATACAACCTTCGACCCATCGGTCAGTCGGGCCGTTCCGTCGGAGACAACAGCGAGGCGAACTGAGGAAGCGCCGAGTTCGCTTTCATCCCGGAGGTCACATGTCCGAATTACCCCCCACACCCGAGGTGCTGGTCGGTCCTCGCTGCGTGGACGACCGCATCTGCCGGCTGATGTACGTGCGCGCGACCGACGAGGTATGGACGGAAGAGTGGAAGGGGTGCTGGGTCCGCACGACGGCTCTGGTCCGCCATGTGCTCAAGGCTCCGCCTCCGAAGCCTGCCCAACTCAGGCGGCGCGGCATCCCCCTCGAACTGGGCGTCTGGGATCGCGAAGGCGCCTTCGCCTGACGGGACGCCGGTCGTTCCGGGCTACATCCGGGCACCGCTCCCGTGGCACCCGCGCCCGGTTGCCCACCTCTGAGCCGTCTCGGACTCCCTACTCCCCTCCTGCTCTCTATTCCCTGAACCCCGGCTTGCGGGCAGGGTATCCTCGGGTTCGAAATACGGGAGCATGCCTCGAGGGCGGCATGAAGCCGCCCATGGCGCACCTCCGCGATCAACCTGTCCCAACGACCTAAGCGGGGATCCCTGGATCGATGAAGTTGTTGTTCGTCTGTCTCGGTAACATCTGCCGTTCGCCGCTCGCGGAATCCATCTTCCGTCACCAGATCCGCGAACGGGGCGTCGAGCATCTGTTCGAGGTGGATTCGGCGGGCACCGCCGCCTACCATGTCGGACACCCACCTGATGCACGGGCGGTGGCGACGGCGCGCGCGCGGGGCGTGGTCGTCGACGGCCGCGGCCGTCAGATCACGGTTTCGGACCTCGAGCGCTTCGACTACGTCATCGTCATGGACCGCGAGAACCTTGCGGC
>CAZJEH010000067.1:0-18418 GCA_964544905.1 uncultured Gemmatimonas sp.
CTTGTGGTAGTAGGAGACCTGCGAGTTCGGCGTGTGGGCGTTGGGGCGGTAGAACTTGATCCACGTGTCGAACGACGATTCCTCCAGCGACTGGTGGCGCCGCCCGGGCAGCGCCTCGAGCCGCGCGATCGAGTCGCCGAGCCGGGCGAGGTAGCGCTCGCGGGTCATCAGCCCCGCCCGCAGGAGGATGCGGTCCGTGTAGTAGGTCGTGAACCCCTCGACCACCCACAGGTTGCGCGTGTAGTTCTCGCGCGTGTAGTCGAACGGCCCGAGCGGCTCGGGCCGGATGCGCTTGCCGGGCCAGACGTGGAAGAACTCGTGCGCGACGAGCGCGAGCAGCCGCTCGTAGTCCGGGCCGGCGAGCCACGACGGCGAGACATGGAGCGAGCACGACGTGCGGTGCTCCAGCCCGCCCCGCCCATTGGGGACGACGTGGACGAGGAAGAGGTAGCGGTCGTAGGGAAGGCCGCCGAACATCGCCGCACAGGTCTCGATGATGCGCGTCGTGTCGGAGACGAGCCGCGCCTCGTCGATCTCGCCGGGTCCCCAGATGGCGTAGCGGTGGGGGATGCCGTCCACCTCCCAGGCGATGACCCGGTGGAGGCCGATCTCCAGCGGGCAGTCGACCAGCTCGTCGTAGTCGCTGGCGTGGAAGGTCCCGTCGTCGGCCTCGTGCAGGCTGGTGGCGACCCGCCAGCCCTCCGGCGCCTCGATGCGGAGGATGGCCGGCTCGCCCTCCATCCCCTTCGGGTACATGAAGATGGAGGCGCCGTTGAGGTAGGCGTGCGACGCGTCGACGTGGCTGGTCCGCACCGACAGCTCGTTGGCGTAGACCACGTAGCTCGCCGTGACCGTTCCCGTCGCGTGGCCCTCGATGCGCCAGGTGTTCTTGTCCGTCTTGCGGAAGGCGAGCGGGCCGCCGGCGTCGTGGGCGCGGAAGTCCTGGACGTGGCGGGCGAACTCACGGAGCAGGTAGGAGCCGGGCGTCCACGAGGGCATGACCAGCTCGAGCGGCGTGTCGGCCGGGCGCAGCCGGACCTCGACCTCGACGAGGTGCGTGTGCGGCTCGCGGATCCGGAGGGTGTACTCGACCGCCAACCGCTATCTCCCGTTGCGGCTCCGCCAGGCCATCGCCGCGAGGCCGCCGAAGAGGAAGCCCGCCCCGAGGGCCGCCGGCAGGCCCATCTGCCCGACCGTCGTCTCCTTGGTCACGCTCTCGACGACGAACCACAGGTTCGCCGGCCGCTCCGCCACCCGGCGCATCAGGTAGGGATACCAGAACTCGCCGTACGGCAGGTAGACGCGGACGTGGTAGCCCTCCTCGCGCAGCCGCTGCTGGAGGTCGCGGCGGATGCCGTACAGCATCTGGAACTCGAACGACTCGCGGGGGATGCCTCGCTCGAAGGCGAAGTGGCGCGTGGCGGCGATCAGCGCCTCGTCGTGGGTGGCGATCGCCGGGTAGTTGCCGTGCTCGAGGAGGCGCTTCATCGCCTCGACGAACATGCGGTCGACCATCGCCTTCTCCACGTAGGCCGCCTCGGGCGGTTCGCGGTAGGCGCCCTTGACCAGGCGGACCCGCGAGCCGAGGCGGTTCATCCGCTCGACGTCGTCGGGGGTGCGGCGGAGGTAGGCCTGCAGCACCGTCCCGACGTTGCGGAAGCCGCGGTCCCAGAGCGTCTCGACGAGGCCGATCGTCGCCTCGGTGTACTTGCTGGCCTCCATGTCGAGGCGGACGAAGATCTCGCCCTCGCCATCGCCCAGCTCGCGTGCCCGTGTGAGGATGCGCTCGAGGTTGCGCAGGCACAGCTCCTCGTCGATGTCCAGGCCGAGCTGGGTGGGTTTGACGGAGATGTTGCCGTCGATGCCGTCGCCGGCGATGCGCTCCAGGCTGAGGAGGCACATCTCGGTGGCGGCGTTCGCCTCCTCCTCCCGGGCGACGGATTCGCCGAGGTAGTCGAGGCTGACGGATAGGCCGGCGTCGTTGAGCGACCGGGCGACGCGGATGGCGTCGTCCAGCGTGTCGCCGGCGACGAAGCGCTCCGCGAGCCGGCGGGAGATGGTCGTTTCCGTCACCAGCCGGCGGGCGGTCGGGTTGTCGCTGAGGAACAGCAGGCTCTGTCGCAGCATCCGTTGCGTTTTGTCGGTCGGCCGATAGCTGGGGGCGCTGTGTGGCAGCTCCGCTCTCGGATCGGGCTACGTCATGAATCGCGCCGCCGGGGACGCATCACCGTGGGGGCGCGAGGTGCAGATCCCTCGGCTGCGCTCGGGAAGACTACGAAACCGTGTGCGCCCGGGCCGGGGGTGAGCGGAGCGGGCCAGGTTGTCCCGGGCGGCCTTGTCGCCCCAAGCTTTCCTTGCCATCCCTCGCGCAGCGAGGGATCTGCACTTCCCCGCTCCGCGCCCGCCCCACCCTTCACTCCCCCTCCTCCCGCAGCTCCTCCACCTCCGCGTACTCCCCCGCGGCCGCCTCCCACTCCAGCTTGCGCGCGATGGCCTCGTCGAGGATCTGCTTCACGCGGGTGAGGGGTAGCGCCTCGACCTGTGCACGGGCCTCCTCCTCCGTCGCGCCCCGGCCCAGATCCTCCGTCTCCAGGTGGCCCATGATGGCCGTCCCCTCGTCCGACCAGCGGACGAAGACGATGTAGGCGACGTAGGCGTCCTCGACGTCGTCGGCCCGATCGACCTCGATCGCGGCGGTGTACGCTCGGCCGTCCGATCCCTCGAAGGCCGGGGCGCGCCCGTGCACGGCCGGGTACCCGCCGAGGGTGGTATCGTCGACGCCCGGCGGCGGAATCGGGTTGAGCCGGTCCTCCATTCCGCGGAATTGCATGCCCGAACCTCGGTCAGGGAGATGGTCCCGTCAACGTCCGGCACGATGGTCGCACTCGGCGTACCACCGCGACTGCGAGGGCTCACGCGAAGCCGCGAGGCCGCGAAGGGAGGGGTCTCACGCAGAGCCGCTGAGCCGCGGAGATGGTGCGAGACGCCCAGTCCACTGTCGAAGTTCATCCATCCAAAGAACCATGAATTGGTTGGACGGCGAACGAAGCGACTTCAACGCCCAATCCTCCGCGGCTCTGCGGCTCTGCGTGATGCTTCCGTCGTTGAGCCGTTCTTCGCGGCCTGGCGGCTTCGCGTGATCCATCACTTCAACAAGGAATAACGTCAACGAACAGTTCGTCCATGCGTGCAGCCATCTTCCACGAATTCGGGTCCCCGGAGGTCATCCGCATCGAGGACGTGCCCGTTCCCGAGCCGGAGTACGGCGAGGCGCTGATCCGCGTCAACGCCGTTGCCCTCAACCACGTCGACCTGTGGGTGCGGCGTGGGGCGATCAAGAACGCGAGCATGCCGCACATCGGCGGGTGCGATATCGCGGGGGTGATCGAGCACATCGACCAGCCGACCGACGTGCTGCGGCCGGGCACGCGGGTGCTGGTGAATCCCGCGCTCTTCTGCGGCGAGTGCCGTGAGTGTCGTCGCGGCGAGGAATCGCAGTGCGCCACGTTCCGCATCCTGGGCGAGCACGTAAACGGGGGGCTGGCCGAGTACGCCCTCGTCCCGGTCCGCAACCTCTACCCCATCCCCGACGACATCGCGACCGAGACCGCCGCGTGCCTGCCCATCTCCTACCAGACCGCCTGGCGCGCCCTGGTGGGGCAGGCGCGCGTGCGGCCCGGGGAGGACGTTCTCGTGCTCGGCGCCTCCGGTGGGACCGCGCTGGCCGCCGTGCAGATCGCGTTGCTAGCGGGCGCCCGGGTGTTCGCCGTCACCAGCGGCGAGGAGAAATGCCGGCGTCTGGAAGAGCTCGGCGCGGACGTGGTGCTCGATCGCGAGCAGGTCGACTTCTCGAGCGAGGTCTACGCGATGACCGGCCGCCGCGGCGTGGACGTGGTCATCGAGAACGTCGGCGCCGCGACCTGGGAAGGGAGCGTCCGCGCGCTGGCCCCCGGCGGCCGCCTGGTCACCTTCGGCGCCACCACCGGTCCGCAGGCCGCCATCGACATCCGCCGGCTGTTCTGGAAACAGCTCCACCTCATCGGCACGACGATGGCTTCGCGCGCCCAGTTCGAGGAGATGCTCCGCCTCGCCTGGGCCGGCCGCCTGCAGCCCGTCGTGGACAGTGTGTTCCCACTGGCGGACACCCGCGCCGCGCACGAGCGCCTCGAGTCGGGGGCTCACTTCGGCAAGGTGGTCGTGCGGGTCGATCGGTAAGGGGGAGCCCCCTTAAACCGACCGCGCCGGAGGCCTCCCCCGGCGCGGTCGGACCAGCGCGAACGGACCGGCGAATTCACTCCACCCGTTGGACCTCGGCCGCCCGGGGCCCTTTCGGATCGTCGACGATCTCGAATTCCACACGGTCTCCCTTCTTCAGGGAACGGAAGCCCTCCATGTTGATGGCGGAATGGTGTACGAACACATCCTTGCCGCCGTCGTCCGGACGAATGAAGCCGAAGCCCTTATCGTCCTTGAAGAACTCAACCACTCCGGTCTGCCGAGCCATAGATCCTCCGGGGATGACGGGCCGACTTCAGCCGCCCGGCGGGCCCGCCTCCCGCCGTTGCGGTCGCAACTGAACGTCTGGGCCCACGCTGCAACAAATATTCCCGCTCCCGGGCGAATCGGCGCGACGATTCCCGGTTCCGCTGCGCGTTCTCGGGACCTGACCTTATCGCGCTCCCCCGCGCGCCGACGCCGTCCCCTCCGCTGGTTCGCCGCTTGCCTCCGCTCCCCGGGCGGAGCAATCTTTCCCTGAAGTCGATTGTCCCGGAAACCCAGATTTTTCAGTGCCATGACCGACATCCTCAACGCGACGGCGGACGACCAGGCCATCCTCCAGCAGCCGGCAGTCGGGTCCCTGCTCGAGCGGCTTCGCCGATCACTGCGCGTCGAGGGAACGCGGGTGGAGGTCGTCGACGCCGATCGTCTGCGGTCGGATGACATCGACCACCTGGTTCGTGTAGCGGTGTTCGAGCCCGATGTCGACGTTCGGGACGCCGCGCGATGGCTCATCGGCGAGGCGGGTGCGGCCCTGGGGATCGTCCCCGCGTCGATCCACGACCTGTACATGGCTCGGGGCCGCGGCGACGTCGCGGGGTTCACCGTCCCGGCGATGAACATCCGCGCGATGGCGTACGACAGCGGGCGCGCCCTGTTCGCGGCCGCGCGCGACCTGGACGTCGGCGCGCTCATCTGCGAGATCGCGCGCTCGGAAATCGGCTACACCGATCAGCGTCCGGCCGAGTACGTCGCGGTGATGACCGCCGCCGCCATCCGCGAGGGCTGGAGCGGCCCACTGTTCATCCAGGGCGACCACTTCCAGATCAATGCGAAGAAGTACCGCGCCGACCCGGAGCCCGAGGTCCGGGCCGTTCGCGACCTGATCCTCGAGGCGATCGCGGCCGGCTTCTACAACATCGACGTCGACACGTCCACGCTCGTGGACCTGTCGAAGGACTCGCTGGAGGAGCAGCAGGCGGTGAACTACCGGCTGTCGGCCGAGCTGACCGCGTTCATCCGGCGCCACGAGCCCGAGGGGGTGACGATCTCCGTCGGCGGCGAGATCGGCGAGGTGGGGACGGAGAACTCGACGCCGGGCGAACTGCGCGCCTACATGGATGGGTACCTCCGCGAGCTGGGCCGGATCAGCGAACGGGCCGGCGAAGACCTGCCGGGGATCTCCAAGATCTCGGTGCAGTCGGGGACGTCACACGGCGGGACGGTCCTCCCGGACGGCTCCATCGCCGAGGTGGCGATCGACTTCGAGACGCTCCGGTCGCTCTCGGTCATCGCGCGCGAGGAGTACGGGCTGGCCGGGGCGGTCCAGCACGGCGCCTCGACCCTTCCCGAGAGCGCGTTCGGCAACTTCCCCAGCGTCGAGACGGCGGAGATCCACCTCGCCACAGGCTTCCAGAACATCGTCTACGAGCACCCCTCCTTCCCCGAGGAGCTGCGCCGGCGGATGTACGACTTCTGCCGCACCGACCTGACCGACGAGCGCAAGCCGACGGACACCGAGGAGCAGTTCATCTACAAGGCGAGGAAGAAGGCGCTCGGGAAGTTCAAGCGCGAGCTGTGGGAGATGCCGGAGGACGCCCGCGCCGCCATCCGGGAGTCGCTGCGCAACCAGTTCGCGTTCCTCTACGAAAAGCTGGCGGTCGCGAACACCCGGGAGATGGTCCGCAAGCACGTCCAGCCCACGCGCCTGGCGCGGTCGGGGCCGGCGGCGCTGCGCGCGAAGGCCGCCGCGGACGACTGGGACCTGTCGGACTGACCGCTCGACTACATCGGACTGACGCTCGACTACAGGGGATCACGCGAGGGCGCGAAGAACAACGACAAGGCATCACGCGAAGCCGCGAAGCCGCAGAGGGTTCGCGCGGAAGAGCGCCTCCGCCCGTCCCCAATCAGTCCATATTCTTGGATCGACTGGACGTCGGCAGCGGACTGGCGCGGTGGATCTCTGCGGCTCTGCGTGATCCCCGTTTTTCGGTTCTTCGCGGCTTCGCGTGAACCTCCCTCCCCAGCGCGGTCGGCCCGAAACGTGCTACCGCCGTTAGCGGTCACTACAAGCGGCCTTCCACCGGACGCTCCGTGATACCCGTTACGGAAATCGCGCACCTGGACTCGATCCGCGAGAACAAACTGTCGCTCGTCGAGCGGCTGGCCGACGACCTCGCGCACGAGATCAAGAACCCGCTGCACTCGATGGTCATCAACCTCGAGGTGTTGCGGCGTCGTCTCGCGCGGCTGGAAGGGGAGGGGACCGAGGAGCTGCTGCGCTACGCGGAGGTGCTGGGGGCGGAGCTCGAACGGGTCAACCGGCGCGTGGACCTGCTCCTGCGCCTCGTTCGCCCCGGTCCCGCCTCGCAGGACCTCGCGCTGCTCGCCGAGGTCATCGAGGAGCTGCGCGAGCTGATCATGCTGGAATGCGAGCGTCACAAGGTCGAGCTGGTGATCGACCCGGCGACGGCGTTGCTCGCGGTCCGCGTGCCCCGCGGCGAGGCACGGCAGATGATCCTGACCCTGGCGCTCAGGGTGCTCGACTCGCTGCCGCGCGGCGGATCCCTGCGCATCGGCGCCGAGGTCGGAGCGGACTCCACGCGCGTGGACTTCCGTGGATACGACGCCGAAGGACAGCCCGTCCTCCCCGACCCCAGGGCAGACGAGACCTCGTTCGACTGCGTCCGGCAGCTCGCGGAGCGGATCGGTGGTCGGCTCGACAGCGCCCCTGCCGCGACCGGTCGGAACGGCGCGGCCGCCGACGCGCCCGCGTACGTCCTCGCGCTTCCACACAACAGGCGCTGATCGTCATGCCGGACGGGCCGGACGTTGGCAGACCGAAGTCGATGGCAGTCGATCGGTAGACGTCCCGCTGGTGGAATCCAACCGTTGCCGCCGTCCCTCGGCGGCCGTTCGCCGGACCCTCGCGGGCGTCCCGGCGATCCTTCGCGGCAAGCTGTGCAAGCATCTGCTGGACAACGCGATAAGGGTGGTCGACCGGTCCTCGGCCGGGCTTCTCCGCGGCTGTTCGCGGGGGAACCACCCCTCGAAGGGCGGGTAGCCAGTTGAATGTGGCCGGCGGGCCATCCCGCGTTCCCGCGGGTGGTGTTCCGGGGCGAGAGTGGTGGAACCTCAAGGAAACCGAGAGGCATGTCAGCCAGGATCCTGATCGCCGACGACGAGAGCCACATCGCCGAGGGTCTGCAGATGTTGCTCGCCGACGACGGCTTCGAAGTAGACATCGCGACCGACGGCAATGCGGCGTGGGAGATGATCGAGAAGAACCGGTACGCGGTCGTCCTCGCCGACCTCCGCATGCCGGACGTGGACGGCCTGGAGCTCCTCTCCCGCATGGGCGAGGCGGGCCTCTCCAGCGAGATGATCATCATCACCGGCAAGGGCTCGATCGACACCGCCAAGGAGGCGATGCGGCAGGGCGCCTACGACTACCTCGAGAAGCCGCTGAAGATCGACCGGCTCCGGGAGCTCATCCCCAAGGCCGTCGAGAAGCACCAGTTCAAGGAGGCCAATCGGGAACTGCGGGAGCGGCTGAAGAACCTCAGCCACTTCGGCGACCTGATCGGGCAATCCGAGGAGATGCGGCAGATCTACGCGACCATCCAGGCCGCGGCGCCGTCCAACGCGAGCATCCTCATCGTCGGGGAGAGCGGGACGGGCAAGGAGCTGGTCGCCCGCGCGATCCACGACAAGTCGAACCGGAAGAAGGGGCCGTTCATCGCCATCAACTGCGCCGCCTTCCCGCGCGAGATCCTGGAGAACGAGCTGTTCGGCCACGAGAAGGGCGCGTTCACCGGGGCGCTCAACGAGAAGCCGGGCTGCTTCGAGCTCGCCGACGGTGGCACGCTGTTCCTCGACGAGGTCGCGGAGATGGAGCCGGACATCCAGGTGAAGCTCCTCCGTGCCCTCGAGGAGCGCTCCTTCCGGCGGCTCGGCGGCAAGAAGGAGATCTCGGTGGACATTCGGGTCGTCGCCGCCACCAATAAGAACGTCAAGAAGGCCGTCGAGAACGGCGAGCTGCGCGAGGACCTCTATCACCGCCTCGCGGTCATCCCGCTGTTCCTGCCGCCCCTGCGCGAGCGGCGCGGCGACGTGCGGATCCTCGCCGAGACGTTCCTGCAGCGGTTCGCCGAGCAGAACGGGAAGGAGATCACCGGCTTCGCGCCGGACGCGCTCGACTTCATCAACGAGTACCGCTGGCCCGGCAACGTCCGGGAGCTGAAGAACGCGATCGAGCGGGCGGTCATCCTCGCCCACGGCGACCAGATCACGCTCGCCGACCTGCGCGGTCACGAGCTGATCGCGTCCGAGGACCGTGAGGTCCGCATCCCCGTCGGGACCTCGCTGGAGCAGGCGGACCGCACGTTGATCCTCAAGACCTTCTCGTTCGTCAACGGCGATCACCAGAAGGCCGCGTCGATGCTGGGGATGGACGAGGAGAAGCTGCGGATGGAGCTGTCGGCGCTGCTGACGCCGGAGCCGGCGCCGGCGGGCTGACGCCCAGGAACGTTCAGGTTTCACGGCCCCCGCCCGGTCTCGTTGCCGGCCGGGGGCCGTTCCCACGTCCGGAGGTGACGGTGAACTCGATCGATGTGTTTGGTAGGGCGGTTGATAGGCAGGGCGGGTCGAAGATGGGCCGGTGCGATGGAAGGACGGTCATGCTGGCGGGCCTTCGAGATGGCCGCAACCGAGCGGACGACACCCGGAGGGTCGCCGACCATGAGGCCCGGGTGAGCGGTTCGGCGCCGCTGGGCCGCCCGCGCCGTGCTTCGCGTCAGGGGATGGGGCTGGGCCTGCTCGTGGCGGCGCTGCTCGGCGTCGGCTCCGCCGGGGTCGACGTCGCGGGCGCGCAGAGGCCGGCCGGGATCGAGCGACCCCTGCCGCACCCGATCCGTCCGCTGCCGGGGTACGTGGCCGCGGTCGAGGCGGGGACGCGTTCCGAGACCGGCGCGCCCGGTCCGGCCTACTGGCAGAACTCCGCCTCGTACGTGCTGAACGCCCGGCTGCTCCCGGATGCCAAGCGGCTCGAGGGGACTGCCCGGATCACCTTCCACAACGCGTCGCCCGACACGCTCACCAACCTCCACCTCGAGCTGACTCAGAACTTCCACGCCCCCGGTGCCGCCCGGGACGAGCAGGCCGAGGTCACCGGCGGCATCGAGCTGAGGCGGCTGACCGTGGCCGGTCGTACGCTGACCACCGGCACCTCCGGCCCGCGGTACCAGGTGTTCGGCGCCCGCCTCGTGATCCTGCCGCCGACGCCGGTCGCTCCCGGCACCAGCGTGGACCTCGAGATCGACTACGCGTTCAACATCCCGCAGGCGGGGATCGGCGAGCGGATGGGGTGGAGCGGCGATGACCTCTTCTTCATCGCCTACTGGTATCCCCAGATGACCGTCTACGACGACGTCGTGGGCTGGCACCCCGACATCTTCACCGGCACCACCGAGTTCTACTCGAACTTCGCCGACTACGACGTCACCATCGAGGCGCCGGCGGGCTGGGTGGTGATGGGAACGGGGGAGATGGTGGAGCCCGAGCGCTCCCTGGCACCGGAGGTGCTGGAGCGCTGGCGCGCCGCGGCGGCGAGCGACGAACCGGTGCGGGTGTGGAGCGCGGGAGATCCGTCCCCCACGGTGGCGGGCGAGAATGGCGTGGTCCGCTGGCGCTTCACGGCGTCCTCAGTGCGCGACGTGGCGTTCAGCGCCACCCGCGCCTCCAACTGGGACGCCCTCCGGACGCCGGTGGGCGACCGCGACGGGGACGGCGCGACGGACTACACGGTGATCAACTCCTTCTGGCGCCCCAGCGCGCCCCTGTGGAGCGAGGTCGCCCGCTACGCGGCCCACTCCATCGATTTCCTGTCACGCTACACGGGGCTCCCCTATCCGTGGCCGCACATGACCGCGGTCGAGGGGGAGGGGATCATCGGTGGGGGGATGGAGTTCCCGATGATGACGCTCATGGGGCCGTACACCGCGAACGGCGCACAGGCCCTCTACGCCGTCACCGCCCACGAGCTGGCGCACATGTGGGTGCCGATGCAGGTGGCGTCCGACGAACGCCGCTACTCCTGGCTTGACGAAGGGCTCACCACCTTCAACGAGAACCAGTCGAAGACCGAGTACTTCCCCGGCATCGATCACGACCTGGCCGACATGCGCACCTATCTGACCTGGGCGGCGACCGGCAACGAAGGCGAGATCATGCGGCTCTCCGCGCACCACTACAACTCGAACGCCTACGCGATCGCCAGCTACATGAAACCGGCGACGGCGATGGTAGCCCTGCGCGCCGTCCTGGGCGAGGACGTCTTCCTCCAGGCCTACCGGACGTTCCTCGCCGAATGGCGCTTCAAGCACCCCTACCCATGGGACATGTGGAGCACCTTCGAGCGGGTCAGCGGGCGCGACCTCGACTGGTTCTGGAGCGGCTGGTACTACGAGACCTGGACGATGGACCACGCGGTGGAGTCGGTCACGGCCGGATCGGGCGGCACGACGGTGACCATCCGGGACGAGGGCGACCTCATCATGCCCGTCCATCTGCGCGTCACCTTCGCCGACGGCGCGACCGAGGACCACGTCATTCCGGTGGACGACTGGCTGGCCGGCCGGCGGACTGCGACGCTCACTCTCCCCGCCGGCCGGGCCGTCGCGCGGGTGGAGATCGATCCCGACCTGGACTTCCCGGACATCGATCGGGACGACAACGTCTGGGTGGCGCCCTGATCGCGATGGTCGGGCCGGGGCACGTCGCCGCGCACGTCACGGTTGATCCCGAGCGCCGGAACGGTTACCGATAGCGTTGGACGATTTCTGCCGGTCGTGGTCTCCCGGGCGGCCGTTCGCGACCCGCCCGGGGGTACGCAAAATGCACCTGCGCGCGGTCGATTTCGAGTCATGTCACCCACAGACAGGATCTACGTTATGCGAGACCACGACGATGTACCCTACATCGTGATCGAGCGTCGCAGCGGCGGGGTCGGACCGTTCCTCTGGGGCGTCCTGATGGGCGCCGCGGCGGCGCTGCTCCTCGCTCCGCGGTCGGGGCGGGAGACCAAGGAGGAGATCCGGCGCGGGGTTCAGCGGGTGCGTACGGCGGCCGAAGATCGGATCGAGGCCGCCCGCGACACCGTCACCCGCACGAAGGAGCGGTTCGGCGGGCGCTTCGAGGCCGTGAAGGGCCGGATCGACGATGTCCGCGACCGCATCGAGCCCCGTGCGGAGCGCGCCCGCGAGGTGGTGGATGAGGGGCGACGGGTCGCGCGCAACATGCGCGAGGAGGTCGAGCGCCGGCTCTCCCACACACGCGCGCGGAGCACCGAGACCGGCTCGGAGACCACCGCCGGTGCGACCATGGGCGACGACATGCCCGCTTCGCGGGAGGCCGCCGCGAGCGGCTTCGACACCCCGCTCGAGATCGAGGAGCCCCTCGAGGGTCCGACCGACCTGACGTGATGACCTTTCCGTCCCGCCCCCCATCTCGCGTGTCCGGGGTTCCGTCCACGTTCGACGATGTCGCGGCGGGTCGGTCTTAGGCTTCCTTCGACGTCCCCGGCGGCCGCGGCATGGGGCGCGATCACGCGCACCGTTCGCGGCCTCGGCGATTTCGCGGCGCGCGTTTACCGCAAGGCCGGCGAGGACGACATCTTCTTCCTCGCGGGCGGTATCGCGTTCAACTTCCTCCTCGGCGCGATCCCCTTCCTCCTACTCCTGGTCTCCATCTTCGGCTACGTGCTGCAGGCGACCGTGCCGGATCCGGAGGCGGCCGTCGTCGGGTACCTCGAGGACATCCTCCCGACATCGGAGAACGTGATCAGGTTCGCCCGCCAGCTCGTCGCCGACATCGTCGGACAGCGCGGGCAGTTCGGGGTCCTCGGCCTCCTCCTGCTTGTCTGGGTTTCGACGCGCCTGATCGGCTCGCTGCGCAGCGCGCTGCGCGCCGTCTTCGACATCCGGGAGGAGCGGGGAATCGTCGCGGGGAAGATCTTCGACCTGAAGATGGTGATCCTGGCGGGCAGCCTGTTCCTCGGGAACACGGCCATCACCATCGGGCTGGAGGCGGTGCAGACCTACGGGATCGAGCTCCTCGGCCTCGGCGAGAGCGGCGAGATCGCCATGCTCCAGGAGCTGTTCGCGCGACTGCTCGCCTACGGGTTCATCTTCCTGATGTTCGCGCTCATCTACCGGTTCCTTCCCGCCGGCCGGGTCCCCTGGAGAACCGCGCTGATCGCCGCTACCTTCAGCGCAATCGTCTTCGAGATGTTCAAGTCGGTGTTCGCCTGGTACGTGGCGAACTTCGCCAGCTACTCGACGGCCTACGGAACCCTCGCCACCGGCGTGGTCCTCGTCCTGTGGATCTATTACACGGCGGTGGTGTTCGTACTGGGGGGCGAGGTCGGACAGGTCTACGAGCTCTACAGAATCCGGCGAAGGCAGCGAGAACTACTGGATTGAGATGATGAGATTGCTCACGGGCGCTTTCTTCGCCCTGGTGGCCGCTGGTGCCCTGCCGGCTGCCCTTTCGGCCCAGCCGCTGCCCGGGTCGCCGCTGGCGCTCGCCCACGGGGTCCAGCGCGAGGGCACGGCCCGCTACCGCGACCCGCCCGTCAACGTCGACGGGCGATACGTCGTGATCTCGCTCGACGAGCACATGCTCTACCTGATGGAGCGGGAGCGCGTGATCTGGTCGGCGGTAGTGGGGACCGGTACGGGCACCCGTCTCGAGGGCGCGGGCCAGAAATGGGACTTCTCCACTCCGCGGGGGATGTTCCGCGTCCAGCTGAAGGAGAAGGACCCGGTCTGGATCGTCCCCGAGTGGGCGTTCATCGAGCGGGGCGAGGAGATCCCGCCCCTCGACGACCCCCGGCGCCGCGAGCCGGGCATGCTCGGCACCACGGCGATCTACCTCGAGGAGGACATCGCCGTGCACGGGACGAACCACCCCGAGTTGCTCGGACAGCCCGTCTCCCACGGCTGCATCCGGATGACGAACGAAGCGGCCCGCCGGCTCTACCATGAAGTCGAGGTCGGGACGCCGGTCATCATCTACTGATCGATGTCCCGACAGGCGGACGCCCCGGCGTCCAGGCTGATCGTCTCCAACCGCAAGGCGCGGCACGAGTACGAGGTGCTCGACACCTGGGAGGCCGGCATCGTCCTCCAGGGTACCGAGGTCAAGTCGCTCCGCAACGGAAAGGCGAACCTGCAGGACGCCTTCGCCCGCTTCGACGGGGGCGAGCTGTGGCTGTACAACCTCCACATCTCGCCCTACGAACAGGGGAGCCGCTTCAACCACGATCCGCTCCGCCCGCGCAAGCTGCTCCTCCACCGCCGTGAGCTGCGGAAGCTGCTCGGCCAGGTGGAGCAGAAGGGGCTGACACTCATCCCCCTCGATCTCCATTTCCGCGGGGGCGTCGCCAAGGTGACCCTGGCGCTGGCGCGCGGGAAGAAGCTGCACGACAAGCGCGAGGACATTCGCCGGCGGGACGCCGAGCGGGAGATGGAGCGGGCCTGGAAGGCGCGCTGAGGCTGGCGCACCGCCCCCGATCTTCCTGAACGGCTGGACCTTACGCCTCGCGCCGCGGGTACACGTCGCCATGAGCAGCCACCCATATCCGAAGACGCAGCCGACGGGCACGACCGCGTCGGCGCCTCAGCCCATCGTCGCGCTCGACGTGCCGACACTGGAGGAGGCGCTCGCGCTCGCCGATCGGCTGCCGGGGGCGGACTTTTTCAAGGTGGGGCTGCAGCTGTTCACCGCCGCCGGCCCCGAGGTGATCCGGCGGCTCCGTGAGCGCGGCCACCGGGTCTTCCTGGACCTGAAGCTCCACGACATCCCCAACACCGTCGCGGGCGCGGTCGCATCGGCGGTGGCGCTGGAGGTGGAGCTGCTCACGGTTCACGCTTCGGGTGGGCCCGCGATGCTGGCCGCCGCGGCCCGGGCAGCGCGGGAGCACGGAGGTCCGGGGCTGCTGGGAGTGACGATCCTGACCTCCCTCGACGCGGCCGAGCTGTCGCGCGCGTGGGGAAGGCCGGGACTCGATCCCGCCGCGGAGGTCGTTCGCCTCGCGGAGTTGGCGCGCGATGCCGGGTTGCACGGGGTTGTGACGTCGCTCCACGAGGTGGCCGCCATCCGCGAAGCCGTCGGCGACGGCCTGGCGATGCTCACGCCCGGCATCCGGCTTCCCGGAGACGCGGCCGGCGACCAGGCCCGCATCGGGACCCCCGCCGACGCCGCGCGGCTCGGGGTTCGCTACATCGTGCTGGGAAGGACCGTTACCGCGGCGGCGGATCCGGCCGCCGCCTACCAGCGGGCCCTCCAGGCGCTCGAGACCGAACGATGAAGGTGCCGCGCCTACTTCTCGCGTCCTTGCTACTGCTCGGGCTTGGCGCGCCGACCGCCCTCCACGCTCAGGAGGAACGGGAGGCGGCCACGACGCCCGCGCCGCTCGAGGACTTCGTGCGTCAGGTCGCCCGCCTCTGGTCCTCCGGCGAGGTCGCCGCGCTGGTCGAGATGATGCCGGAAGACAACGGCTTCACGCTGGATACCGGCGCCGGCATCGAGACGGCCAACGCCCGCCATGCCGCCGCGGCCCTCCGGGCGCTCTTCGACCGGAGCGAAACCCTCGAGGCCGACCCGGTTAGGGTCACCGTCGCCAGCTCCGAACCCCCCAGCGGCTTCGGGGAGATCAACTGGACCTTCCGCGCCCGCGGCGCCCCCGGCCAGCAGTCCCGCTCGATCTACGTCGGCGCCCGCTGGGGCGGCCGCAACTGGCGGATCACGGAACTGCGCGTGATGCCGTAGCGGGGGTCGCGGCGACGGGTTGCTTCCCTATCAGCCTCACTCTGAGCGGTTCACTCTGCGCAGTCTGGCGGCGCGCGAGGTTGTTCGACACTCAGCCGCAGGGATGTCGACGTCGAAGCCGCTGACCCTGGGCCCTTGCGCCGGCTCAACCCGCCAGATCTCGCGGCAACGGTGGAGGGACGAGCGGCGCGGTAGCCACGAGGCCTGGTGGCCTGTTGATGACTTCCGGCTGTGCAGCGTCGGGAAGTGCAGACCCCTCGGGCGCGCTCCGTTGGACCGGGTTCGGGGTGACAAGGAGTGAGTTCCACATTTCGACTCGCGGAAACACGCCACTGCTCCTGGCGCAGGCTGCCATGACAGCACGCGCTCACTGCGCGGCCGACTCCCCGGGACCCTCGCCGGAACGCCCCCGACCCACCCGCTCGAACGATCTCACCGCCTTCCGTTTGCCCCGACGCCGCCTCGCGAATAACCTTCATCCGTCACTTTTCGGGTCCACTGGGGCGAATCCTCCGCGGTGAACTGGCAGTCATTCCTCGAAGAGAACACCTGGGCGCATGCGCTGGCCGAGATCGCCATCATCCTCGCCGTGGGATGGGGGTGCTACTGGGCGCTGACGCTCCTCATGCGCGCCATCACCCGTTCCGCCGACAAGGCGGACTTGGCGACGGTGTCGGCGCACAAGCAGCGCATCGTGACCCTCGTCGGTCTGGGGCGCAGCGTGGGGATCGTGCTGATCGTCCTCATCGTCCTCTTCATGATCCTGGACGCACTGGGGATCAACATCGGCCCGCTGCTGGCGGGCGCCGGCGTCGTCGGCCTGGCCATCTCCTTCGGCGCGCAGTCCCTGGTCAAGGACATCCTCAGCGGACTGTTCATCCTCTTCGAGAACCAGTTCGGCGTCGGGGACGTCATCCGGATCGGCACGCTCTCCGGCCGTGTCGAGTCGATGACGCTGCGCATCGTGGTCATGCGTGACCTGCATGGAACGGTGCACGTCGTGCCCAACGGCGAGATCACCAGCGTCAGCAACCTCACCCGGTCTTTCTCGCGCGCGGTAGTCGAGATCGGCGTGTCGCTGCGCGAGGACCCGGACCGCGTCATCGCGGTGATGCGTGAGACGGGACTCGCGATGTGGAAGGATCCCGCATGGGGTACGTTCATCACCGAGGAGCCGAACGTGCTCGGGATCGACTCGTTCTCGGAGTCGGCGATGAACATCCGCATGCTCGCCACGACTGTCCCCCTCAAGCAGTGGGAGGTCGCGCGCGAGCTGCGTCGCCGGCTGAAGCGCCGCTTCGACGAGGAAGGCATCCAGATCGCGGTCCCCCACCGCCGGCTGCTCATCGAGGGCTACCCGAAGGAGCTGGAGCCCGTCGCTCTGGGGGGTGGAGCCGGCCAGGACGCGGAGCCGCCGGTGGAGGAGCGGGCGTCATGAACCTTCCGCGGCTGACCGCCGGCCGGCCCGATCTGCCCGTTCCCGCATCGCGGGGGACCACGCTCCGCGCGAGCGCCAAATTCCACACGCTCTCATCGGTCACGAGTCGCCGGACCCGAGGCGCCGGCGACCGCACTCCCACTCGTTAGCCCATGCTCCTCTACAACACCCTGACCCGAAGACGCGAGGAGTTCGTCCCGCTGCGAGAGGGACACGTCGGAATGTACGTCTGCGGCCCGACCATCTACGCGGCACCGCACATCGGGAACATGCGGACCTTCTTCTTCGCCGACACGCTCCACCGCTACCTGGAGTATCGCGGCTACGAGGTCCGCTTCGTCATGAACCTCACGGACGTCGACGACAAGACCATCCGCGGGGCCCGCGAGGCCGGTCTGTCGCTGCGCGAATACACGGAGCCGTTCGCGAAGCAGCTCTTCGAGCAGTTCGACGCGCTCGGGATCGTCGGGGCGGACGTGTACCCCCGCGCCACGGCCTTCATCCCCCAGATGGTGGACCTGATCCGCCGTCTGGAGGAACGCGGCCTCGCCTACCGCGCCGCCGATGGCTCGGTCTACTTCGACATCTCGAATTTCCCCGACTACGGGAAGCTCTCGCGCGTCGATCTGGCCAGCGCCAGGCAGGGCGAGCGCGTCGCCGACGACGAGTACGACAAAGCCGACGTTCGCGACTTCGCGCTGTGGAAGGCGGCGAAGCCGGAGGACGCCGAGGTGGGCGCGGTCTGGGAGACCCCCTGGGGGCCGGGCCGCCCCGGATGGCACATCGAGTGCTCGGCGATGAGCATGGCCGAGCTGGGCGAGACCTTCGACATCCACTGCGGCGGCGTCGACCTCATCTTCCCCCACCATGAAGACGAGATCGCGCAGTCGGAGGGCGCCACAGGCAAGCCCTTCGTCCGCTACTGGCTGCACGGGGAGTTCCTGCAGATCGAGGGGGAGAAGATGGCCAAGTCGCTCGGCAACATCTTCACCCTCACCGACCTGCTCGAGCGCGGCGTGCGCGCGTCCTCGGTGCGCCACACGTTCCTCACGGCGCACTACCGCAGCAAGCTGAACTTCACCTGGCAGGCACTCGAGGCGTCCGCCGAGGCCGTGCGGCGGCTGCACGCGACGTACGAGCGGCTGCTCGCCCACCCCTCGACCGCCGACGCCCGCCCCGACGACGTTCCCCGGCTGCACGAGTCCGCCGCCCGGACCCTGGCGGCCTTCAACCACGCCATGGACGACGACCTCAACACGAGCGTCGCCCTCGCCGCCCTCTACGACCTGGTGACGGACGTCAACGCGCGTCTCGACGAGCTGGGCACGCTCTCGATCACCCGTGCCGAAGCCGCCGCCGCGAAGGACGCCTTCGACCGCATCGATACCGTGCTCGGACTCATCTCCCTCGCTTCCCGCGACCTCGCCTCCCCGGTGGACGAGAAGTTCGCCGCCTGGGTCGAGGAACGGCTCGAGGCCCGGGCCGCGGCGAGGCGTGCCCGCGACTTCGCGACGGCCGATTCGATCCGCGACGAACTGGCCGCGCGAGGGGTCGTCGTGGAGGACACTCCGACCGGTTCGAGGTGGTCGATCCGGCCTGTTGTACGCGGTTGATAATGTCCCCTCGAGACGCGGATAGAAGTGTCCCCTC
>CAZJEH010000068.1:0-17962 GCA_964544905.1 uncultured Gemmatimonas sp.
GGCCGGTGATGACGTCCACCGACGGGCGCTGCGTCGCCAGGATCAGGTGGATGCCGATGGCGCGGGCTTTCTGCGCCAGCAGCGCGAGCGGCTTCTCGACCTCACCCTGCACCGCCATCATCAGGTCCGCCAGCTCGTCGATGATCAGGACGATGTACGGCAGTGCCCCGCCCTTGTAGACCCACCGCTCCGGGTGCCCCTCCTCCTCGACGGGCTCGGGCGAGCGGAGGACGTGGCCCTCCTCGACCCGCCGGTTGAAATCCTGCAGGGTGCGGACGTTGTTCGTCGACAGGAGCGAGTACCGCCACTCCATCTCCATCACCGCCCACTTCAGGACTCCCGCGGCCTCCGAGCTGTCGGTGACGACCGGATGCCGGAGGTGCGGCAGGTCATTGTAGACGCTCAGCTCGACCATCTTCGGGTCGATCATGAGGAAGCGCAGTGTCCGCGGCGTGTGCCGGTAGACGAGCGAGGTGATGATGGTGTTGACGCAGACCGACTTGCCGGAACCCGTCGCGCCCGCGATCAGCAGATGCGGCATGCGCGCGAGATCGGCGACGTAGGGCTTCCCCGAGATGTCCTTGCCCAGGGCGAGAGGCAGGAGCGCTTTGCTGCCGCGGAACGCCGGCGACTCGAGCACCTCGCGGAAGTAGACCATCTCCGGCTCCGGGTTGGGCACCTCGACGCCCACTGCCCCCTTCCCCGGGATCGGCGCGACGATCCGCACCGACGGCGCCCGCATCGCCAGCGCCAGGTCCGCCTCCAGGTTCGCGATCCGCGCCACCTTGACCCCCGGCGCGGGAGCCACCTCGAACTGGGTGACGACGGGCCCCGTGGTCGTCCCGACGATCTCCCCCTGGATCTTGAAGGTAGCCAGCTTCTCGATGAGGACCCGCCCCAGGCTGTCGAGGTGTCGACGGCTGCGGTCGTGGTCCTGCGGAGGCGGAGGTGTCAGCAGGGTGGTCGCGGGTAGGTCGTCCGACGTCGGGTCGCCGGAGTCGGGGAGCTGCTCCTGAATCCGCACCGGCGGCTTGCGGCCGGGCAGGCGGAGGACGCCCTTCCGGGGAGCGGGAGGTTCCTCCACAACTGGCTCGGGTGCCGGCGGCACCGCGCCCGCGCGTGTCGGCTCTTCCTCGACCGCAACGTCCGCCGAGCCGGTCACCGGTGCGAACTCGAAAGGGTCGTTCCGCACGGTCTCCGGAACCGCCCCGGCGTCCCGCGTGAAGGCGCCGCGCGCGGACCCGAACGCCCGTCCAATCCCCATCCAGGCGAGTGACCCACCGCGCAGCAGGCTGGTCACCGGGTTCCACCCCAGCGTGATGATGCAGAGGGCGGCGATCAGGAATGCCGCCAGCAGGCACGCGCCAACCCATCCCACCAACCCGAGCAACGGCTCACCCGCGGCCGCACCGACCAGACCGGATAGCGGCCCACCCTCGGCACCCGGACGGGTGAGCACGTGGATGGCGGTCGGGACCAGGATCAGGACACCGCCGAAGAATACCGTCAATCGGACGGCCGTGCCGCGCTCGATCCTGTCGAGCATGGCGAGCGCGGGAACCGCTGGCAGTCCGGCGATGGCGAACGCCGCGACCCCGAAGACCGTCCAGCCGGCTCGAGAGAGGATATCTCCGACCCGCCCCACCACGTTGCCAGTGGGGAAGAGCTGAAGCCCCGCGTCGCCCAGGATGGAAAGCGGAACGAAGCTGAGGGCGAGAAGCGCCGCGAGCAGCAGGAGGGCCAGCGCCCACAGCTCGCGCTGCAGGCGTTCACCCGGTATCAGGTGGGTATGGACCCTCGGCTTCGCCGACTTGCGGGTCCGGGATGCCGACGCTGTCCTGCGCACGCGTGGCACTACGGTGATGAACCGATCAGGGGTTCCTGCAGGGTGACGCCGCGATCGTGCAGCACGGGAACGATGTCGTGGGTATCGACCCGTGCGCAGAACTCCAGGTCCGCCTCGAGCCCGGCTTCGATGATCGCGCGCCCCCCTGCCGCCAGCTCGAACAGGGCCTGGCCGGTGCCGAACTCGCGTGCCAGGGTGATCGCGGCGTGAGCGCCGTCGTTGAGGACCCAGTCGCCCGGCCGGGCCTTCATCAGCCTGTCGGCGAACTCACCCGCGCACGCCGCATCCTCCAGCGAGAAGTGCTTCTCGCGGCCGGCACACAGGAACACAGGCTCGGCCTCGCTCCTGACCAGATCCGCGATGACGGCGCTGAGGTTGTTCATCGACCCGATCAGCACCCGGTGCGCGTTCGTGGTAAGCGCCATCGCCGCGGTGCCGTTCGTGGTGGTCATCACCAGGATCTTGCCGCCGACGCGCTCCCGCGTGTACTCGAACGGCGAGTTGCCGAGGTCGAACCCGTCGATGGGGAGGCAGCGTCGCTCGCCCGCCAGGAGCACTTCGTCCCGGCCGAACGTGTTCGCCAGCCGCAGCGCCTCCTCGATGGACCCGACCGGGAACACCGACCTGGCCCCCGCGCTCAGCGCCTGAACGATTGTCGTACTCGCACGAAGGATGTCGAGCACGACGACCGTCCGGCCGGTAAGCGATGCGGGAGTCACCTCCCCCGGGGTCAGAATCACGTCGAGTCTCATACCGGCTGAGCCTTCTCTGCCACCATCCGCTCCAGGAACTTCGTGTCGATGCGCCCCGCGATGAAGTCGGGGTGGTCGAGTACCTCCAGCAGGAAGGGGATGGTGGTGTGTACCCCCTCCAGCACGAACGACGAGAGCGCGTTGCGCATCCGCGCGAGCGCTTCGGTCCGGTCCGAGCCGTGAACGATCAGCTTCGCGATCAGCGAGTCGTAGAACGGCGGGACGCGGTAGCCGGCATAAACGTGCGTGTCCAGTCTGACACCGGGCCCACCCGGAGGATGGAACACGTGGATGATCCCCGGCGACGGCGAAAAGTCCCGGTCCGGGTTCTCGGCATTGATCCGACATTCGATGCAGTGGCCCCGCAGCTCGAGAGGGCCTTCCGCCACGGAGATGGGCAGACCGGCCGCGGCCCGGATCTGTTCCTTGATCAGGTCGTAGCCGGTGACCTCTTCCGTGACCGGGTGCTCGACCTGGATCCGGGTGTTCATCTCCATGAAGTAGAACGAGCCGTCCTCATCGAGGAGGAACTCGATCGTACCGGCGCCGACGTACTCGATGGACCGGGCCCCACGCACGGCAGCCTCGCCCATCGCCTCGCGCAGCTCGGGCGTGAGGGCCGGCGACGGCGCCTCCTCGATCAGCTTCTGGTGCCGCCGCTGGACGGAGCAGTCGCGCTCGCCGAGGTGCACGATCCGGCCGTGCTTGTCGCCCAGTACCTGGATCTCCACGTGCCGCGGCCGGGCCAGGTACTTCTCCAGGTAGACGCTGTCGTCGCCGAACGCCGCGCCGGCTTCGTTCCGCGCCATCGTGTACTGGCGCGCGAAGTCCGACGGCTCCGCCGCGACCCGCATCCCCTTCCCTCCTCCGCCGGCCGCCGCCTTGATCAGCACCGGGAACCCGATCTCCTTCGCGGCCGCGAAAGCGTCGTCGACCGAATCGATGGTATCGGTGCCGGGAATGATGGGAACGCCCACCTCCCGCATCGTCCGCCTCGCCGCTGCCTTGTCTCCCATCAACCGGATCTGTTGCGGTGAGGGGCCGATGAAGGTCAGCTCGCTCCGCTCGCAGATCTCCGAGAACTCGGCATTCTCGGCGAGGAAACCGTAGCCGGGGTGAATGGCGTCGGCACCCGTGATCTCGGCCGCCGCGATGATCCGCGGAATGTTGAGGTAGCTCTCCCGCGCCAGAGGCGGACCGATGCAGACACCCTCGTCGGCGAAGCGCACGTGCAGCGAGTCCGCGTCGGCCTGGGAGTAGACCGCGACCGTTCGGATCCCCAGCTCCCGACAGGCGCGGATGACGCGCAGCGCGATCTCGCCGCGATTGGCGATCAGAATCTTCCGGAACATGGGGCTATCGGCCGGAGTCGCTATCCCACATGGGATCGGAAGATGCTTCGATGCCCGAGACCCTCAGCCGGAAGTCGGCGGGGTTCGTCGCGTACTGCAGGGCGGTCTCGATGGAGATGGAGCCGGATCGGTACAGGTCCATCAGGCTCTGATCGAATGTCTGCATCCCGTACTGCGTGCGTCCTTCGCCGATCAGGTCCGGAAGCGTGTGGATCTGCTCCGGGTTCCGAATCGCCTCCGCGACGGAGGGGGTGTTGATCATGATCTCGAGTGCGGGCACGCGTCCCTTGTTGCCTGTCCGCGGAAGCAGCCGCATCGAGATGACGGCTCGAAGCGAATCCGACAGCAGCGCCCGGATCTCCTGATGCTCGTGCGGAGGGAAGAAGGAGATGATCCGGTTGATGGTCCGCGGCGCGTCGATCGTGTGCAGGGTCGAGAAGACGAGGTGACCGGTGTTGGCCGCCTTGAGCGCGGTCTCCATCGACACCTGGTCGCGGATCTCGCCGAGCATGATCACGTCGGGATCCTGCCGCACAACGTGGCGCAGAGCATCGTGGAACGACAGCGTGTCGGTCCCTACCTCGCGCTGGCTGATCAGCGACTTCTTGTCCCGGTGCAGGAACTCGATCGGGTCCTCGATCGTGATGACGTTGACCGCCCGGTGCTCGTTGATGTAGCGGAGCATCGCGGCCAGCGTGGTCGACTTGCCGCTCCCCGTGATCCCGGTGACCAGGACGAGCCCGCGCGGATACATCGCGATGCTCTCGAGCACACGCGGCAGCTGGAGCTCGGCGAGGGTCGGGATCTCGAAGGGGATGGCGCGGAAGGAGAAGCTGAACGTCCCGCGCTGCTGGAAGAGGTTGCCTCGGAACCGGCCGAGTCCCTGGATTCCGACGGCGAAGTCGAACTCTCGCCGTTCGTGAAGCTGCTCCCGGAGATGAGGGGGGAGCAGCATCTCCGCGCAGGCACGCGCGTCCTCGGGGCGCATCGGCGGGAAGTCCAGCTCGACCAGCTCGCCGAAGATCCGCGCGACCGGCGGTCGGCCCACTTTGAGGTGGAGGTCCGACGCGTGGCGGCGGACCATCTCCTCCAGGATGCGGCGAAGCTTGAACTCGGGACCGGGACCCTCGGCGCCTCCGTCAGGGGGGCGGCCGTGAGGTGCAACCTCTGGCCGGTTCACGCGATCGGCTCGATGCGGAAGAGGACCTGGCCGTACTCCACCGGCTCGGAGTTCTCGACGCAGATCTCGCGTACGATGCCCTCGACCTCTGACTCGAGCTCGTTCATCAGCTTCATCGCCTCGAGGATACAGAGGGTCTGCCCCTCGACGATGCGCGAGCCCACCTCGACGTACGCGGGGGCCTCCGGGGCCGGCGCCCGGTAGAACGTGCCGACCATCGGCGACGTCACCTCGATGAGGTTGGTGGGCGGCTGCTCGGCAGCCGGCTGCTCCTGCGCCTCGGCAGCGGGCGCGGGCAACGCCGGGCTCTCGCGGGAGACGACCTGGGCGGCCGCGTGGTTGCCGCTGCTGATCGTCGCCGACACGACGGGCGACTTCGAGACCCGGATCCGGGTACCGGCGCGCGAGATTTCCAGCGTGTCGATACCGCTCTCATCCACCACCGCGAGCAGCCCCCGCAGGAACTCGAGGTCGACGATCTGTCGGCTGGTCCGCACCTCCCCTTCGTTCGACATCTCGCCCTCCGCTCGCGTCCGATCCCCGCTCATCGGCTGACTCGCTCGATGTACTTGTCCTCCCGGCGATCGACCCGGATTACCTCACCCTCCTCGAGGAACAGCGGCACCTGGATCACGGCTCCCGTTTCCAGCTTCGCCGGCTTGGTCCCGCCGGTCGCCGTATCGCCGCGGATGCCAGGGTCGGTCTGCACGATCTCCAGCTCGACGAAGTAGGGAAGCTCGACCGAGATGATCCGGTCACCGTGGACCAGCCCCTCGCACTCCATGTTCTCCTTCAGGTACGGGAGCTGATCCTCGCCGATGACGTCTCCCGCGAGCGGGATCATCTCGTACGTCTGCTGATCCATGAAGTAGTAGAGGTCGCCGTCGGTGTAGCTGTACTGCACCGGCCGGCGCTCCAGACGCACTTCGTCGACCTTCTCACCGGCCCGAAACGTCTTTTCGACAACGGCGCCGGTCAGAACGTTCTTCAGCTTGGTGCGGACGAAAGCGCCTCCCTTCCCCGGCTTTACATGCTGGAAGTAGGTGATGGTGTACAGCGTTCCATCCAGCTGGATGGTCATTCCATTTCTGAAATCGGCGGTAGTCGCCACGTTATCTCCTTACTGGCCTCGATCTGTCGTGTTCGCGCTCAGGTGCGGTCGTTCTGACGGCGTTGCCGCAGTATGCCGACGAGTCCACGGAGCCCCAAAAAATAGCTATCCGGGCCGAAGCCGACCACCACTCCCGCGGCACGATCCGACAGATAGGAGTGTTGGCGGAACGGTTCCCGCGCGTGGACGTTCGACAGATGGACCTCGACGAATGGCCGGTCCACCGCGAGCAGTGCATCGCGCAACGCGACGCTCGTGTGCGTGTACGCGGCGGCGTTCACGAGGTATCCGTCGGTGGTCGGGGCGGTCTGCTGGATCCGGTCCACCAGATCGCCCTCGCCGTTCGCCTGGTAGCAAGTAACGGCCGCTCCGAGCGAATCGCCCAGAGAGACCAGCGTCGCGTCGATGTCCTGGAGCGTCGTCGCCCCGTAGACCGTCGGCTCCCTCTGCCCGAGCAGGTTCAGGTTCGGGCCGTGGAGGACGCCGATCCTCAGCGTCTCAGGCTGCGCAGCCATGCCTGGAACGACTCGATGTCATCGTCCTCCTGTTCCGACGAGGAGGGTTCGCTGGGCGCCCCGCCCCCGGTGGGGGTGTCCGGCTCGTCGTCAGGGCCGGAACCTCCGGATGGGATCGACCTTCCGGCCCCCGGCGGTGTCTGGGCCTGCTCGGGCTCGTACCCGGCGCCGCCACGGGGATCATACAGCGAACCTGCAGGACCGTCGGCAGCGAGCCGGTCCGGCGAGTTCGGAGTAGCGCCCGGCGAAGAACCGCCGGCGGCCGGCGACGAAGGAGGCAGCTCCCAGGGGAAGAGGTCGTCATCCGGCGGAGGCGGCGGCACTTCGGTGGAGGATTCCTCCAGCTTCCCGGTTTCGCCCGGAAAAACCGCGGTGTCCGCTTCGGCTACGGGCTGCGTACCCACCTCTTCGCGAAGTTCGGACGGAACACCCTCCCAGCTACTCTCGCGTAGTTCGACGGTCGGCTCCTCCCAGGCGGACTTTTGGGTCGAGGATTCGAGCGGCTCGTGGGCCGACGGCGCCATGGACCCAACCTCCGCCTCAGTCTCGACCGGCGGCGCGGCGGACCCGACGTCCGGCTCGGTCTCGTCCATCGCCGCGTACGTCGCACCACCATCGGCGCCCGGTGCCGGGGTTTCGGCCGCCGCCATCTCCGCCTCCGGCTCTCCGGATGCCCCGATCGGGGGCGCCCAGCTCAGGATTCTCCGTAGATAGTCGCGGATGCTTACCGGCGCCTCTCCCTCCGCGGACCCGGATGCGCCTTCCGCACCCGCCGTCGACTCCGCAGGGAAGCCTGCGGCGAACGAATCCGCGAACGGGTCCTCCTCCCCCGCGGCAAGACGCTCGACCCTGGCGAGCTTCTCCTGCAGCCCGGGGTCGGATCCCCGACGGCGGATCAGCTCGCGGTAGACGCGCGCCGCCCGATCGAAGAACCCCTGGCGGGTATAGAGCTCGGCCAACGTTTCGGTCGCGAGGGCGTCTTCCCTGCCGTAGAGCTCTTCTGGCGCGGCCGGGGGCGGGCTGTCCAGGTCGAGCATCGTCCCGGCGGCGCCGAAGAGGTACATCTCCTCAACGGCCCAGGCGCTCTCGGGCTCCGGGGCAGACGCTGTAAACTCTTCTTCCTCCTCCGCCTGCGAGACATCGACCGCGGCCTCCGCAGGTTCCTCATCGAGGTCGTCCGGCGACCACCCGGACGTGCCTTCCTGAGCCGGGGTTTCCGCGGTCTCCATTGACGCTGTGGCAGGCTGCTCGCTCGCTTCGGCGGCCACCTCCGCGCCGTCACCGGCCCCGTCCGGTGGACCCGCGAGGCCCTCCTCAGCGCTCTCGGCGATGGCAGTCTCCGTGCCCGCTTCCGCTGCGCCCTCTATCACCGCTTCGGACCCGCCGGCATCATTCTCGGCGACCGCCACCGTCTCTTCGGTCGCCTCCAGTTCCGGCTCGGGGGGAAGCTCCTCCAGGGCGAGTCTGGCTTCCTCGTTCATCGGATCGACCGAGAGCAGCTCCCGGTACCAGCTACGCGCCTCTTCCACGCGCCCGGCGGCGGCGGCGATCTCCCCCAGCGTCCGCAGGGCCACCAGGTTCTGCGGATCGAGCGAGAGCACGTGGCGGAAGCGAAACTCGGCCTCGCCCCGCGACCCCTCGTCCTGCAGACAGCGGCCGAGCACGATATGGGCGCTGACATAGTCCGGGTAGCGCAGGAGCCCTTCGCGCAGCAGCGCTTTGGCGCGGTAGAACTCGCCCGCCTTGCGAAGCGCGTTCGCGAGCGGGACGAAGTAGCGCCCTTCCGGGTTCTCGGCGTGCTTACGCTCGAGCTTTTCCAGTTCTTCCCGGATCTCTGGGGGGATGGCTCTCATGGCGTCGGCCGACGCGGGGGCATCTGGTCAGGTTCGAGGACCTCTTGTGGCGGTTCAACTTACACGGCCCTTCGGCGGGATGTCAACCAAACCCGCGGCAGGTCCGAAGTCGGGAAATACAGCGGGAACAAAGGCATTCCGGCCGAGTACGCCTACGACGTGGGGGGCCGAGCAGCGACCTTGGTGGTGGCTTGCAGGTTCGAAATCGTGAACCGCCGGCCGGGTCCTGGCGCCGGTGAGGTGACGGCCGAACGTCCGCTGGCCCGCATGCTCGCCCTGGGGCCGGTGGCGGTCGGGACCCTCCAGTCATTGGATGCCGCCGCCTCACTTTCCGTTGCGAGGCCACGGATCGTGCTGGTATATTTGAAGATTCGCTGATCCTGGCCCGACCCCGAGAACTCTCCGCAGGGCACGCCTGGCGCCGGCTCGGTCGAGGCTTTCAAGCCGACAATTCAAGATTTACGACCCTTCCCAACGGAAGTGACAACTCTGCACGCACACGCTCGCGCGACAGCAAGGGAGTCGATCCGACCATGATGATGCAGCAGATGCGCGAAAAGACGAAGATCATCATGATCGTCGTCGCGCTCGCGTTCGTCGGGCTGATGGTATTCGAGTGGGGGATGGACATCTCCGGTCGAACCGCCGCCAACCAGACCGGGGAGGTCGGTCGCGTGAACGGCGAGACCATCTCCGCACAGGAATTCGCGTTCGCCTATCAGCAGCTGTACGAGCAGGCGAGGCAGAACTTCGGTGGCGGGCCTCTCTCCCGCGAGCAGGTCCGGCTCATCGAGGACCAGGCCTTCCAGCAGCTCGTAAACGATATCCTGATGCGGCAGGAGCTGCGGAAGCGGCGGATCCGGGTCTCGGACCGCGAGGTGATCCAGGCGGCGCAGTGGCTGCCTCACCCGCAGCTTGCCCAGAACGAGCTGTTCATGACGAACGGCGAGTTCGACATCAGCAAGTATCAGCAGTTCCTCACGAGCCCGTCGGCTCCGCAGGACCTGCTGCTTCAGCTGGAAAACTACTACCGGGAGCAGATCCCCCGGTCCAAGCTCATGCGCCAGGTGACCGCGGGCATCTACGTGAGCGACGCCGAGCTGTGGC
The DNA here is from genome assembly GCA_964544905.1 of uncultured Gemmatimonas sp. Classification (GTDB taxonomy): domain Bacteria; phylum Gemmatimonadota; class Gemmatimonadetes; order Longimicrobiales; family Longimicrobiaceae; genus WHSP01. Next base: position 9,717 of record CAZJEH010000068.1, read on the forward strand.
AGATCTGGCGCGACCAGACCGAGACCGCGACGGTCGATTTCGTACAGCTTAGCCCGTCGATCCTCGTTCCGGGGGACGTAACGGTGACGGAGGATGAAATCCGTCGCTACTACCGGGAGAACCAGGAGCAGTTCGAGCGTCCGGCCACGGCGCGGGTCACGCTGGCATACATCTCGAAGGCACCGACCGCCGCCGACTCAGTGATGGCGCTCCAGCGAGCGCTGACCCTACGGGAAGAGATTCTCGGCGGTACCGATTTCGCCGAGGTCGCCCAGCGCGAGTCGGACGACGCGGCGTCCCGGCAGAGCGGAGGGGACCTCGGTCGCTTCGGTCGCGGCGACATGGTCGCACCGTTCGACTCGGCGGCGTTCTCCCTGCCGATCGGCACGCTGTCGGAGCCCGTCCGCACGGCGTATGGATATCACCTGATCGAGGTACTTAGTCGGCAGGGCGACAGCGTCCAGGCTCGGCACATCCTGACATCCTTCGACCTGACCGAGGAAGCGCTCGACCGGCTCTACACGCGCGCCGACTCGCTGGAGTTGCTCGCGGAGCGTACCGACTTCGCGCGGGCAGCCAGGCTGGTCAACGCCACGCTCCAGGAGGGAGTCACGATCTCCCGCGACCAGAGCTACGTCTCGGGCATCGGCTCGGTGTACGAGGCGGTGGAGTGGGTGGAAGCCGAGCAACAGTTGCCCGAGCCGGTCCAGGTGAGCCCGGTATTCGAGACGCCGGAAGCGTTCTACATCGTTTCCGTGGAGGCCTTCCGGCCCGCGGGTAGGATCCCGCTGTCGGAGGCGAGCCCGGAGATCCAGCGTCAGCTCATCCTCCGCAAGAAGACGGAGGAGGCACGCCGCATCGGCCAGGCCATGGTGGCCGAGATCCGGGCCGGGAAGTCCCTGGAGGACGCTGCGCGCGAAAAAGGGCTGACGGTGGAGACGGCGGGCCCTTTCACCCGGATGGGCTTCAACCCGGCTTTCGGCCAGACGAACGCCGTCACCGGTGCTGCTTTCGGCGTACCCATCGGCCAGGTCAGCGACGTACTGGAGACGCCTGGCGGACTGTTCGTCGTGCGCCCGAAAGAACGTACGGAGGCGGACCGCGAACAGTTCGAGGCGGAGAAGGAACAGCTGCGCGAGTTCGCGATCTTCCAGCTGCAGCAGGAAGCGCTGGCACGGTGGATGGCCGAGCTGCGGGCCAACGCGGATATCGTCGACCGCCGGGCCTGACCGGCACTCATCGGGAGACAGGAAGCCGCGAAGCCGCCTGGGTCGGTTTCGCGGCTTCGGCGTTAAGGCGGGGTGTTCCTACCCCTTTATCATAGAGCCCGTCCGCCCAGAGGGTTTCGGCCGGTGTCCGAAACCGGTGAGGTAGGATGCGTCCTGGGAGAACGGCGTGGGACGGCCGCTGCGCGGGCGAGAAGGTCCCTACAGCCAGGTCTTCGCGGCCAGCATCACGATGAGAACGCCGACGACGCTCAGCGCGTTCAGATGGAAAACGAGCGGTCCGAGGGTGAGGCCCACCGCGACCAGGTCGATCACGAGGGGTCCGAAGGCCGCGGCGACGGAAGTGGTGAAGAATTCGCGGGTGGCGCTCTCCGGCATGAAGCGCACGGCCAGTTCGGTGAGCAGCGCGCCGAGAATGATGCCGACCAGACTAACGAGCAACAGGCGACCCGCCCGCCTGCGTAGCGCGACGTTCATCGAACCTCCTCCCAACCCTTTCGCTTCATCGGACGCTCAGTGGCGTCGCTCCACCGCATAGGAGATGCTCAGCCGCAGTGCCTCGAGCGCGGGGCCGTCCGGTAGTCCCGTAAGGCTCTCCGAGGCCCGGCGCGCATACTCGAGGGCCTTTGCTCTGGCATATTCCAAGCCGCCTCGCGCCCGAACGAGATCGATGATCGCGGCGATCTCGGCGTCCTCGTTTTCGGGCGTGGCAAAGAACTCCTCGACGCGCGCTCGCTCCTCCCCTGACAGCTCCGGCAATGCCGCGATGAGGGGCAGCGTCACCTTGTGCTCGCGAAGATCCAGTCCCGCCGGCTTCCCGAGGACCGCCTCCTCCGCGGTATAGTCGAGCAGGTCGTCGGCGATCTGGAAAGCCATCCCCAGCTGGTAGCCGTACCCGGCCAGAGTCTGGCGGAGCTCTGTGTTGCCCGCGAGTGCCCCGAGCTCGCACGCGGCCGACATCAGGGAAGCCGTCTTGCACTCGATGAGCTGGTAGTAGTCGTCCTCGTCGAAGTCCAGCGCATCGCAGGACGCGAGCTGCCGCATTTCTCCGACCGACATGGAGTTCGATGCGGCGGCGAGGATCCTTACCGGCTCGATGTCCCCGAGTCGCGCAAGCTCCGAGATCGACCGCGAGTACAGGTAGTCGCCCATGATGATGGAGACCTGGTGGCTCCACAGGGCGTTGATGGTCGGCATCCCCCGCCGCAGCACCGAGTGATCGACGGCGTCGTCGTGCACGAGGGTGGCGAGGTGGATCAACTCGATCACCGCGGCCAGGGTCTCGGCTTCGGAGGACGACTCCGAGTCCACCTCGCTGCACAGCAGAAGCAGCGTCGGGCGGAAGAGCTTGCCGCGGATCTGCAGGATGTATTCGTTGATCTCGGAGATGCCGTCGAAATCCGCAAGGAGGATGCGGCGGAACTCACTGACGACCCGGTCGAGACGAGCCGCGACGGGGCGTTGGATACGGGAGAGCGTCGGTACGTCCGTGCGCAGCATCTCGGAGTTGTCGGGGAGCCGTCGAGGTTGAGCGGAAGCCAAGCTAGTCCAGTTGCTTACGGGTGTCAAAGGCGGGGCTCGGGGAGACGGCCCAGCCGTTCCGCCGCGTCACGATAGTCAGGGACGGCGCGGACTACCCGGTTCAAGAGGCGGCCGGCCTCCTCTGCGCGGCCGAGCGCTTCTTCGCTCCGGGCGAGCCAGTAGAGGACTCCGGCACGTTCTTCGTCCGGGGCGTCGCCGGCAGACCTCGCATGACTGAGAATCCGAGCCGCTGACTTGATATCGCCCTGAGTGACGAGGATCTCGCCGACCACCTCCAGCGTGGCCAGCGGGTTGTGCCCTCCCTCGAGCGCGGCGCGCAGCCGCGCCAGCGCATCGCGGGTCATCCCCATCTCCTTGAAGGCGACGGCGACGTCGTAGTGGGAGGCCGCGTCGCCCGGTTCGACGTCTCCAGCCGCAATGGGCGACAGGTCGCGGAGGATGGCCTCCACATCGAGGTCGGCAGTCTCCTGCCCGGGCCCGGGCTCCTCGAGTCGCTCACTGTCCAGGTCGAGGTTCCCATCCCCTTCGACGTCCGCCGACGGACCGCTGTCCCCGCCGGCGCGCGAAGGCCGCGGCGCGGGTTCGAGCAGAGGCAACGGCTCCACATACTCTTCCTCGTCGTCGACGACCTCGTCCTCGGGCGCTTCCTCAGGGGGTGCCAGATCCTGCATCCCCACCTGGGCCTGCCCGGCCGGCTCGATCGGCGCGTCGGTCGACGGCCCGTCGGCCAGGCTGGTGTGCTCGACGACCAGCGACTCATCGGAGACGATTCCCGGGGCGTCATCGTCAACGGCGTGGGTCGACTCGAACCCCTCGAGCAGCGGGATCGAGGCCGGTTCGTCGTCGACCGGGAGACCGGATGCGTCGATGAGGGGCAGTGCATCGTCCGTGGCGGAAGCGGCGTCACCGGTAGTATCGGCGCGCGGCTGGGCGGACGCCTGGGGCTCCTGGGACGGGTCGATCCGACCGATCGCGATCCGCACTGCATCGGCCGACGCATCGGCTCCGGCTTCTGTGAGTCGAGACCAGATGGCCTTCAGTGCCGGGACGGCCGCAGCCAGGTCGTCGGTGGAGACGACCTTCAGCATCTCATCGACTGCAGCGGCCGCCGAGGCGGCTGGCGCCCCCTGAAGGTATCCCGCGATCGCCTCCAGAGTCCTGGTATCTCCACTGGCGACGGCGCTACGGAACAGCTCGGCTGCGGCTGTCCGGGCGAAGTGAGCGTACCGGCTCTCCAGGGTGAGCTCGAGCAGTTGCAGGACGGCGTCCGGGTCGGCATTGCCGTTCGCGAGCATGTTGAGCCCCGTAGCGATGGCGTCGTTGCGCAAACCCGCCGCGACGAACCCCTCCAGGGCGCGGGCGTAGCTCCCGGCCGCCTCGGCGGTCTGGCCGAGGCGATTCTGGAGCGACCCGGCCCGCCGCCAGTATGCCGCGGCCTGCGCATCTTCGGACTCACGAGCAAGGCGGACGATATGCTCCAGCGCCTCCGAGAGGCGCTGGGCGTACTCCAGCTCGGCCGCCTTCTTCTTCAGCTCGTTCACGACACCATCGGACTCTATGGAGATGGGAGGTGCGGTCAAGATAACCCCACCTGCAGGTTCAGGAAACGGGCTGCCACGCTGGATTTACCACCGCTCACGGGCGGCCGGGCAGTGGATACGTGGCGGAGGACTTGCGTTTACGGCGACGTCTCTGGACCGTTCGCCGCCGGGCGCGCCGGGATCGCAGGCATGGCCGGCACCACCGGCGGGTGCTACCGTGTTCCGCGAGCGGCCGCCGGCCGGACCTACGAACCCAACCGGAACCTCCTGATGGTGCAGGTCCCGACTGTCCCCCCTTCAGAACGCTACCCTGGCCGCCCTCGCGACGGCCGGGTAGTCGTGATCGCCCCCACCCGGGCGGCTTGTGAGACGATCGAGCTGGGGGTACAGCTCACCCATGTCGAAACCGTCCTGGAGCGCGAGCACGGAGCGGATCTTCGCCGACTGGCCGCGTCCGGCGCGGGCTTCGGCATCGTCGCCGGAACCGGCACGGGGAAGACGCTCGCCATCCGGCCCATCGCCGAGGAGATCGTAGGGCTGCCGCTGCGCGTCGGAGTCGTCAACCGCGAGCGCGAGGCCACGCCGGAAACGCCCACCTGGAACTTGGTCATCGTCACGACGGGAATCGCGCGGCGCTGGTTGCAGGATGGGCTGATCGGGCCTGAGGACACGCTCATCGTCGACGAGATACACCAGACTTCGGCGGAGCTCGAGCTCTGCCTGGCGCTCGGCAAGCGGGCCGGCTGCCGATTCATCTGGCTCTCCGCGACGGTCGATCCGTCGTTCTATGCAAGCTACCTGGGCTCGGTGGAGGTCATCGAGTCGTCGGCGTTCGACCCAGCTCGGGCGGCACGCGTGGAGGTAGTTCCGTCGCTGGATCCTCTCGAGTTCCTCGACGACCGCTTTCTGCGCAGGGTGGTCAAGGAGCGGCGAGGGGTGGCGGTGTTCGTGCCCACCCGGGCGGAAACCGAGCAGGTGGCGGCCGTCATCGAGGAGAGGTGGGACCGCGTCTTCACCACGTTCTATCACGGGGGCGAGCCCGTCTCCAAGCTCCGCCCCTTCCTCGAAGGGGACGCTCCCCACCCCTATCTGCTGTCGATGACCGCGGCGGGCCAGTCGGCGCTCAACATCCGCGGTCTGGACACCGTGGTGATCGAGGACGCGCAGTTCACGTCCATCGTCCGTCGGGGAGTCAACGTGCTGACCCGTTTGCCTCTGGGGGCGAACGAGATTCTCCAGATGGCCGGGCGGGTCCATGGCCGTGTTCCGAACGGCGAGGTGTGGATCCTGTCGGAGCGGGACATCGACTTCGCGACGCTGCAACCCACTGATCCCAACTTCCAGCTGGCGGGGGATCCCGAGCGGGTCGCGATGACCTGCGCCGACGTGGGCGTCCGAGCCGACGACCTGGATCTGCCGGTCGAGCTCGATCGCGTTGCGTATCGCCGTGCGGTCGACCTGCTGACGCGCCGGGGGATCATCGAGGGAGTGCGCCTGACGGAGTACGGCCGGAAGGTGGAGGTCCTGCCGGTCGACCGACCCTGGGGCGAGTTGCTCGTGAACTCGGACGAGCACCTCATCCCCCTGGTGGCGACCTGCGCGTCCATCGAATCGCTGCACCGGATGACGCGACAGGATCGCAACATCCGGCCGTACATCGTCCGCGGCAGCGACCATCTGACCGCGTACCGCCTCTACCAGGGCTGTCTGGAGGACTGCGGGACGCTCGGCTCGGTCTACGGACTGCCGCGGCACGTGTTCGACCAGGAGGCCCTCGCCCAGTGGGGGGAGGAGCGTGGCGTCCTGGTTCGTTCGATCGAGGACGCGGCGCTGGCTCTCGCATCGATCTATCGCTCTCTGGAGCTGTCGCTGCCCGCATCCCTCCCGCGCCTCAACGACCGGCTGCTCAAGGACTGGCAACGTCTCCTCGCGCGGGTGATGCCGTTCGACCTCGTCATCGACGAAGAGACGAGCTGGGGCGAGCAGGTCAGGGTCGCTCCGACGAGCGTCTGCCCGAGCTGGGGTGTCATCGTGGGAGACCTGCGGTACTTCTCGGATCGATTCGGACGCGCACGCGGATCGATCGAGGGCACGCAGATCCCGTTCGACCTCGTGTGGGAGTACGCGGAGGAGGGCGTCGGCGAGCCCATATACGATCCGGCACACCGTCGCGCGCCGCTCCGCGTGCGGAGGGCGCGGACGTTCCACGGGTTCGAGTTGGAAGCGCACGAGGAGGCGATCGACGAATTTCCCGACGAGCTGCGGCAGGCGGTGCGTCGCACGCTCGCCGAAGCCATGGCCGCCGGCGCCGCGATTCATCGGGACACCCGCGCGAACCGCGAGGCCTTTCAACTGCTGCGGGAAGTCTATCGCCGATCAGGCGGGAGGACGGCCGAGGTAAACGAGCGAACGCTGGCCGACTACTTCGAAGCGAAGCTCGCCACCGTAGACTCGTACTCGGCGTTCCTGGAGACCGACCTTCGATTGAACCCCGACGATTTCGTGCCGGCCTCGGAACGCGCGCGCTGGCTCGCTCTGCCAGACACTCTCCCGATCCTGGGTGAGGAGCATCCGCTCGACTACGGAATCGAGGACGGCGAAGCGATCGTTCGAGTCCGCGTCCCGGCATCCCTGATTCCGCAGATCAACGACCATCACGTGCCCGAACTGGACAGGCCGTTGCGCTGGACGATCATGCGCGGGAAGCACGGCGCCGTTCGAGCCTCTTCGCTGGCCGAAGCCAGAGAGCTGCTCAGCCTCTCCAAGACCCAGCTTCGCGCGCGGAACAGGGCGCAGCAGGAAGCGGGAGGAGAGACCGCGCCGCGCCATGGAGGGCGGCCCACCCGCGACCACTCAGGAGGAAAGCGTGCTCCCCGCGGTCGCCGCAACGGCCAGAAGGAAGATGCCCCCCGGGGGAGGCGCGGTTCCGGAAGCCGTCGCAGCGGGGGGAAGCGACGATCTGGCCCCGGACGCGGTGGCCGCCGCGGTGGGCCTCGCTCCGATGACCGCAAGTAGGAACCGGAAGCTGGAATCCACCAACCAGGAAAACCGATGAGGCGGACGCTCCGTTCAGAGCTCCGCCTCGAACCTCGACCCCCGCTTATCTCCGCGACCGATGTCAGCCGGTTCGCAGCGTCCTCTGCCCCAACCGCTCAATGATCAGGTCTGTGGCCGTGTCGGGATCCGAGTAGGTCAGTTTCAGCACCGGTACCCTACCCACGAGCCACGAGCAGAAGGCGACCGCTGCCTGCGCATTGTCCTCACTGTTGATCCCGGACTGCACGATCGCAAGCGCTACCTCCGCCGGTGAGTAATCGTTCAGCCGAGCGCCAGTTCCGGCCGAATAGTTCGGCATTACTACCGCGGTGATCGGCGCCGGCTCCCGCCAGAAGGTGGTCGGGTGAAGCGGCACCTTGAATTTGCGGATCTCCGACACCTGTTCGCGCGGCAGCTCGACCCCGGGATTTTCCCGCACGATCGGGGTGAGTGGAAACGACAGAATGTACCCGCTCGTAAGGTCCACCGGCACGATGTCGTCCGAGACGTAATTCCACCCTCGCGAGCAGAGCCGCGTCACCAGCGTGCTCTTGCCATGGCCGAACGGGCCGACAAAGAGCACCGCTTCCCCATCGCGCACCGCGGCGCCTGCATGGAGCCAGAGCAGGTCTGGGTGCGCGGCGATGAACGAGTCGATGATTTCGTGCCGCACGATGTGGGCGACTTCCCACAACTCCTCGTGCGCGAACACCGACTCCCCGTTCACCGTGAGCTCGAACAACCCATTGTTGCGCTGCAGGCGAAGCACGTCGCGTGAGGCGGACGGACTGTTGTCGAGTAGCTCACTGAAACTGATGCGGACGCGGCGGAGGACCCGTTCGTCCTCCGCCTCGACCATGACCTGGTGGCCCATGTAGCCCACCACGACAGAGTTCAGGCG
>CAZJEH010000069.1:0-17597 GCA_964544905.1 uncultured Gemmatimonas sp.
CTCGTGAAGCAGAAGGACTACGGGAGGGTCGGGGTGCCGATGGCACCGAACGTCGGGGGGGAGAAGCAAACGCTCCGGCAGATGCTGCTCTACACCGGGATCCTGTTGCCGATCACGCTGGTCCCGGCGACGCTCGGCGATCTCGGCTACATCTATGGGATTTCGGCCTTCCTCCTGGGCGTCTGGCTCCTCCACGACGTCGTGAAGGTCACCCGCGCGGCCGATTTCACCGGACCGGCATGGGGGCTCTATCGGACTTCTCTGGTCTATCTGGCACTGCTCTTCACCGCCGTGCTCGTCGATGGATTCGTGCCGGATCGCGGCCGCTCGATCGAGGAGCCTGTTCGGCTGGAGAACCCCGACATCCTGCCGGGTCCCCCGACGCTTCCCTGAGGTTCCTGATGGCCGGCGGGCGGCGAAGCAATCCCCTGTCCGGCTCCGTGCCCGACAACCAGCCGTCTGGAGTGCGCCGACGGCGGCGCTACGATTGTCAGCGAGCCGCCGACTCGGCTCCGTTAGCTGTGACCGGCTGCGGGGTGCCGGCTGCCGAGGCGGTAACCACGGGCCATCGGCGCCTCTCCGGGATTTCCACAGCGTCCGCTATCCGAACGGGTCGTTCCGGGGCCGCCAACGAGGCGAGCGGAATTCCCAGATAAGGGCCGTCGAGGAACACCTCCAGACGACGCCGCAGCTCCGCCCGCCCGCCCGGAGGGAGCTGCTGGTCGACGGGCAGGCCGGTCGCGAGCGTCACCTCGGGGACTCGCGGCAGAGTGCGCAGCACGGCAAGCTCGACTGGCGGAATGTCTTCCAAGTTGGGTAGGAACACGTGACCCGGATCATGGGAATCGTGTCCGAACGAGCGAAGCCCAACTTCAGCGGCCAGCTCGTGGAAGCGTTTCTGATGGGAAGAGGCGACGTTGTAGTCGACGGCCCGCCCTGCGGGCTGCCCCTGCCGGTCCACCAACGAGTGCCATGATGTGAGCGTCGCCGTCGTCACCGGTCCCGGTCGTGACCTCCCCTGCTGAAACAGATAGGCCTGGCGTGCGAACGACCTCCAGGTTTCCGTCCTCACGAACGCAATCCCCTCGCGTGTCAGACGGCGCTCCAGTTCGACGATCTTCTCCGCCATGGCCGGGTGCAGGAGGTCGAGCGACCGGTGCACCTGGTGGACTTCCGGACCGAAGCGCGTCCGAAGAATTCGCCACTCCCAATGCTCGTACGTCTCGAGGAACGTCGGCCGCGGATGACCCGGCACGCCGATCACGTGCGTCCCTGGCATTGGAGTGGCCGGCTGGTAGACGGGGACGTCCACGTACGACAGTAGCCCGAAACGCCCCGGGCCACTGATGCCGAAGTAGCACTTCAGCTCAGCCGGAGTGGGGTTGCGCCGGAGCCGAGTAAGGTCTTCGATTGGACAGCCGCTCGAAGGTTGCGCCACCGCGCCGGCGGCGGACAGCCAGAGAATCACCGCCACGAGGCTGGCGCATCGAATGAGCCGGGTTGGGGCGGGAAAGCGTACAAGCACGTCGATTTCGCGGCGATTCTGAAGCCCGGCACGACCAGGCTGAGAGCACGGATATCGTCCTGTCACGGGATAGCTGTGACTCCGTCAGGCGAGCGAAATGGAGGAATTGGGAAAAAGATGAATATCGCGTTGGCGGTCTGGCGTCCAGTACCGCGTCTCGACCCTGTCTCGACCGGGTCGAAGCTGGCCGTTGGCCCCGGTCATCGCGGCTTCGGTCGTCCCCCGACCCGCGCACGCAAAAGGTCGCGATGAGCGAACTGAGGCTGGGGCCCGCGCCTACCCCGCCGTTGGAAGTGTTCGCGGCCCGCAGGAAACGTCTCCTCTCGATGATCGGCGACGGTGTAGCGGTCGTCCCTGCGTCCCGGGAGCTGGTTCAGTCCCGGGACACGGAAGTAGCCTTCCGGCAGTCGAGCGATCTGTACTACCTCACCGGATTTCCCGAACCGGAGTCGCTGGCGGTGCTGACCCCGCACGACCCGGACGCTGTTTTCACCCTGTTCGTTCGCCCGCGCGATGCGGAACGGGAGGCATGGACCGGGTCCAGGGTCGGAGTCGAGGCGGCCGGGGAGCTCTTCGGCGCCGACGCGGTCTACCCCATCGATGAGCTGTCGACCCGCCTTCCGACGATGCTGCGCAAGGCAGAGCGAATTCACTACCCGGTCGGGGTAGAGCCTACACTCGACGATCTGGTCGCTCAGGCGATCGTCGCAGGTCGCAGGGTACGGCAACGCACGGGAACCGGCCCGATCGGTCTGGTCGACCTGGAAGTCTCGACGGGCGAGATGAGGCTCGTTAAGGAGGAGGTCGAGCTCGAGCGAATTCGTACGGCCGCCTCGATCGCGGCGCGCGGGCACCTCGCAGCGATCCGCCAGACGGGCCCCGGCATGGGCGAATGGGAAGTCCGGGCAATCGTGGAGGCCGAGTTTCTCCGCGGTGGTGCCAGCCCGCCAGCTTTCCTGACCATTGCCGGAGCCGGAGCCAACGCAACCGTACTCCACTATGTCGCCAACTCCGCTCGAATCGCGGAGGGCGACCTCGTTCTTCTGGATGCCGGCGCCGAGTGGGGAATGTACTGCTCCGACATCACCCGAACGTTTCCGGCTTCTGGCACCTTCGCGCCGCATCAGCGCGACCTGTACGACATCGTCCTCGCCGCGGAAGAGGCGGGCATCGCCGCGGCGCGACCCGGGGCTCCCGTTACCGCCGTGCACCAGGCGGTGATCGGGGTCCTGTGTCGCGGGCTGATCGACCTCGGGATCCTGAAGAGCGCGAGTGTCGACGAGGCGCTGGAGTCCAACGCATACCGAAGGTTCTACCCACACCAGAGCGCGCACTGGCTGGGGTTGGACGTTCATGACGCCGGCCCCTACGCCCGTGCCGGCACGCCGGTGGTCCTGGAACCCGGGATGGTCCTGACGGTGGAGCCGGGGGTCTACCTACCCAGGGATTCCGATGACCTGCGGGAGCATTTCCGGGGTGTTGGCATCCGCATCGAGGACGATGTGATCGTCGGCAAGGATGGGCCGGAGGTAATCACCCGCGAGGTGCCAGTGACCCGGGCGGCCATCGAGGACTTGATGCGGGGAGAATGATGCCGGGGAGCCATCTTCGCTGATCGTCATCGCCGGCGTCGAGTCCCGGGCGTCGGGGACTCTTCGAGCTCCCTGCGACTTACGCTCGATCGGTCGGGTCCGCGGGCGGTGCCTCGGTCGCTGGGGCGTCCACAGCGCAGCGCTTGCGTACGAACCCGATTAGCGTAGATTTGGGCTGCGCCCTTTCGCGCGGTGGATGGCTTTGCGACCGCTTGCAACCACCTAAAAAAATGCTAAAGTGTCGGGACAACTCCACCCTCGGTGAGCGGGCCCCGCACTCTACAGGCGGGGCCCTTTTGGCGTTTGTAGCCCGACATCGAGCGCGAACTTCGTATCCGGCGATCCTGTGACCGAATCAAGATATCTGCGCGCCCTGCTCGACCGCGTGCTCGTGTTCGACGGCGCGATGGGCACGTCCATCCAGCGCTACGAACTGACGGCCAGGGACTTCGGTGGCGAGCGCCTGGAGGGATGCAACGACCACCTCGTGATCTCACGGCCCGACGTCATCGAGGAGATCCACGCCAGCTTCCTCGAGGCGGGGTGCGACGTGCTGGAGACCAACACGTTCCGGTCGAACCGGATCACGTTGGGCGAATACGGGCTGTCCGATCGCGTCCACGAGATCAACGTAGCGGCGGCGGCCCTGGCGCGCCGGGTCGCGGATCGCTTCGCAACCGACGGTCGTCCCCGCTTCGTCGCTGGATCGATCGGTCCTTCGGGGTTCCTGCCATCCGCCTCTGATCCCACCCTCGGCAACATAACCTTCGACGAGCTCGTGCCCGTGTTCGCGGAGCAGGCGGCCGGGCTGATCGCCGGGGGTGTCGACGTGCTGCTCATCGAAACGTCGCAGGACATCCTCGAGGTGAAAGCGGCGATCTTCGGATGTCGCGAGGCCATCGCCGCCGCCGGGCGGCCCGTCGCGCTGCAGGCGCAGGTCACGCTCGACGTGTCCGGTCGCATGCTGCTCGGGACGGACATCGGAGCCGCCCTCACCACCCTGCAGGCGCTGAACGTGGACGTGGTCGGGCTCAACTGTTCGACAGGCCCCGAGCACATGCGGGAGCCGATTCGCTATCTCAGCGAGAACTCCCGGTTACCGATCTCGGTGATTCCGAATGCGGGCATCCCTCACAATGAGGGAGGGTGTGCCGTCTATCCTCTGGAGGCGGAGCCGTTCGCCGCGCAGATGGAGGAGTTCGTCCGCGAGTTCGGCGTGAGTGTGGTCGGCGGGTGTTGCGGGACGACGCCGGAGCACATTCGGCTGCTGGTGGATCGCATTGGCGGCACGCGTCCACGCGAGCGGAACGTGCGAGCGGTGCCGCGCGTTTCCTCCGCGATCCGCGCCTGCGATCTGGTGCAGGAGCCCCGGCCGACGATGATCGGCGAGCGCGTGAATGCCCAGGGCTCGCGCAAGGTGAAGCGTCATCTCCTCGAGGACGACTACGACGGTGTGCTCGAGGTTGCCCGCGAACAGGTGGAGGGTGGCGCCCACGTGCTCGACGTCTGCGTCGCCCTGACCGAGAGGCAGGACGAAGCCCACCAGATGCGGACGGTGGTCAAGCTGCTCTCGCAGGCCGTCGAAGCGCCGCTCTGTATCGATTCCACCGAGCCGGAGGTGATCGCAACGGCGCTGAAGCAGTCGCCGGGCCGCGCCATCGTGAACTCGATCAACCTCGAGAACGGCCGGGAACGGGTCGATGCCGTGCTCCCGCACGTTGCCGCGCATGGGGCGGCGGTGATCGCGCTCACCATCGATCGCGATCTTGGGGGGATGGCCAAGACGGCCGCCACCAAGCTGGAGGTTGCAAAGAAGATCCACCGCATCGCGACGGAGGAGTACGGCCTCACGCCGGACTCCCTGATCTTCGACGCGCTGACCTTCACGCTAGCCACGGGCGACGAGGAATACCGCCGCTCCGCGGTCGAGACCATCGAGGGGATCCGGGCGATCAAGCGCGAGCTGCCGGGCGTGCTGACGACCCTCGGTGTATCGAACGTCTCATTCGGCCTGCAGAAGCATGCGCGGGCCGTGTTGAACTCGGTCTTCCTCTACCACTGCGTCGAGGCGGGGCTCGACACGGCGATCATCAACCCGGCGCACGTGGTGCCCTACGCGGAAATCCCGGAGCAGGAACGAGCCCTCGCCGACGACCTGATCTTCGATCGGCGCACTCCCGATCACGATCCGCTCGCCGCCTTCATTGCCTTCTACGAGAATCGGGAGGTGGAGGTCGAGGAAGTCGTGGACCCGACTGCCGGGATGGAGCCCGAGGCCGCCCTCCACTGGAAGATCCTCCACCGCAAGAAGGACGGGATCGAGGACCTCATCGACCGTGCCGTCGAACGGAACGGGGCTGTCCCCGTCCTCAACGACGTGCTGCTGCCCGCCATGAAGGAGGTCGGGGACAGGTTCGGCGCGGGTGAGCTCATCCTTCCCTTCGTGCTTCAGAGCGCGGAGGTGATGAAGCGTGCCGTGGCCCGGCTCGAAACGTATCTGGAGAAGACGGAAGGGCAGACGAAGGGGAAGGTGGTGCTCGCCACGGTCTACGGCGACGTCCACGACATCGGGAAGAACCTGGTCAACACGATCCTGACCAACAACGGGTACACCGTGTTCGATCTGGGGAAGCAGGTGCCCGTGAACACGATCATCGAAAAGGCCCAGGAGGTCGGGGCAGACGCGATAGGCTTGTCGGCGCTGCTCGTGTCGACATCCAAGCAGATGCCGCTGTGCGCGCAGGAGCTCCACAGGCGTGGGCTGCAGTTCCCGCTGCTGGTTGGTGGCGCGGCGATCAACCCCAGCTTCGTCCGCGCCGCGGCGATCATGGACGACGATCCCGAACGCCCCTACGGCCCGGGGATGTTCTACTGCAAGGACGCTTTCGAAGGGCTCGCGGTAATGGATCGATTGGTGGATCCAGCCGCCCGCGAGACGTTCGTGCGGGAGCACAACGCCGCGATGGTCGAGCGCTCGCGGAGCTACGCGCGCAGCAAGGCGCGTGCGGAGTCCTTGCGACCTCATTCGCGCGGCGAGTCGTCGATCCCGCAAGCCGACGTGCCCACGCCGCCCTTCTGGGGCATAAAGACTGTTCCGATGTCCGTTGACGAGGTCGTCGCATGCATCGACCTCAATACGCTCTATCGAATGCAGTGGGGTGCCAGGAACCTGAAGGGCGAAGAGTGGGAGCGGCTGCTACGCGACGAATTCGAGCCCCGCTTGAGACGCTATTCTCTGGAGGCCCGTACGAGGGGCTGGCTCCGGCCTCGCGGTGTGTACGGCTATTTCCCGGCGGGGAGTGACGGGGACGACGTCGTCATCTTCGATCCGGCCGACCCGTCGCGTGAGCTGGGGAGGTTCGACTTCCCGCGGCAGCCCGACCGCGATCGTCTATGCCTGTCGGACTACTTCCGCCCGCTGGAGGATGGCAGGCCTAAGGACGTAGTCGCGCTCCAGGTGGTTACCAGCGGTGATCGCGCGGTGAGCTTCATCGAGGAGCGCAATGCCGAGGGCGACTACAGCGAGGGCTACTTCCTCCATGGGTTCAGCGTTCAGGCAGCCGAGGGAGCGGCCGAATGGCTGAACCGGCGAATCCGCGCCGAGCTGGGGTTCAACGGCGACCGAGGACTCCGCTACTCGTGGGGCTATCCGGCCTGTCCGGACCTGCAGCACCACGAGCTGGTGTTCCGGGTTCTGGACGTAGAGAACGCCATCGGCGTCCGCTTGACCAGCGCGTGGCAGCTGGACCCCGAGCAATCGACCGCGGCCATCGTCGTTCACCACCCGGCGGCCCGATATTTCTCGACGGACGGGCGCTGACGCCTGGCACCGCCGAAACGCAACACGCAGAGCATCGATGCCCGACTTCCGCGAGCTGCTCCAGGACAACCGACCCCACGTCTTCGACGGCGCCATGGGGACGATGCTCTATTCGCGCGGCGTCTTCATCAACCGGTGCTACGACGAGCTGAACCTGCGGGAGCCGGAGCTCGTCCGGGACATCCACCGGGGATACGTGCGTGCGGGCGCCGAGATCATCGAGACGAACAGCTACGGCGCCAACCGGGTGAAGCTGGCACACTACGGGTTGGAAGGAGAGCTCGAGGCGATCAACGCGCGGGCGGCGGAGATCGCGCGGGCGGTGGCGGGTGACCGGGTGTACGTGGCCGGGGCGATCGGCCCTCTGGGGCTCCGCATCGAACCCTACGGACCCACCTCCGTGGACGAGGCGCGTGAACTGTTCCGCGAGCAGGCGGCGGCGCTCCTGAACGGCGGGGTCGACCTGTTCGTCCTGGAGACCTTCGCCGACATCGCGGAGATCCAGCAGGCGATCGCGGCGGTGCGCTCACTCACCGACCTCCCGATCGTGGCGCAGATGGTGATCCGGGAGGACGGACGCACCCCGCTCGGTACCGACCCAGCAGTCTTCGGCGAACGGCTCGGGCAGTGGGGAGCGGACGTCGTCGGGATGAACTGCAGCGTCGGGCCGCACGCGATGCTGGAGGTGATCGACGTGCTCACATCGGTCGCCGGCAAGCCGCTCTCGATCCAGCCGAACGCCGGGCTCCCGCGCCAGGTCGATGGCCGCACGATGTACATGGCCTCGCCCGAGTACATGGCCGAATACGCCGCGCGTATGATCCGGAAGGGGGTCAGGTTCATCGGCGGATGTTGCGGGACAACGCCGGAGCACATCGCGCGGGTGGCGGGTGCGGTCCGCGCGCTGGTTCCCGGGGCGCCGCGCATATCCACCCCGCAGCCCGAGGAGCCGGCGCCAGCGGTCGAGCCCGTGCCGCTCGCCCAGCGCTCTGAATGGGGGAGGAAGCTCGCCACCGGCCAGTTCCTGACGACCGTCGAGATCGTGCCTCCCCGCGGCGTCGATCCGGCGAAGATGCTGGAGGGGGTCCGCTTGCTGAAGGATGCCGGGATCGACGGCGTGAACGTCCCCGATGGGCCGCGGGCTCAGAGTCGGATGGGGGTACTGGCCACATCGCTCCTCATCCAACGCGAGGTCGGCATCGAACCGGTCATCCACTACTGTTGCCGAGACCGGAATCTGCTCGGGATGCTGTCCGACCTGCTCGGCGCCCAGGCGCTCGGGCTCCGGAACCTGCTGCTCATCACCGGTGACCCGCCGAAGATGGGCCCGTACCCGGACGCAACTGCCGTCTTCGATATCGACTCCATCGGCCTGACGAATCTAGTCGCACGCCTCAACCGGGGGCTGGACCCGGGCGGAAGCTCCATCGGCGAGCCCACCAGCTTCGTCATCGGGGTCGGGGTGAACCCAGGTGCGATCGATCTCGAGAATGAGCTCAAGCGATTCTACTGGAAGGTCGAGGCGGGCGCGGAGTACGCGATCACTCAGCCTGTTTTCGACCTCCGACAGCTGCTGGATTTCCTCGAGCGGATCGACCGGGAGGGCATCCGGATCCCTATCATCGCCGGGGTATGGCCGCTGGTGAGCGCCCGAAACGCCGAGTTCCTGGCGAACGAGGTGCCGGGCGTCGTCGTTCCGGAGCCCGTCCTCGAAAGGATGAGACGGGCAAGCGCCATCGGTCGCGAGGAAGCCGTCGCGGAAGGTATCCGGATCGCGCAGCAGATGGTGGCGGACGCGTACGGATCGATTCAGGGAGTGCAGGTAAGCGCCCCTTTCGGGCGTGTGCCGCTCGCGCTCAAGGTGTTCGAGGCGTTGCCCGGCTGGAATGTCGTCCCCGCCCCCAACCCGCCTGCGGCCTGAACAGCTGGAATCGGTTGGTGGTAGATGACTTTCGTCGGTGGGTGGCGTTCCGGCGAGTTCCTTCCAGGTTCTCGGGAGGTTGAGTTCCCCGACCGGCAAGCGTCCGCTGGTACGCTTACCCTAACGACAAGTAGCTGGGGCCACTCAACTGGCGACAACATAAATGGCCGCCTTGTTCAGGCGGCCATCGTCGTTCACCTTGCAGCGGATCGTCAGCGCTTCGGATTGACCAGGACGTTCGACGCGGCGGCGAAGAAGGGTGGGGCGCTGTCGTCCGACAGTCGAATCTGGAGAAGCCGACTTCCGTCACCCGTCTTTCCGTGAACGGACGCCACCGATCCTGGACCTCCCGCACAGTAGACCTCATCGCCGACTGCCGGGGTACGGTCACTTCCCCTGATCCATCCGGGCCGGGCCGACGGATCCACGCGGAACTCCTCCGCGCGCATCCGCTTCGTGCTGTTCCCCTTCGCCATCTGAGTCCTCCGGTTGAAGGCCATCGTAACGACGGACTCGAGAACTCAGCCGGGTAGGGACTTCGCTACCCGCACTGGAAGCAGGAGGCCGTCGCGGTGCCCCGGATCGTTTCGTTGGGTGGATAACGCTACCCGCGCACGTCCAGCACCGAACGATTATATCGTATACACAGTGGCAGGGTCGCGGTTCCGCCGTCTCACCTGACCGTTAGGCATTCGGAATATAGCCATTTCGGCCGCGCCACGCGGTGGCAGGCGGGACCCGCGACTTCCGATCGCTGCAGCCCCATGGGTCAAACGTCCTATGCTTCGACCTTCGCGCGCCTGCTATGTAAGAGGTCCGGACGCGCTCCCGGGGCACGGGGCTGGGACTGTCCGTTCCGCCGGTCGTAGGTCCTGATGGCCTGCTCGAAACGAGAACCGACAAGGAGGTGGCAGATGCCCCGAACTGCAGCCCTGCTGGTTACGCTGACGATTCTGGTGGCCGCCTGCGAGAGCCCGGAGGTCGGTCAGGTCGATGCGACTGCTACCGCTGCAACCGTACCGCTGTACATGAACCTCGGCGATCACTCCTACACGATCACCACGGATGTACCTGAGACGCAGGAGTACTTCGACCAGGGTCTGCGTCTGACGTACGCGTTCAACCATCCGGAGGCCATTCGAGCCTTCCGGGAGGGCGCTCGGCTGGATCCCGACTGCGCGATGTGCTACTGGGGGATCGCCTATGCCTACGGCCCCAACATCAACGCGGCGATGGATTCGGCGTCGGGAGTGGAGGCCTATGCCGCGGCTCAGATGGCGCTGGAGCGGGCGGGGAACGTCAGTGAGGTGGAGCGAGCGCTGATCGAGGCCGTTGCTCAGCGATACGGGCCGGACCCGTTGGCTGGCCGGGAGCGGCTTGATTCGGCCTTCGCGGCCGCGATGGGCGAAGTCGCAGAGCGCTTCCCGGACAATCACGAGGTCGCGACCCTCTATGCCGAGTCGCTGATGGACCTGAGCCCGTGGTACTACTGGAACGCCGATGGATCGCCGCGCCCGGCAACGCCCGCGATCCTGGCCAGCCTGGAGCGCGTGATCGAGGAGGACCCTCACCACCCGGGAGCTTGCCACTTCTACATCCACGCGGTGGAGGCCGCACATCCCGAGCGGGCGGTTCCATGCGCCGAGAGACTCGCCACTCTGATGCCGGGCGCGGGGCATCTCGTCCACATGCCAGGTCATATCTACATCCGCGTCGGTCGCTACGCGGACGCCATCGAGGCGAACCAGCACGCCGTCCACGCGGACGAGACCTTCATTGCGGACCAGCGGCCCGGGTATACCGGGTACGTCCTCGGCTACTATCCGCACAACTACGACTTCCTTGCCTTCGCGGCGATGATGGCCGGCCAGGGTGATCTGGCGATCGAGTCCGCGCAGAAGGTCCAGTCGTTGATTCCGGCCGACATGCTGGGCCAGCCCGGCCTCAGCTTCCTCGAGCAGGGGTATACCGGCCCCTTGAGG
Organism: uncultured Gemmatimonas sp.; assembly: GCA_964544905.1. Lineage (GTDB taxonomy): Bacteria > Gemmatimonadota > Gemmatimonadetes > Longimicrobiales > Longimicrobiaceae > WHSP01. Next base: position 10,841 of record CAZJEH010000069.1, read on the forward strand.
ATGCTGGTGCGCTTCGGCCGGTGGGACGACATCCTGGCGCTGCCCGAGCCCGAGGTCGACCGACCCTACGTCAGAGGCACCTGGCACTACGCGCGAGGGATGGCAAACGCGGCGAAGGGAGACTTCGCGGCCGCGGAGGCGGATCTCGCGCAGGTGCGTGAGGCGGCGGCTCACCCGGACATCGCCGAAGCGAGCATCGGGTTCAACCCCGGAGGGACGGTGCTCACGGTCGCCGCGGGTGTACTGGCCGGCGAGATCGCCGCCCGGAGGGTGGACACGACGGAAGCGGTACGCCTGTTGACCGAAGCCGCACGTCTGGAGGACTCGTTCACCTATGGTGAGCCGCCGGACTGGCCGGTGCCGGTGCGACATCATCTCGGCGCGGTGTTGCTCGAGGCTGGACGCACGGCCGAAGCTGAGCGCGCGTACCGAGAGGATCTCGTCCGATTCCCCGAGAACGGATGGTCACTCTTCGGGCTCGCAGAGAGCCTGCGGCGGCAGGGACGCGCCGAGGAAGCGGCCCAGGTCGAGGAGAGGCTCCGTTCTGCCTGGGCGAGTAGCGACGTCACGCTGACCGGCTCGCGCTTCTGATCCGACACACGGTCGCCGGCGCGGGTCAATGCCGGCGACCGGCCCGCCGATACTCAACAGGCTGGCACCCGGGCTGCAATGTCTCACTGAGAAGCGGTGCCCGTTCGCCAAAAGGCTTACGTGGCGCGACGGGCGCCTGCTCCGTAAGATTGTGGTTGTCGGGACTCGGCGGCCTTTTCGGTGTACGAGGGCTGAGATGCAAGGCCTCGCCGTAACCAGAATTACAGGATCCAGGGGACAATGCTGCGTCAGATCCTATCGATCGTTGCCGTCGGGCTCTTTGCCGCGAGTGCGTCGGCACAGTCCGCGTTGCGCGTCGATCTCAACATCCCGGCCCTGAAGCTCACGGTATACGAGGGCGATCAGGTTCTGGCCACGTATCCGATCGCGGTCGGCATGCCCGGGTTCGACACGCCGACGGGGAAGTTCCAGATCACGCACGCGGAATGGAATCCGTGGTGGCATCCCCCGACGCACAGGGACTGGGCTCGCGGCGAGCAGGTGACACCCCCGGGACCGAACAACCCGATGGGCCGAGTGAAGCTATTCTTCCTGCCGCTCTACTTCATCCACGGGACGCCAGAGGGTCAGAGCATCGGCACGCCCGCGTCCCACGGCTGCGTGCGGATGCTCAACAGCGATGTGTTGGAGCTGGCACGGCTGCTTCACGAACGTGCGGCGCCGCAGCTCTCCGAGCGTGAGCTGGAGGCGCTCATCGCCCGGCCAGGAGCCACCCGGCGGGTGAACTTCCAGACGCCCGTCGATGTGACCATCCGGTACGACGTCGTCGAGGTGGTTCGCTCGGAGATCTTCGCCTATCCGGACATCTACGGCCGGAACAACCTGCACACGGAGAACGTCTACCAGGCGCTGCTTGCGGCCGGATACGACATCTCCAACGTGCGCCACGATGATGTACGCGCCTTTGTCGACCGTGCGCGCGGCGTGAAGGTGCCCCTCATCGTCAAGCTGGACGAGGTCTTCGGCGATACGCTGGCAATGGCCGACTGAGCCGACTCCGGCTCAGCATGGAAGGAAAGAGGTCGCCTCCGCTCGCGAAGGCGACCTCTTTCACTTCGGGACCGCCGGATGGCCCAGGTACGCGTATCACGGACGGGCGAGGCGGGGCGTGTCGAGGCGTCTGCTCTCACAAGGCGAAGGGCGATGCTGAAGGCTGCCTGGGAGCAGGGATGGCTGAGAACAGCCTCTGATCGAAGTCGATCGCTCGCCGCCAGCGGGCCAATGGCAACGGCCCGGCCACTGGCCGTACCGCCCGCCAACGCCGGTACGTGAATTGCTCGTCGATGGGGCACGACCATCAGAACCGCGCCAGTGGCAATTCACTCACCCCGCATTCCGATTTCGACGACGCAGGGGCGGCCGGTTTCGGGACCCGCGCTCGACCGAGTGGAGCGATCGGCCGTTCGCCTCACCATCGAAAGAGTTCTTCGGGAAATCCCCGCGGACCTGGTCCAGGCTTCGCTGTTCGGCTCCCGCGCCCGCGGTGACGCGAGGCCGGATTCGGACATCGACCTGCTGCTGGTCTTCGAGTCACTCCCGCCGGATCGTGAGCCACAGGCGGGACAGGCGGAGTCGATCGCCGACGAGGTCGCGCGGATGTACGGCGTCCCGATCACCGTCTGGAGCGTTTCGCTGGTCGATCTGCGTCGAGGAAACCGCACGCCTATGCTGGTCGATGCCCTTCGCGACGCTGTCCCGCTGTGGTGGCGATGGGGTCCTCTGAAACCGGTCCCGTTCACCCCCGCTGACGCGTACCGTTGCGCCCGCGCCCTGCTCGAGCGGGTCTCGGAAGGGAGCGAAGAAGTGGTGGACGCGCTACGCCGGGCCGAGCGATCTCGCGCGGCGTTGCGCGCGCGGGACGACCTGGTGCGGATGTGCACCGCGCTCCTGCTCTGCCGGGGTATCACGCGTCCGCGGCGAGGTGACGCCGTTCGCGCGTGCGTTGCCCTCGAGTTCGGCGGGTGCCCCCCTCCCGCACTCGAGCCTGCTCTCGTCTGGGCGCGCGACTCGTACGGCCCGGACGGGAGGACGGAGAGAACGCGACCGCCTCCACCGCCTAACGGGGATTTGCGGGTTGTCGCGCGCGCCATCGACGTCCTTCGCTGGCGCGTTCGCCACCGAGCCCGACGACTCCGTCTGCGCGCTGGCGGGGAGCGATGGTCCGCGGAATGAACGTTGCGCTTGTTGCCGCGTAGAAACACGCGCAGACGGTCGAGCCGCCAGCCTGTGGCGGGATTCAGCCGGCTGGTGCAGCGGACCGGACAGCGCCGTAACACGTCACCGAATGCAGCTCTTCCAACCGGATCCTCGGGAGCGCCGCCTGATGGGCGCTCTGTTCGCGATCAGCTTCGTGGTCGCCGTACTCCTGACTGCGTTCTTCCAGACGCAGATCGTGCGCGGTGAACAGTTCGCTGTGCGTTCCGAGGAAAACCGGCTGCGCCCGGTCGTAATTCCGGCGCCCCGTGGCACGATTTACGACCGGTACGGTGAGGTGGTCGCGACGAGCATCCCGGGATTCTCGCTCGCGCTGCTACCCGGCGAGGCGGAAACCGTCCGCCGGACGCTGGAAGACCTCGCACCCTTCCTCGGCCTGGCGAGTTCGCAGATCGACGCGCTGATGGAGCAGCGCAACCGTCGCCCTCATGACCTGCTGACGATCACCGAGGACGCGACGTACGCGCAGGTCGCCGGGATTGAGGAGCGCCGCACGTCGTTCCCCAACCTCCTCGTGGTTGATCGCCCGAAGCGCTACTATCCCGCCGGATCGGCCATCGGCCATATCATTGGATACGTCGCGGAGATCAGCCGGGAGGAACTCGAGATGCCCGTGTTCCGCGAGGCCGGCTATCGGCAGGGTCGCTGGATCGGCAAGGCCGGGCTCGAACGGCAGTACGAGCTGCTGCTCAGCGGGCGGGACGGGGCTCGCTTCGTGGAGGTCGATGCCGTGGGTCGCATCGTCAATCCGCGCGCCACCGCTTCGATCCTGCCGCCCGTGCCCGGACAGGACCTCCAGACGACGCTCGACATCGAGCTTCAGCGCTACATCGCCGAGATCTTCCCGGACACGATGAAGGGTTCGATCGTGGCGATGGTGCCGTCGACCGGTGAGGTCCTGGCGATGTACTCGCACCCGTCGTACGACCCCAACGACTTCGTCGGCGGCATTTCCGGCAGCCTCTGGCGGGCGCTCAACCAGGACCCTGACCTGCCGTTGCTCGACCGATCGATGGTCGCCACTTACCCCCCGGCCTCGACGTTCAAGGTGCTCACCGCCGCGGCCGGCGTGCACTATGGTCTGGTGAAGGCCGATACCCGCATGCCGATCCCATGCTCGGGCGGGCTGGCCTACGCCGGACGATACGCCAGGTGCTGGCAGAGCAGCGGCCACGGATCCCTCGACCTGGCCGCTGCCATCGAGAAGTCGTGCAACGTCTACTTCTATCAGCTCGGCATCCAGCTGGGGCTGCGTCGACTGATCGAATATGGTACGCGCGTCGGGTTCGGTCGGCCCACCGGCATCGACCTGCCGGCGGAGAAGACGGGCACGTTCCCGACTGGTGCCGACTGGTGGCGTGAGAACCTGGGCTACAGTCCGCAGCCATCGGAGGTGCTCAGCATGGCGATCGGGCAGGGCCCGAACGATCTTACCGTGCTGAGGCTGGCCCACTTCTACTCCGCGATCGCGGGAAACGGGACTGCGCCCGAGCCCTACCTCGTGGTTACCGACAACGCGGGTCAGGGGCCGGGCAGCATCGACCTGCAGATCGATGAGGAGGGACTCCGCGCGCTGTGGGCAGGTCTCGAGCAGGTGATCCAGCCTGGCGGTACCGGCTGGCTTTCCGCCCTCGCCAAATGGCAGATCTACGGGAAGACGGGAACGGCGCAGAACCCTCACGGGCCGGATCACGGGCTGTTCGTCGGTTTCTCCGGAGCCCCCGGCGGCAACCCCGAGATCGTGGTCGCGGCGATCGTCGAGCACGGGCTCCACGGCAGTGATGTCGCCCCGCTGGTGGCGAAGGTCATCGAGAACTATCTGAGCCGCAAACACGGCGTGCCATTCGACCCACAACCCACCTTGCTGGAGCGGTACGAGTCGGGGAGGAAGCCCTGGGGCACGTACGATGTGTATCCGGCGCCGCTGGTCCCCCTCAACCGTTCCAGTACGGGGCTCGCCGCCAACTGACATCTGCCCGACCGCTCACCGTTCCGGTATGGGGCCAGCCGTTCCTCTGTTTCGGACTGCGGCGCTTCCTTCGACTCCCTCCGTCTCTCGACAAGATGACGCAGGATGGCTCGGCCACCTCGTTCTAGGCGTCCGGTTGTGCGGGATGATAGGTTGTACTCCGATCGAGTTGCCGCCGAGGGCGGTACAGCGCTCCAGTACACCGCGAAGCATTCATGGCCCGTATAGACGTTCCGATGCCCCAGATGGGGGAATCGATCGCCGAAGGGACGGTCTCCGTCTGGTTGAAGAAGGTCGGGGACCTGGTCGAGAGGGACGAGCCGATCATGGAGATCTCGACCGACAAGGTGGACGCCGAGATTCCGTCCCCCGCGGCGGGTGTGCTTGCTGAGATCGTCGTCGGCGAGGGAGAGACGGTCGAAGTCGGTACGACGGTCGCCTACATCGAGACCGACGTCGCGGCTTTCTCGGAACAGGCGAGTACCCCAGGCGCGCCCGCGGCGGCGTCGTCCGGTGGTTCCGCGGCGTCCGCCCCGGTGCGCTCAGGTGCCTCGGCAGCCGCCGACTCATCCGAGGGCACACCCCAGGCGGACGGCGATTCGGATCCGTCGCTGGAAACCGCCGAGGAGCGGCTACGGCGCCGATCGACCCCCCTGGTCCGTAGGATCGCGGCGGAGCACGGGTTGTCGGTGGAGGATATCCCGGGGACCGGCAGGGCCGGACGGGTGACGAAGGAGGACGTGCTCCGCTTCGTGGCGGACCAGCGCGAGGGGCGGCGCGGCCGCGTCGCGGCGGGTGGCGACGGCGGGATGCTCGATTTCTATACACACGTCGTCCATCCCGAGGTGGAGAAGCGGCCGGGGGACCGCGTGGAGCCGATGAGCCGGATGACGTCGCTCATCGCCGAGCACATGATCCTTTCCCGCCGAATCTCCGCCCACGTCCACTCGTACATCGAGGTGGACTACTCCCGCGTCGACCAGCACCGGGCGCAGAACGCGCCGGCGTGGGCCGCCCAGGGCGTCAAGGTCACCTACACCGCCTACATCGCGCGGGCGGTCGTCCAGGCGCTACGGGAGCATCCGATCATCAACGCGGCCGTTTCCGGCAAGAACATCATCTACCGGGGAGCGGTGAACCTGGGGATCGCCGTCGCCCTGGAGCGGGGCCTGATCGTGCCGGTGATCAGGAACGCGGACGAACTCTCCCTCGTCGGACTGGCGCGCGCGATCAACGACCTCGCAGAGCGAGCCCGGACCAAGCGGCTCTCCCCGGAAGATGTCAAGGACGGAACGTTCACCATCACCAACCCGGGGATCTTCGGAACCGTGCTGGGCTTCCCGATTATCAACCAGCCGCAGGTCGCGATCATGGCCGTCGGGGTCGTGGAGAAACGGCCCGTCGTGATCAGCGACGAATACGGCCAGGACGCCATCGTCGCTCGCAAACGTGGGTTCCTCGCGCTCGGGTTCGATCATCGAATCGTCAACGGCGCGGACGCGGATCGCTTCCTGTCGTCGGTCAAGGCCAATCTGGAGAACTTTCCGGACGTGGCCTGACCGGGCCCGGGAGGGTAGCACTCAGCCGAAGGCTGGGCAGCGCAAGCGAGGTCGATAGGGCGCAGCAATCGAAGGAAGGTCAGGCAGATGGAAGGGTCGATCACGACGGCACCGGAGCGGTCCACGCCGACCCTCGAGGTGAGATCCCTCGGGCTCATCGGCTACGGTGAGGCACTGCGCCTGCAGGAGCAGCTGGTGACTCAGCGCCGGAACGGCGAGATCCCGGACACGCTGCTGCTGCTGGAGCACCCGCACGTGATCACGCTGGGTACCGGGGCGAGCGAAGAAAACGTCCTGCTGTCCGTCGAGGAAAGGGCAGCGCGCGGGATCGAGCTGTTCGAGACGGGGCGGGGGGGCGACGTCACCTACCACGGGCCCGGGCAGCTGGTTGGCTACCCGATCC
>CAZJEH010000070.1:0-17501 GCA_964544905.1 uncultured Gemmatimonas sp.
CAGAAGAACACCCGGTCGGCGAACGAATGCTCCGCCAACCAGCTCGCGAGCTCGACGGCCGGGCGGGTCCGGAACAGGTTCGAGGTGTGCACCAGGCCGCTGGCCAGCGCACGCTCCACCGCGGCGCGGAAGACGGGGCTCCCGTAGCCGAGCGCGTTCACCGCGATCCCGCTGGTGAAGTCGAGGTAGCGCGTACCGTCCTCCGCGATCAGGTACGACCCCTCGCCTCCCACGAAGACGGGCTGCGCGGGGCGATAGACCCCCAGCAGCGCATCGGTCTTCTGCTCGATCGGCATGCTCATCGAACTCGTGAGTTCAATCGTTGTCGCCTTCAGACCCGCCCTTCGGACCTCAAACGGCGGTAGGATGGGCACCAATGGCACCCGGCACGATCCGCGTCCCGGCCCCGGACCCGCTCAGCATCGACAGATCGCCGATGCGGACCTCGCCGACCCCCGAGGCTGCCGCCCTCATCGCGGCGCGCAGCTTCGGCACCATACCCCCGCTCGCGACACCTTCGCGGATCAGTTCCTCGAGATCGGTCGTCGTTACAACGGGCAGCCTCTCGCCTTCCTTCAGCACCCCCGGGACGTTCGTCACCAGCAGGAACCGCGCGGCGCCCAGGGCCGATGCGACCGCGGCAGCGGCATCGTCGGCGTTGACGTTGAGCGGCCCTCCGTCCGCGCCCCTGGAAACCGGGGACAGCACCGGCGTGAGCCCCTCCTCGATCAGCTTCCGCAATAGATCGGTGCGGACCGACTCGATCTCGCCCGTCCGCCCCAGCTGACCGCCCCGCGCCGGCACCGCGCGCAGGATGGCGCCATCTTCGCCCGACAGACCGACGGCGTCCCTGCCCGCGGTGATCAGCGCCGCCACCAGCCGCTTGTTCACCAACCCCGACAGGACCATCGCCACGGCCCGCAGAGCCTCGGGGGTGGTGATCCGCAGCCCATCCCGCCATTCGGGCTCCGCCCCGAGCGTCCGCTGAAGCTCGGAAACCTCCTTGCCCCCGCCGTGGACGACCACGATACCGGCCCCAGAAGCAGCGACCGCCGCGGCGAGCCGGGCGGTCCATTCGGGATCCTCTACCTCGTTCCCTCCAACCTTGACGACGGTCAGGTCTTCCATTCCCTCAGAGAAGCCCCTCCGTCTCGGGCCAGTCTTGCATCACGTTCAAGTTCTGTACGGCCTGTCCGGCGGCACCCTTCACCAGGTTGTCCTCGGCCGAGATCACCATCAGCAACGGAGTCTCCACGCCTTTGATCGGCACGGCCGAGACAGCGAGCATGTTCGTGTTCACCACTTCCGTCAGCGTCGGAGTCCGATCCGTCAGTACGTCGACGAACGGCTCGGCCGAATAATCCTCCACAAAGATGGCTGCCGCCTCCTCGGCCGAGAGCGGTTCCACCAGCGGGACGTAGATCGTCTCCAGGATCCCCCGCGGCACCGGCAGGAGGTGAGGCGTAAAGACCAGGTCCGGCCCGCCGCCGTTACCCGACAGGCGAGCGACCTGGTCCTTCATCTCCGGTAGGTGCCGATGCACATTGCCGACGGCGTACGCCCGGTAGTCGTCGGCCACCTCGGCGAACAGGTATTCGCGCTTCGGCGTGCGACCCGCACCGGTCACACCCGATGCGGCATCGATAACCACCGGCCTCCCGTGCTCCACCAGGTTCCGGCGAACCAGCGGCGCGAGCGACAGGATCGCGGCCGTCGGGTAGCAGCCGGGGTTCGCGATCAGCTCAGCGCCTCGAATCCGCTCCCGATGCAGCTCGGGCAGGCCATAGACAGCGTCCGCGGCCCAGTCGGGCGTTCCCTCGTGCGGCACCCGGAGGTCCGCCGAGAGGTCGATCACCCGCGCCCCCGCGCGACGCGCCCGCTCCACCCACTCGATCGACGCCCCGTGCGGCAGACACGAGAACACCACGTCGACGCTGCCCAGGTCCACGTCGTTCGCATGGGCCAGCTTCAGGTCGGGGGCTCGCCGCACCAGCCGGCGCAGCGGCGTCCCCGCCTCGCTTTCCGAGGTCGCGAACTCGATGCGGACCCGCGGGTGCTCGGCGAGCAGAGAAACGAGCTCGCGGCCCGCATAGCCTGCCGCTCCGAGTACGCCGACCCGGAGCGGTGAAGAAACATCCATCATGAGCGAAATATATTCAGCGCGTCGGCGACGTCAAGCGGTCCGACCGAGTGGATAAAGATGACCAAGCTACAAGGAAGCTCTTGACATGCAACTCGCTTTGAAGTACAAAGTACTCGGCGATGCAAGAAGGCAGGACGCGCGCTCGATCCGCACGCCCGCAGGCTGAGACCCTCGAGCACCGATCCGAGCTACCGACCCGTCGCACCGGTCACAGGCGCTTCAGACACCCCGTGGTATCTCCGGGGAGGGTTGTGAGCCCTCGAGCCGCGTGGATGCCAGCAGGAGTGGACGATTCGAACCACCCCAACCGAGTACCCGCACATGGCCAGTCTCGTCGAGTTTCTCTATCCTCTGCCTGACTACCGCAGGCAGCCGTTGACGCTGCTGCGTTGGTGGGAGTCGCGCAGGCCGATATACAACCTGTGCGTGGGAGGCGCCGGGCTGGTGACGCTCGCGAGCCTCTGGGTGATTACCTTCGGTGACTTCGATCCTTTGCACCCGGCAACGGTGATGGGTGTGGTAGCGTACGGGGTTGGTGCGAACCTGTGCTACTCGCTCGGTTGGGGGTTCGAGATGGTGGCCAGGTGGATGTGGGGAAGCCAGGCACCCGACCTGGGCCCGCTGCTCTTCCGGCAGGGCCTGATCTTCTCGGTCGGGCTGACCCTGTTACCGGTCCTGGGCGTGATCCTCCTGCGGACCCTCTGGCTGGTGGCCCTGATCGTTCAGTCGATCATAGGGTGAAGGGATTTCCGGGCTGAGCCGGGTGCTACGCTGGGCATTCCGAACATCCGAGTCGAGCTCGGGGGACACCACCCTGCCAAAGGAGGTCCTGCTCGGTTCGACCGGGATAGGTACGATGGTATCGCTCTGCCGGTCGATAACGCCCTGGTCACCGGAAGGGGCGGTCAGGCGCCGGCGAGGTCGTTCAGGCGCTTGCGGACGGGCTCGAGGTACTTCGCGTCGCGGAGGACGACCAGGATCGTGTCGTCGCCCGCTACGGTGCCGACGACTTCGGGCCATTCCTCCCAGTCCAGCGCGACGGCGATAGGCTGGGCGCCGCCGGCGAGCGTTTTGACGATCAGGAGGTTCCCGACGCCGTCCGCGCCGAGGTACAGTGCGGGGAGGAGGCGTGCCAGTGTCGGGGTCGGGTCGGTGACGTGCACCGGCACCGTATAGGACGATCCTCCGTCCTCGTCCGGCACCTTGACCAGCCCAAGCTCGCGGATGTCGCGCGACAGGGTCGCCTGCGCCACCTCGATGCCCCGCTCGGCAAGCATCTCGCGCAGCACCTCTTGCGAGGGCACGCGGTTGTGCCGGACGATGTCGAGGATCTCCGAGTGCCTCTGTGGCTTGAGCACCGAGCGAGCGGCCTTTGCGAGGGACGAAGAGACTCCGCGAGGATCTTAGGACGGAGATGCAGGACGGTGCAAGCCCGAGTCACCGCGGCTGCAGCCCTTCGGCCCGTAGCGGAAAGTCGAAAAAGGCGGAGGGCGGTCCGGCGCGTTCATCGCGGGGACCGCCCTTCGTCGATTCACGACCGCTGTCGCGCGGAGTCAGTCCACTTCATCACCCGCGAAATCGTCACCGATCGCTGAGATCGTGATGAGAAGCGCGCTCGGCCGAAGCGCCCTGATGTCGTGGGCATCGCCGGGTCCGAAGAACAGCAGCTGTCCTTCCCGGAGGCGGTGTTCCCCCCCATCCAGCCGGAACTGGATGTCGCCCTCGATCACGTGGATGGTCAGAGGGCTGTCCGCCTGGTGCGTTCCGATCACGTTGCCTTCCGCCATCGCCACGAGGAGCAGGCGCATGCGGCCGGATTTGGCGAGGGTTCGCCCCGCCCGACCGCTGCGGTCGTAGGCCTCCTCGCGACGGAGGTCGGCGATCTGCTCCGCCAGATCGAAAGTGAGAAGGGGGCCGGCGAGCGGTCGGCTGATCGATGACATGGCGTTCTCTCCTGTGGGTCGTCGGGGGCTTGTCCCGAAGCCGGAGGATGCAAAGAGAGGACCGCGTTTGGGGCGCCAGCGGAAGGGCCCCACATCGGAACCGTCAGTACCAGTACGTCAAGCCGAAGTACCAGCGCGCGTCCCGGTCCTCGTCCTCGTCGACGGGCTGAAGGCGCTCGATGGTGACGGCGTCATCGAAGATGCTGATGCCGAACCCGATCGAGCTGCGGAATCCGTCCGTCTGGCGCGATCCGAGGCGCAACAGGGCATCGCCCAGTTCGGGGTCGATGTCCGTCCAGCCGGTTTCCGCCACGAAAACCAGGTTCGGTCTGAGGGGTGGGATAAGGAAGAGCCCCGCGCGGGCGAGCGGGCGGGCCGAGCGTGGGGGAATGCCGAGCAGCACCCGCGCCCTCCCGAGGAAGGCCGTCGACCCGCCGAACTCGTTGGGCTCGTAGCCGCGAAGCCCCTCGACCGACCCGAAGCGGAAGAGCTTCTGGGGCGGGGGCGCTCCCCAGACGTGCCCTCCGTCGGCGCGCGCCGCGAGCGTGATCGGGCCTAGTCGGTACCGGGCGCTGAGGAGACCGGCGACCCGCTGATACTGGAAGTCGGCGAACCCGAGCTCTGTGTCGGCGCGGGCGAGGAAGCTGTTTCCGATGCCGAAGGCGCCCGGGCCGAGCGAGTACTGGGTGCCCGCCTCGACGGCGAACAGCGAGCCGGGGTCCACCCCGGCGAGGGGACCGAACTCCTCGCTGACACCGAACAGGAAGCGCTCGGTGTTCACGGATACCGAATCGTGCTGCTCGAACCGCGCACCGAGGCGACCACTCCAACGTTGGCGGCGCCCCAGCAGCGAGATCTCCGCGCCGGTGGCGTCGAAGTAGTCACGGGGATCGGCACCCCACAGGGCAGCTGGCAGTGTATAGAACCAGTCCCATACGAAGGTCGGGCGGAAAGGCTGGATATCCAGCAAGCGCCTGTACACGCCCACTTCGAAGCCCCAGTCGGTGCCCTCGACCGGGACGGGAGTGACCGCCGCGCCTCGGCGATAGGAAAGCTGACCGCGGGCAGTCTGTTCGGCGAATGCCCATCCCGCCGTGCCGTACAGCTCCCACCGATCGCGCCGGGAGTCCGGGGGAACGAGTCGCGCCCCGAGCCCCACGAAAGCCCCCTCGACCCGGTTGTATCGGAAGAGATCGCTGCCCCGAGCGATGTGGGGCTGAAGCCGGATCCCCTGCGCCGGCCGCGACTCGGCTGCCGCCGCCAGCCGGAGATCGCTGAAGTCCTCCAGTGCCAGTTCCAGCTCCTCGTCGCCGATGGGGGAGGTCCAGTTCGCGAAGGCGGAGTTGCCCTCCTCCTCCCAGCGCAGCTGGACGAGCTGGCCCGACGGCTGCCAGCCCGTGTTCATCTCGAGGTCGATGAAGCGGTTCACGACCCGCGCCGTAACCGCACCGCCGAGCAGCCGGGACTCGAACACGATGTCCCTGCGCTGGCGGAACGGAAGCCAGAAGCGTCCCTCCCAGAGGCCGTTCTCCAGCTCGATGAACGTCTCCACCTGTCCCAGGGTCCGCGGGAGAACACGCTCTCCGCCGGCGAAACCCACGCGGGCTCGCGCGACGGCGGCCCGATCGACATCCACGTAGAAGGTTCCGACGAGCAGCTGCACGTCGCCCTCCTGCGGCACGACCCGCGGTCGAACGGTGATCGGGATGAGCGTGATCAACTCGTTCGGCAGTCGGATGCGGACGGTGTCCTCAGCCTGGTAACGGTAGTAGCGAGGGCCGCTGGCGCTGAAAGGGTTCACCGCCGGCGGCCCCGCGAGGGGCGCGTAGATCCTGCTTCCGTAGAGGTGCGGGATGACCCACACGTTCTCCAGGATCGTGGCCATCGAATACGGCAGCGGGACGAGCATCCGAAGCCGGTGGCCTCTCACCACCTGGTGCAGATGGCCGGTGCGTGCCCAGCGGACGTCGGATACCACCTCGTCGACGGCCGCCGGGAGATCCGCCACGCCCGTCGTGTCCGCGGCGATCGAGATCTGCATGGTGCTGTGAACCTCGGCGCGGTAGTCGAGGAGATCCTCGGGTATGGAGCCCGATGCCTCGATCGCCCTCACCACGAGCTGTTCGGTCGACGGTGAATCGAACGTCGGCAGGGTATCGGGGACCTGGACGAGCAGAACCGCGGCGAGGGCCAGCGAGATCATGGCTTTCGGGGTTCGTTGTGCAATAGGTGTCGATTCGGACTCGGACGCGTGAGGATGCCGATGTCGCGCTCCATCGGGTCACCCACAGTCCTGGCGCGGGTGGCCAGCCGTCCTGACGTCATCGCGCTTTCATGTAGGCCGCTTTCACCTTCGCGCCCGCCGCAGGGTCATCGGTGATGATGCCGACGACGCCTTCCTCGAAAAGGGCGCGCATTTTTTCCGGGTCGTTGACCGTCCAGACGATCACCGGCACTCCGAGGTCTCGAATCGCGTGGAGATTTGCCGGCGTGGCCGCGTCGACGTGCAGGCAGACGCCGTGTGCGCTCGCACCTTCGAGACCGCGCCGGGCACCGGGATTCCACTTCTCGGTCAGGAAGAAGCGAGTCATCGCCGCGTCCAGCTCTCCGACCCGACGGACGATGCCCGCGCCGAACGACGAAATGATGGTGCGTCCGCCGATGCCGGTACGTCCCACCTCCTCCAGCACCGCCGACTCGATCCCGGGTGACTTCAGCTCGATGTTCAGCCAGGCCCCGCTGGCCGCTGCCCATGACGTCACCTGCTCGAGCGAGGGAACGCGTGCCTCGCTGAGGCGCTCGATCGCACCCCAGTGGAGCGAGGAGATCCGACCGGCGACGTTCATCGTCCGGCGCAGGTCGTTGTCGTGGATCACGACCGCTTTGCCGTCGCGACTCCGACGGACATCCAGCTCGACGCCGTCGGCCCCGAGGGCGAGCGCCCGGGCGAAAGAGGGCAGTGTGTTCTCCACGTGCTCGCGTGGCGCCCCGCGATGGCCGAGAACGAGCGGCCGGCCCTCGGCGATCCGCACGGATGTCATTTCCGGCACGCGAGTTGCCCATTCCCCGGGCCTACCTGTGCGGTTCAATTCGATTCGACCACCGAGGAGGAGTCGATGCACTTCATGAGGATATTCGGGATCGTCGCCCTGAGCGCGGCGCTTGGCGCCTGCACGGCCGAAGTCGAGGATCCGGGGTCGCTCCCCGACATCGACGTCGAGGGCGGTGAGATGCCGCGGGTGGATGTGGATCCGGTGGATGTGGACATCAGCACGGACACCCAGGTGGTCGTGGTACCGGACATAGACATCAATCGCACGGACGAGCGCTGATACGCCCCTTCGGGCGCACAGATGGTCGACTGCCGGGGGCGAAGCTCAACGAGCGAAACGAGCCGTTGAGCTTCGTCGTTTCCAGGCCTGTCGGCGAGGGGAGCGGACCGGAGTGCGCCCACGCGGACGACGCGAGTCTGCTGGACGAGCGACAGCGTCCGCGCCATCCGGCGGGGTAGCTCGCCATCACGCAATGGTTTATACTCCGGGTCCACCTTCCTCCGGCCCATCTCGGATGCGAGAAGAACTCGTCGTGCTCGTCGACCAGAATGATCGGGAGGTCGGGATCGCACCGAAGCTGCTCGCGCACCGGCAGGGCGACCTCCATCGGGCCGTGTCGGTGTTCATCGTCAACGGCGCCGGTGAGATGCTGCTGCAACGCCGGGCGGAGGGAAAGTACCATTCGGGTGGCCTGTGGTCGAATGCGTGTTGCAGTCACCCGCGACCCGGCGAGAGTCCGTCGAGCGCGGCCAGCCGGAGACTCCTCGAAGAGATGGGGATTTCGTGCACGCTCGAGCACGCGTTCAGCTTCATCTACCGCGCCCCGCTCCCCGACGGCTTGACGGAGCACGAACTGGATCACGTCTTCGTCGGGGTCTGCGCCAGCGATCCGGTACCCGACCGCGAAGAGGTCGAAGACTGGCGATGGATCTCGATGCCCGCGCTGGAGCAGGAGCTGGCGGACCAGCCCGACCGGTTCACGATCTGGTTTCCCCTGGCGCTGCGCCGGCTGCAGAAGACCCCGGAGTTCAAAGGCGCCAGCACCGACCGTTCGTGAGCTCATCGAAGGCACCCGTGCGCGCCGAACGGCGATCGGGTAATCGTTCGCGCCCGCAGCGAGCGCACCGGCGGCCGCCAACGTAGATCAACCGACTCGATGCTTCAACGACTTCTGTCGGCCGCGATCTGGCTGGCCGTTTCAACGCTCGTGATCCTGTGGTTTCCCTGGTTGACGCTCGTCTATCTGGCAACGGCGTGGCGAGATCCGGGACGCTACACTGTCGGACGCTGGTTCCGCCGGGCCGCCGTCGCGGCTGCGTCGATCAACCCCCTGTGGGATTTTCGGACTTCCGGGTACGTTCCGCCCGACCCGCGCCGACCCTACGTCGCTGTCTCGAACCACGAGTCGTACGCCGACATCTTCCTGATCAGCCATCTGCCCTGGGAGATGAAATGGCTGTCCAAGGACGAGATCTTTCGCATCCCCATCATGGGGTGGATGATGCAGATGGCGGGCGACATCAAGGTCACGCGCTCGGACCGCTCGAGTCGGCTGGAGGCGATCGAACAGTGCAAGGACCGGCTGGCGAAGAAGGTCTCGGTGATGATCTTCCCCGAAGGGACGCGGTCGGCCACCGGTGAGCTTCTCCCGTTCAAGGACGGAGCGTTCCGTATCGCCGTCGAGATGGGCCTGCCGATCCTGCCGATGGCAGTTGCCGGCACCCGCGGCGCGATGCGGAAGGGCTCGCTGCTGTTCGGCCGGACGAGGGCCGAGGTCCGGGTTCTCGAGCCGATCCCGACCGAAGGGCTAACGGTGAAGGACGTCGGCGCGTTGCGCGATCGCGTGCGCGCGCTGATCCAGGCGACCAGGGACGAGCTGGCACAAGAACTCGGCGTCACAGGCGAGGAACGCGGCTCGTCGGACAACCGCAGACCGGGCACTCTGCCCACCGACGGCCTCCGCACGGGTACCTGACCATGGCGCGCGAAATCGTTCAGGTCGATGCGTTCACGTCCCGGCCCTTCGCCGGCAACCCTGCAGCCGTCTGCCTGCTCGAGGAGCCGCCGCCCGACTGGTGGCTGCAGGACGTCGCCCGGGAGATGAACCTGTCGGAAACGGCGTTTCTCATCCCCCACGCGGACGGGTTCGACCTGCGGTGGTTCACTCCCACGGCGGAGGTCGACCTTTGCGGGCATGCAACCCTCGCCAGCGCACACGTCCTCTGGGAGGAGGAGCGCCTCGGCGAGAACGAGGTCGCTCGCTTCTTCACCCGTAGCGGATTGCTGACCGCCAGGAAGGCCGACGACTGGATCGAGATGGACTTTCCTGCCCTGGAGCACCAGTCCATCACACCGCCCGACCGGCTCTCTGCAGCGATCAAGGCGCAGGCGGTGTGGGTCGGGAAAAGCGGGCCGAACCTCCTGGTCCAGCTGGCCGACGAGAAGATGGTGCGCAGTCTTCGGCCCGACATGGCGGAGATCGCGGCAATGGACGTGCAGGGGATCATCGTCACCAGCGAGGCAATATCAGAGGGGTTCGACTTCGTGTCCCGGTACTTCGCGCCGCGCATGGGGATCCCGGAAGATCCGGTCACCGGGTCCGCGCACTGCTCGCTCGGCCCCTTCTGGGCCGAGCGATTGGGACGCCGCGAGCTGGTGGGCTATCAGGTGTCGTCGCGAGGCGGGACCGTGCGGGTGAAGGTCGAGAACGGCGGGGTGGTGCTTGGTGGCCAGGCAGTGACCGTCGTGAGGGGGACGCTGTTCGCGTAGGGACCGTAGAGACCCCGGATTCGGGGCGGATGCTCGTAACGAAACGGCCCGGAGATCCATCCGGGCCGTTTGTACATCGGTGATCAGCGTCGTCGCTTCGGCGAACGAACCGCGTCCCTCGCCGTCGTCAGGATAGCGCCAGCAACAGGTACGCGCTCAGCAGGATCCCCACCCACAGGACCATGCTCCCGGTAGGCCAGGATCGAGCGAGAGGGCCGTGCGGCCCGTACGTCCGGAACAGCCCGGCCATCAGCCTGTCCCACTTCTCCCGCGGCTCGCCGATCATCTCCCGCCATCCCTCCATGGCTCGCTCGTACGTCTCCACCGCGAGGTACGCGCCGAGTCGGCGGTACAGCCAGTCCCAGTCGAGGGTGATCGTGTTCGTCCGCTTCATCAGCGGCAGCATGACGAAGAACGCCAGCCCAGCGAACAGCAGCAACTGGAGCTGCCCGACCACGTGCTCGCCGGTGTACGGCTCGTAGGCAACGGGGAACGGCAGCGCCGCGTACAGGATGCCCGGGAAGACACCCAGGCCGATGCAGATCACCGAGAACAGGACCATCGCCGCCTTCATGTTCCAGGGCGGGTCGGGAGGACGCAGCCCGGAATCCTTCTGGAAGAAGACGAACCACGGGAACTTGATGCCCGCGTGAAGGAAGACGCCCGCGGAGGCGGCGGTCAGGAGCAGGTAGACGGCGACGAGATGCTCATCGGCAGCCGCGGAGTTGATCATCGACTTCGACACGAAGCCCGAGGTCAGCGGGAAGGCCGAGATCGCGAGCGCGCCGATGGTCCCGCAGATGGTCGTCAGCGGCATGCTCTGGAAGAGCCCGCCCAGCTCCGTGAGCTTGCGGCGTCCCGTCATGTAGAGCACCGATCCGGCGCTCATGAACAGAAGCGCCTTGTAGATGATGTGCGCGAACGCGTGCGCGGCGACGCCGTTCAACGCCATCTGCGTTCCGATCCCCACCCCGCAGACCATGAAACCGACCTGGTTCACGATCGAGTAGGAGAGGATTCGCCGCATGTCGTTCTCGAGCAGGGCGTAGATGATCCCGTAGAAGATCATCCAGACGCCCACCCAGACGAGGATCTGTGTGCCCGGGAACAGCAGGAACAGCGTCAGAACCGCCGTCTTGCTGGTGAAGGCCGAGAGCCAGACGCTGCCCATCGGCGTAGACTCGGGGTACGCGTCCGGCAGCCAGTGGCTGAAGGGAGGTGCCGCCGCGTTCACGAGTACGCCCACGAGCATGAGCCAGCCGGCGAGACCCTCCACGACGATCGGCCGGATGTCCGGAGACCCGGTCTGCAGGATGGTTCCGACGATTCCCGCCTGGAGCAGGATACCACCGAGGAGGTGGAGGATGGCGTATCTCAGCCCCGCACGCCGGGCCGCTTCGGTACCGCCGCTCCACACGACCAGCGTGGAGAACAGCGCCATGATCTCCCAGAAGACGAACAGGACGATGAGGTCGCCAGCGAAGCTCACGCCGATGGCGCCCGACGCGTAGGCCATGGCGGCGGCCATCTCCCAGCGCTTCGCCTGCAGGAAGCCGAACAGCGCCCCGGCGAACGCCATGATGGCGAAGACGGTGGCGAAGAGCCGCCGCGCAGCGCCGCCCTCCACCAGCTCGATATCGAAGCCCAGGAAGCGTGTGGTGAGCTGAACGCCATCGGGGATCTGCCAGATCACGAGCAGCGTGACGAGGGGCGCGATGAGCGCGACCGCCTGCCAGATCCTCCGCGGGGCCACCGCCACTATCGCGGCGCCGAGGATCATCACCAGCGCGGGAGGAAAGCTCATCTCAGGCATCGATCCTCTCGTACTGCGGACGCTCCGGGTCGTCCGGCGTAGCCGTCCACCGGAACAGAGTATCCTCCGGGTAGTAGTCGTCCGGCCGTTTCAGCCACCAGCCCAGAATCTTCGCGAAGATCACCATCGCCACACAGCTCAGGAAGCCGAAGACGGCGTTGAAGCCGAAGAGCCCATCGACCCCGAAATGGGCGTGAATGGGCACGACGGCCTGGAGGAGCACCGTGACCGCGAGCACGGCGAGGAAGATCCGCCACAGGAGGCGGATGTTCTCGGGCCGGACCAGCCAGTGCTTCTCGGCGTCCGGGGCCGCTCGCGGCACCCGATCTTCCGTTCGGCTCATCGGGCACCTCCGACGATACCCATCTCGAAGCCCACAACCGGTCCGTTCAGCGCGAAGAACGCGATCGTGAGCGTCGCGGTGATCACCAGCGCGAGAACCATCGGCCACGGAGCCTCGCCGTGGTCGTCATGCGGCACATCATCCTCTTCCTTGAGGAAGGCCCGGAACACGATGGGCAGGAAGTAGGCGGCGTTCAGCGCCGTCGAGATCACCAGCACCGCAAGGACGAAATAGCGCTCCGACTGAAAGGCGCCAGCCAGCATGTACCACTTCGAAACGAATCCGCCCGTCGGCGGAACGCCGATCATGCTCAGCGCCCCGATCGTGTAGGCGGTCATCGTGATCGGCATGCGCCGGCCGATCCCGCGGAACTGCGTGATCAGCGTTTTGTGCGACGCGACGTAGATCGCGCCGGCCGTGAAGAACAGCGTGATCTTGCCGAACGCGTGCGCCGCGATGTGGATCACAGCGCCGAGCTCGGAAAATGGAGCGAGCGCCAGCGCCGCCATGACGATGTAGCTCAGCTGGCTGACCGTCGAGTACGCCAGCATCCGCTTGAACTCCGTCTGCCGCAGTGCGACCACGGACGCCGCGACCACGGTGAACCCGGCCACGTAGAGCATGAAGCTCTGGGACGGGACGGTGGCGAGGAAGTCGGTCCCGAAGACGTAGAGGACGACCTTCACGATGGAGAACACGCCGGCCTTCACGACGGCCACCGCGTGCAGCAGCGCGGACACCGGCGTGGGGGCCACCATGGCCGCGGGGAGCCAGCGATGCACCGGCATGACCGCCGCCTTGCCGATGCCGAACACGTACAGCATGAGCAGCAGTCCCGCCGCCGGACCATCGATCCGTCCGGCCAGGATCCCGCCCGGCGCGAAGTCGAGCGTGCCCGCGACCGCCCAGGTCCAGATGATGGCGACCAGCAGGAAGGCGATGGATGTCGTCAGCAGGATGCCGAGGTAGACCCTCCCCGCCCGCATCGCATCCTCGGTCCCCTTGTGGGTGACGAGCGGGTAGGTCGAGAGGGTGAGGACCTCGTAGAAGACGAACAGCGTCAGGAGGTTGCCCGCCATCGCGATTCCCATGACCGAACCGATCGCGATGGCGAAACAGACGTAGTAGCGGGTCTGGTTCTTCTCCTTCAGCCCCCGCATGTAGCCGATCGAGTACGCGGAGTTGACCGGCCAGAGGAGCGCGGCGACGACGATGAACAGCATACCCAGCGGCTCGAGCGCGAACTCGAGCCCGAGGCCCGGGACCATCTCCCACAATGAAGCCGCCGGCCGCTCGCCCGCATACACGAGCCGCGCGAGAGTGACCGCCAGGAAGAGGAGGAGGAGGCTCGCGGTGATCGTCACCCCCTCGCGGACGTTCGGCGCCCGGCCCGTCAGGGCGATGAGGAGCGCCGCGACCGCGGGAACGCAGAGGAGAGCCCAGATGAGCGTGTCGCCAGTCATCAGCCCGCCCCCAGCAGCAGCTCCGCCGCCCGGCTCGCCACACCGGTGGTCAGGGTCGCGTCAATCCCGAAGTAGAAGTTGGCGAGGATCAGGATCCAGGTGGGGATGAGCAAGCCCAGCGGCGCCTCACTCACGACCCGCCCCTCGGGCACCGGGCGGAAGTAGGCCGACTCGACCACCCGCCCGATGTAGACGACCGCCATCAGCGATGAAATCACGATCAGCGCAGCGACGGCCCACCAGCCCAGCTCCAGCGCACCGGCGATCAGATACCACTTGCTGATGAACCCTACGGTGAGCGGCACCCCGATCAGACTCAGTCCGCCCGCGGTAAACGCCGCCATCGTCCACGGCATCTGCTTCCCGAGCCCCGCCATGTCCCGGATCTGCACGGACCCGATCCGGTACACCACGCAACCCAGCGCCATGAACAACGCGCCCTTCATCAGGGCGTGATTGAACAGGTGAAGGATGCCGGCGGTGAGCCCGGTGACGGTCCCCAGGCCGATACCCAGGGTCATGTAACCGATCTGCGCGAGGCTCGAGTAGGCGAGCAACCGCTTGGCGTTCTCCTGGAAGATCGCCGCCAGCGACATGCTGATGATCGCGATCAGCGCGAGCGGCAGCAGGAGGACGTCCAGCCTCATCGTGCCGAACGTGTAATCGGCACCGAAGATGGTGAAGAAGACCCGAACGAGCATGTAGACCGCGACCTTGGTCGAGGTCGCGGCGATCAGCGCCGAAACCGCCGAAGGCGCATAGGCGTACGCGTTCGGCAGCCAGAGGTGCAGCGGGAAGAGCGCGATCTTGAGGCTGATGCCGACCGCCAGGAAGGCGAAGGCGACCGGAACCGTCCGCGGGCCCTCCACGGACGGGAGCAGCCGCGCCAGGTCGGCCATGTTCAGCGACCCGGTCATCGAGTACAGCAACCCGATCCCGATGACGATGAACGTCGCGCCGATGCTTCCCAGCACCAGGTAGCGGAACGCGGCCGTCAGCGCCCGCCGGTCGCGGCCCATCGCCACCAGCGTATACGACGACAGCGAGGTGATCTCGAGGAAGACGAAGACGTTGAACAGATCGCCCGTGACCGCGATCCCGAGCATCCCCGTGACGCAGAGGAGCATCGCCGCATAGAAGAGCGGGATCTTCGCCTCCTCGACCTCGCTCTCCACGCTCTGCCGGGCGAACGGCAGTACTACGGCCGCGATCCCCGATACGAGCACGAGTACGATGGCGTTCGCGTGGTCCACGGCGTACTCGATCCCCCAGGGGGCGGCCCAGCCACCGATCTCGTAGTTGAAGGGCCCTGTCGTGAGGACCTGCCGGAGCAGCGTGATCGACATCGCGAACGCCGACCAGCAGATCAGCGTCGCGAACGCCCATGCGATCCGCGCCCAGCGGAGGAGGGCGCAGACCGGGGCCGCCATCAGCGGGATGACGACCTGGAAGACCGATAGATGTTGCAGGAATGCCGTCATTCTCGTCTGACCGCCGCCTCGATCTCGGCTTGCTCGATCGCGTCGATCTCTTCCTCCTCGATCGTGCCGTACGCCTCCTTGATGCGCACGATGATCGAGAGGCCCAGCGCGGTGGTGGCGATGCCCACCACGATGGCGGTCAGGATGAGCACGGACGTGAGCGGGTTGCTGTAGACGACGTCCTCCGCGTCGAGGAGGATCGGCGCAGTCCCGCCGTGGATCTTGCCCAGCGAGATGTAGAAGATGAAAACCGACGTCTGGAAGATGGTCAGCCCGACCATCACCTTCACCATGTTGCCTCGGGATATGGTTACATAGAACCCGAGCATCATGAGGAAGACGACGATCCAGTAGTTGTAGTGGCCGACGAAGAAGTCCATCAGTCCAACCCCTTCCGCTCGGCGAACGCGTAGAAGATCGACGTCATCGCCCCGAAGACCGTGGTGAGGACGCCCATCTCGATCCAGAAGATGCCCCGGTGCTGTCCGTGGATGTGGTCGTGGGCGAGCACGTTGTAATCCATGAACCAGCTGCCCAGAACCACGCCCATCACGCCCGTGCCGGCGTAGATCAGCACCCCCAGCGCGAGGCAGGTGTGCACGAAGCGGGGCGGAAGGACCCTCTGCGCGTTCTCCAGCCCGTAGACGAGGGCGTAGAGGACGAACGCGGCCGACAGGATGACCCCCGCCTGGAACCCGCCGCCCGGTCCCAGGTCCCCGTGGAACTGCACGTAGAGGGCGAAGAGGACGATGTTGGGGACCAGGATCTTCGTCGCGATCCGGAGTATGACGTTCACGCTCATGACCCCGTCCCCTTGTCCCCGCCGACGCCCGCCAGGACTTCGTCGGCAGCGCCGCCGGCGCCCTTCTCCCGGCGCTTCTTCATGCCGGATAGCATGAGCAGGACGCCCACGCCGGCGGTGAAGATCACCGTGGTTTCACCCATCGTGTCATAGCCTCGATAGCTGGCGAGCACGGCGGCGACGGTGTTCGGCACATCGATCTCCTCACGGACATCGACGAGGTACCGGGGCGTGACGTGGTGATGGATCGGGTTGTCGGGATTGCCGTACGGGGGGATGTCCATCGTCCCGTAGAGGAGGATCCCGCCCGTAACCACAACCACCACGAGCGGCAGGAGCGACCGTCGCTTGCCGGGCTTCTCCTCGTGGCCGACGAGCGTCAGTGCAGCGAGCATCAGCACCGTGGAAACCCCTACGCCCACCGAGGCCTCGGTGAACGCCACGTCAGGCGCGTCCATGGTCGTCAGCAGCGCCGCTGAAGCGAGGCTGTAAATCCCCGACAGGATCACCACGCCGAACAGATTGCGCATGCGGATGACGGCGGTCCCGATCACCGCCAGCATCGCGAGCAGGGCGACGTCGATGACCACGCTCATGCCCGCTCTCCTTCACCGCGGTTGATTTCCTCACGCACGGACGCCGCGGTCCCCGAGGTGTCCACGCCGCCGCCCCGCCGATAGAGCACAGGCTTGACTCCCCCCAGAAGCGCGGCCCTGGCCGTGGCGTGACCGGCGACCGGCGAGGCGAACCAGAGGAAGGCCCAGATCAACACGAGCTTCGCGGAGACCAGGGTGAACCCAGCCTGCAGAATGAGGCCGACCATCGTCAGAGCGAGGCCCAGCGTGTCCTTCATTCCCGCGGCGTGCATACGCGAGAACACGTCGGGCAGACGGAGCACACCAAGCCCGGCCACGAACATGAAGAAGGCGCCGGCGACTAGAAAGACCCAGCTGAGCAGGTCGATCACCAGGTCCATTCGTCCTCCGGCCGGTCGTCCCGAACAGCACCCAGGTTGCCGTAATGGACATACTTGAGGATGGCGATCGTGCCGATGAAGCCGAGCAGCGCGTACACGACGGCCAGATCGAGGAAGTCCGGTCGGCCGGTGAGGAAGCCGAGGACGGCGATCAGCAGGACCGTACCGGTGGCGAACATATTGACCGCCAACGCCCGGTCGTAGACCGTCGGGCCCTTCACTCCCCGGATGATGGCCATCGTCATGTTCAGCAGGATGGCGATGGCGCTGACGAAGAACATCATGATTGCAGACGCTCCAGTTCGGCGACCCTGGCGTTCATCTCGCTCTCGGTCATGTCCCCGGCCCCCTCACCGTCCAGCGCGTGCACGAACAGTGTATCGCCGACGATCGCCAGCGTAATCGTGCCGGGCGTGATAGTGATGGAGTTGCCGAAGATGACCCGACCCAGATCGGTCCGCTGCTTGGAGCGCACCCGGAGGATCATCGGCTTCGCCGGCAGGTCCGGGCTCAGGACGATCTTGGCCGTGGCGATGTTCGCGACGACGATCTCCTTGATCAGATAGGGGATGTACGTCCAGATCTTCCGGGTGAGGTGGATAACCGGAACCCCTTCGTGGTCGACCAGGTCCATCCGGAAGGCGACGACGATCGCGATGATGGTCGACAGGAAGCCGAGACTCAGCAGGAACGGGGTGAAGAAGCCGGAAAGCAG
>CAZJEH010000071.1:0-17359 GCA_964544905.1 uncultured Gemmatimonas sp.
GCGGAACCTCCGTGAGTTCCTTATCGAGATTCGCATCGCAGGCTACACCCCGGAGGAGAAGGTCAATATCGCGCGCACGCACATGCTGCCGCGGATGGTGGACGAGCATGGGCTCAGCCCTGAGGAGATCAGGGTGGAGGACGACGCGTTGCTGTTCCTCACCCGGGGCTATGCCCGCGACTCCGGGCTGGGGAATCTCCGTCGCTCGTTGGGGGCGATCCTTCGCTACGTCGCGCTGGAAAAGGCTCAGAACGGAAGCGGACCCTGGACGCTCTCTCGCGGGCTGATCGAGGAGATCCTGGGCATTCCGCGGTATCCGACCACGGAAGCCGAGAGTTCCCCCGAGGTCGGAGTGGTGACCGGGCTTGCCTGGACCGCCTCCGGTGGCGAGTTGATGTTCATCGAGGCCCTGAAGATGCCGGGTACGGGCCGACTCATCATCACTGGCATGCTCGGCGAGGTGATGCGAGAGTCGGTCAATGCGGCGTATTCCTACGTCCGGTCGCGGGCGGCGATGCTGGGCATCTCGGACGATGTCTTCCCCGCGTCCGACATCCATATCCATTTCCCCGTCGGCGCGACGCCCAAGGATGGGCCATCGGCAGGCGCCGCGGTCACGCTGGCGATCGCGTCCTCGCTGTCGGAGCGATGCGTACGGCACGATATCGCGATGACGGGCGAGGTCACGCTGCGAGGGAAGATCCTGGAAATCGGCGGGGTCAAGGAGAAGATCCTCGCGGCCTACCGGGCGGGGTTGCGTGACGTCATCCTCCCGGCTGGCAACGAACGCGATCTCCGCGACGTGCCCGCCGACGTCCGCGACGGGATGAACTTCCATTTCGTTCACCACATGGACGAGATCTTCGGCCTCGCGCTGCTGGAGAAGCAATCGCCGCGAAGCGCTTCGCGCACCTCTTCTCGGAACCAGGCCGCCGAAAGGCGCAGGATGACGGCAAGGCGGAAGGATGGCGGTTGAGCAGTCACACTGGCGACGAACAGCAGGCCTCCCGATGCGACGGGGAGCCGCCGTGTTCGTCGCCCTCGCGGCGGCGCTGGCGGCGAGCTCCTGCGGCTCCGCGGACGAGGACGCTGGGCAACCGTCCGGTGCGCCCCCCGAAGCGGCTGTGGAGCGGCTCCGGTACACGCGCGAGTTCGTCTTTCTCGGAAGGGTGAACGGCGAACCGACCGTTGTCCCGTTCTCCTTCCGCTCCGTCGCGAATGGTGAGGAGATCGAGCGCGGGGCGCTTGCCTGGCTGGGGCGGGGCGCCACCTGGGACCGGTTTCTCGATGAAACGCGGACGACCTCGGACGTCGGGGGAGTCTGGCGCATCGTCCCCCAGACCGATCTGCACATCCTCGCCGGCGGAGCCACCCAGCTCGAAGCGCTCGTCTTCGAGCGAAACGAACGACGGCTGCGGATGGAGATCGGCGAACCCGAGAGCCCATGGATCGAGGCCGGCGAAACGCGTTTCCGACTGCTCGACGGGGCCATATCGATCGGCAACGAGACAACTAGGGGGTCCTTGTTCGAGATCCTCGACGTGGACCGACTCCTCGAAGACGGCTGGCCGCCTCAGCAGGATTTCGACGCCCTCTTCCTCACCAGTGCCGATTCGATCCATCTGGTCATCGCTGAGGGATTGAACGCAGGCATGGACGGTGACAGCCACGCCTGGCTCAACAGGCGCCAGGGAGAAGCGTCCTCACGGCAAGCCGAGGTGCGGTGGGTGGAGGTGAGACCGCTCGAGAGCGCCCGTCGTGACGTTCCCGCGTCCTGGAGCTTCCGGGTGCCGGAGTTCGAACTCGAAGGGGAGGTAGAAGCGGTGGGCTACGACGTCCTGCTCGGGCCCGAGAGGAGCGGAAGACGAGCCGTCGAGATCCGCTTCAACGTGGAGGGATGGTACGAGGACGGGAACGGGCGCCGAACGGTCGTGGGAATGGTCCGGCACGTACAGCAATAGCTTCAGCCATCCGGCTCAGCCGCTTCGGCCTTCCGCGCTTCGGTGATGCGTAGGACGATGCCGACCGCCAGGGCGACGATGGCGATCCCCATCGCGAGCCAACGGACCACCTGCTCGTTCATGCTGACACCGACGAGCCAGACGATGGCGGCGACGAAGAACAGTCCAACGCGGACGGCCAGCCACTGTGATGAGGGTCGTCCGATCATCGCCGTTCTTCATGGCTGTCGCTGCGTTGGTCGAGGAAGCGCTCCACGCCCTCGCGCAGCTGCTGCGACGTCCGCGCGAGTGCGTTCAGCTCCGCTCCGACTCCCAGCGCGGCCTCGAAGCTCATGTCGCGCTGACGATAGAGCAGTCGCTTCCCGAGCCTCACGGCAGCCGGATCTCGACTCGCCAACTCCGAAAGATAGGCGCTGGCCTGGGCCTCGAAATCGTCGTCGGGAAATACCCGGTTGACGAGCCCGTAGCTCTCTGCCGTTCGCGCGTCGATCTGGTCGCCCAGGGTGATCAGCTCAAAGGCCCGCTTTTCCGGTATCGCCCGCCCGAGGATGGCGAGAACCAGCGCCGGAACGAAGCCCAGACGGACCTCGGTGTAACCGAAGCGCGCAGACTCCGCCGCGAGAACCAGGTCGCAGGCCGTGGCAAGTCCGCAGCCGCCGCCCAGAGCGCGCCCGCGGACCATTGCCACGACCGGTTTTCGCGCGGCCCTCAGCCTCGCGAAGAGGCGGCCGAGACGTTCCGCGTCGTCGACATTCTCCAGTGCCGGTGCATCCAGCATCGGCAGAAGCTCGGCGAGGTCCGCTCCGGCACAGAAGTCCGCTCCCGCCCCGCCAATCGCGATGACTCGGATGCCAGGGTCCTCGTCGGCCCGTTCGACGGCCTCGGTCAGTCGCGCCACCAGCTGCCGGTCGAGTGCATTTCGTTTCTCCGGCCGGTTCAGCGTGAGACGGGCGATGGCCCCATCGGTCTGGCGGAGGACGAGCGGCGTGTCACTCATCGACCTGACCGCGCCAGCGCCCGTGACGCCAGTGCCTCCGGTACGTCGATCTCCATTCGGAGCATCGCCGTCGACAGCGTTTTGCCCTGCGCATCGGTTCGCAGCGACACGGTTCCACCGCCGCCCAGGGAGTTGTGCAACAGGAAGTTCAACGCGTGGAGGTTCGGCAACTCGAAGCGCTCCACTGGACCGTGACAGATCCCTTCGAAATGCCGCTTGACACGCTCGACGGTGAGTTGCTCGACAAGCACGGGATAGAACTCCGGCTCGAAGGCAATCACCCCGACGTTCGCCGTATCGCCCTTGTCACCGGAGCGCGCGTGGGCCAAGTGCAGCAGCCGAAGCCGACGGGTCGCCATCACCGTGCGTAGTTTGGCGCTTCGCGGGTGATGGTGACCGTGTGGGGATGCGACTCCCGGAGACCGCCGCCGGTGATCTTCACGAACCGGGTCGCAGTCCGCAGCGTCTCGAGGTCCGGAGCACCGACGTATCCCATCCCCGAGCGCAGCCCGCCCACCAGCTGGTAGATCGTGTCCGACACCGGCCCCTTGTACGGCACGCGTCCCTCGATCCCCTCCGGGACGAACTTCCTGGACTCGGCTTCGTCCTGGAAATAGCGATCGGCGGAACCCTGCTGCATCGCGCCGAGGCTTCCCATCCCCCGGACCGTCTTGAAGCGCCTGCCCTCGAGCAGGAACGCCTCGCCCGGACTCTCGTCCGTGCCCGCGAACATCGACCCCATCATCGCCGAGTGCGCACCTGCCGCGAGCGCCTTGACCAGGTCGCCGGAGTACTTGATCCCGCCATCGGCGATGATGGGTACCCGCCCCTCCACGCCTTCGACCGCCTCGAAGATGGCCGTCAGCTGCGGGACCCCCACTCCGGTTACGACGCGCGTCGTACAGATCGACCCCGGACCGACGCCGACCTTCACGGCGTCGACACCGCGTTCGACGAGGGCCGCCGCGCCTTCCCGCGTCGCCACGTTGCCCGCGATGATCTGCACGTCCGGAAACGCCTCCCGCGTCCTGGCCACCGCCTCGAGGACGCTTTCCGCATGCCCGTGCGCGGTGTCGATAACCAGCACATCGACGCGGGCGTCTACCAGCGCCCTCGCCCGGTCGAGATCACTGGCCGAAGCGCCGATAGCGGCGCCGACCCGCAATCGGCCGTGCTCATCCTTGCACGCGTTCGGGTACTGCCGGCGCTTGTTGATGTCCTTGAAGGTGATGAGGCCAATGAGCTTGCCCTCCTCGTCCACCACCGGGAGCTTCTCGATCCGATTGCGGTGCAGGATCCGCTCGGCTTCGGCCAGCGAGGTACCACGGGGAGCTGTGATCAGCCCCTCTCGCGTCATCACCTCCTCTACGCGGCGGTTGGGATCGGACTCGAAGCGCAGGTCACGGGAGGTCAGGATCCCTACCAGCCGCCCATCATCGTCAACCACGGGCACGCCGCTGATGGAGTACCGGTCCATCGACCGCCGCGCCGCCCACACGGTATCTTCCGGCCGGACGGTGACCGGCTTCTCGATCAATCCGCTCTCGGATCGCTTGACGCGGTCGACCTCGTTCGCCTGCTGGTCGATCGACATGTTTTTGTGGATGATTCCGATCCCGCCCTCGCGGGCCATCGCGATTGCCATCCGCGACTCGGTAACCGTGTCCATCGCCGCTGAAACCAGTGGGATCGGCAGGGCGATCCCCCGCGTCAGCAGCGACTCTATGCGCGTGTCCCGAGGATGGACGGCCGAATGGCGGGGGACGAGAAGTACGTCGTCGAACGTGAGCGCTTCACCGAGAACGCGCGGCGGCATGCCCTCCGAGCGGATCATCTACCCTCCTCAATGCGCGAAGCCCGCCGATCCCTCGCGCGTCCTCGCGCATTCTCGGGATTGACGGGCTGCCTGGTGCCGATATCTGGAAATGGTTCCATGCGAAAAATTATCCGGAACCAACTCCATCGTCAATATTGGGCGGCGTTCAGCCGTTTCGCTGCTGCCGACGGGTACGGCGCAATCGCATGATTCTGCGCGCCCGGCGTTCAGCCGTTTGCGCCTTCCGTCCTCACCACGTTGGTCCCCGTGGACGGGCGGGGCTTGAGCCCTTCCTCAACGCCACGCAGAATCGTGCGTCCGGCGTCGGCGAGATCGCTCATCACCCGGTCCGCCGTCCCCACAGCCTCGAGCGTCCCGCGGATCACGCCAAGTCCAACGCCGTTCATTCGCAGGTGATCCTGCAAGCGATCGCCGAACCGCTGGAACGGCGACCCTGCCCGAACGGGTTCACGATTGTACTTGGAGGCGAGGAACTCGATGTAGTCGAGGACCTGGTACAGCTTGTCTTCGGGGAGGGCTTCCAGGTTCCGCCAGAGCCTCTCCCGCAGAATGTCGTGCATTCTCCCTCGTGTGCTCGAGTCTAGCCACTACGGTCCATGGCGGTTTGACGCCCGGGCCGCGAGATCTCTACCTTTGCCGCTTCCATTACGCTGGCCAACGACAACCGTTGAACTACCATGGTCCATCGCCCGCTACGCCAACTCGAGCCGTCCAGCGAGGCGGTACAGCTCTATGAAGATTGGCTCGGCGAAATCGCCGATTCCTTGAGCCGGGGCGACGATCGCTGGGAACTCTGCCGTCGGACGCTCACCAGCCTCTTCTACCCTGGCCTGCGCGACACGGATCCTGCAACGCTTCCCCCGTCGGTGCGGGTAGCGCTCGCGCACATGGACGCGCGCAACATCACGCTCGAGCCCGAATACTACGCCGAGATCGACACGGAACGTTTCAATGAACGTAAGCCACTCATCTGGATGTGGCAGATGTTCGACCGGTCGCCCCTCGGCGGAAACATCCACCTGGGGGTGAGGTTCCGGCGCCTACTGGCCCCATACATCTTCAAGAGAGTGGGCCGTAACTTCAAGTGCTTTCACTTCGTTGAGTTTTCCTTCGGGTACAATCTCGAAGTGGGAGACGACGTGGTCGTTCACCGGAACGTGCTCCTCGACGACCGTGGGGGGATCGTCCTCGGCAACCGTGTTTCGATCTCCGACTACGCCAACGTCTACTCCCACACGCACTCGATCGTCGATCAGGCCGACGTGACCAACGCGAAGACGGTCATCGGTGATGGCGTGCGGATCACCTACCACGCCACGATCCTCGCCGGGACGAACGTCGGGGAGAATTCGATGGTGGGTGCGCTCGCGGTGGCGACCCGTGACGTTCGGCCCTGGCACGTGAACGTCGGGATCCCCGCGAAGTCGGTCCGCGTGAAGCCGAACGCGCCTCCGGAGGCGTATCGGACGACCATCGTCAAAGGGGCTCCGACCACCGACGGTTAGGCGGTTGCCAGCAGGCGGGGCGAAGGATCCGATCCGGGTCGAGGGCAGTCCGCAGCGCGTGGCCAGCGACATAGGTCCATACCTGCTCATCATCGACTGCGACCCGGAGTCGTTCGAACAGTCCTTCCGCCACACCCTCGTACGAGTCGAGGATCATCAGAGTTTCGGGCGTGCAGGACCAGATCTCGCCGTGGACTTGGTCAGAGCCGTCGAGTGTAAGGGCCGGGTAGTCCCCGAGGTCGTACAACGTTCCGCGGACGGTGGCAGCCCGAAGGAAGCGGCAGGCGGCGAGGAAGGCATCGGCTCCCCCGCCCCGCCGCAGGGTGCCGTACACGAAGATTCTGTCCTGCTGCATGCTCGCCATGCGGCGGTCTAGGAGGGGGCCATGTCCGACTCCAGCGAAATCGCCTCTGACATGAACGATATCATCGACTACCTCCGGCGCAGTCGCGAACGGATGGAACGCGAGCTTGTCGAATTCGTCGCCATTCCGAGCGTGAGCGCAAAGTCCGAGCACGTACCGGACATGACGCGGGCCGCCGAGTGGTTGATCGATCGGATGCTGGAGGCCGGACTGCAGATCGCCGAGGTAATCCCGACTGCAGGGCACCCCGTGGTTGTCGGTGAGTGGCGTGGAGCGCCTGGCGCCCCCACCCTTCTCGTGTACGGCCACTACGACGTTCAGCCTCCGGAACCCCTCGCCGAGTGGATTTCGCCGCCCTTCGAGCCGGAGATCCGCGACGGCAGACTGTTCGGCCGCGGCTCAGTGGACGACAAGGGCCAGGTGTACATGTACCTGAAGGCGGTCGAGGCGCACCTGGCCGTGGCCGGGACGCTACCCGTCAATCTGGTCTTCCTGGTGGAAGGCGAGGAGGAGGTCGGCTCCCCGCATCTCGAGGATTTCCTGATCGAGAACCGCGAGCGGTTCGCCTGTGATGCGGTGCTCATTTCGGACACTGCGATGTTCGCGCCGGGGCTGCCCTCGATCACCGTCGGCTTGCGGGGCATGGCGTACTTCGAGGTGCGAGTGACCGGGCCGAGTGCCGACCTGCACTCCGGATCGTACGGCGGCGCGGTCGTGAACCCTGCGACGGCGCTGGCGCGCATGATCGCGCGGATGCACGACGATCGTGGCCGCGTCGCGATTCCCGGGTTCTATGACGACGTGATCGAGCTGGCGCCCGAGGTCCGCGAAGCAATCTCCCGCCTCCCGTTCCGGGAAGAGGACCTCGCCGCGGAAGTCGGCGTGCGCGAACTCGGTGGTGAGGAGGGTTACAGCGCCCTCGAGCGGATCTGGGCCCGACCGACTCTCGACGTCAACGGGCTGCTCTCCGGGTATACCGGGGAGGGGGCGAAGACCGTCCTGCCCGCCCGAGCGATGGCGAAGATCTCGATGCGACTCGTCCCCGAGCAGAGCTCGCGCGACATCGCCGAGAAGTTCACGCGCTTCGTGAAGGAGATCGCCCCGCCCGGTGTATCGGTCGAAGTGGAGTACCTCCATAGGGGAGAGCCGTGGCAAGCCGATCCGGTGCATCCGATATTCGAAGCGGCGGCCGGAGCGCTCGAAGAGTCCTTTGGCAAGCGGCCCGTCTACATCCGGGAAGGGGGTTCGATTCCCATCGTCAGAACGTTCGAGGACACCTTGGGTGCGCCGGTTGCGTTGATCGGGTTCCTGTTGCCGGGCGCCAACGCACACGCCCCCAACGAGTGGTTCTCGATGGAGAACTACGCTACCGGGACCGAAGCGCTCGCACGCCTGCTCAGGCGTGCCTCATCGATACCGACCCGCTCATGAATCATACGGACGCTGACGCTCAGCGATTCCTCGACGAGCACGTCGCTCGTCTGCAGCCCCTGGCCCGCACCGCCAACCTCGCCTCCTGGGAAGCGGCAACCACCGGTCGCGAGGAAGCTATCCGGCGGTCGGCGGAAGCGAGGACTGCCGTGAAGAAGCTGTACTCGGAGTCCTCCGGCCTCCGTACGGTGAGACGGATGCTCGAATCACCGGGCGTGACCGATCCGCTCGTTCGCCGGCAGCTCGAGTTGCTGGACCATTCCTTCACGGCCAACCAGCTGCCGGCGGAGACGCTGGAGGACTTCGCTACCCGGGAAGCCGAGCTCGAGGGCATCTTCTACAACTTCAGGGCGGAGTTGAATGGATCGCACCTGTCCAACAACGAGCTGCGCAACCTCCTCGACGGCGAGCGCGACAACGCCCGGCGGCAGCGAATCTGGGAGGCGAGCAAGCAGATGGGCCCGCTGGTCGCACCAAGGCTCCTTGAGCTGATCCGTCGACGGAATGCCGCCGCCCGGAGCCTCGGATTCGACGACTACTACACGATGGAGCTGAGGCTCCAGGAGATCGATCCGCCTCAACTGGAAAGCCTGCTGGAGGACTTCCGTCGTACCAGCGACGCGCCCTTCGCCAGGCTCCGTGCTCGACTGGACGACGACCTCGCCGATCGCTACTCGGTTCGTCCCGAAGATCTCCGACCGTGGCACTGGGACGACTTCTTCGCGCAGGAGGCGCCCGCCTTCGGCGACCTCGACCTCGATCCGCTCTTCGAGAGCTTCGACCACGAGGCGTTCGTGCGTGGCTACTTCGCCGACATCGGTCTTCCAGTGGACGACGTGCTCGACCGAAGCGATCTGTACGAGCGCGAGGGCAAGGACCAGCACGCGTTCTGTACCGACATCGATCGTGAGGGCGACGTCCGCATCCTCTGCAACCTCCGCCCCAACGAACGGTGGATGCGAACGCTGCTCCACGAGCTGGGCCATGCGGTCTACGACAAGTATCTCCCGCGCACGTTGCCGTACCTGCTGAGGTCTCCCGCGCACACCCTGTCGACCGAGGCGATCGCAATGTACTTCGGTCGCTTCACCCGGGACCCGCAGTGGCTGCGAACGCGGCTCCCCTCCCGCCCCGATGTGGATGCAGAGGAGATCGACGAGCGACAGCGGCTGTCGATGCTGATCGCCGCCCGCTGGATGCTGGTCATGGTCCGGTTCGAGCGCGAGCTGTATCGCGATCCCGACAGGACGGATTTCAACGGGCTGTGGTGGGATCTCGTCGAGGAGTTTCAGCTCCTGCGGCGACCGGACGGAAGGGATGCGCCCGATTGGGCGACCAAGATCCACCTGTCGCTGGCGCCGGTCTACTACCACAACTACCTGCTGGGTGAGTTGATGGCGTCGCAATTGACGGACGCGATCCGAGCGTCCGCATCGACCGAAGGGGAGTTCCTGCGAAACGAGATCTTCTCGCGGGGGGCCACGCTGACCTGGAACGACCTGCTAAATGAAGCCACCGGGGAGCCGCTCTCCCCTGTCGCCTTCGTAGAGCAGTTTGTGGAAGCCTGAAGGCGGGAGCGAAAGCAGGGTACGCTGGAGGGTTCGGGAAGGGGCGAGCCGGGAGCCATCGCAAGTGGTTTGGCGCTTTTCCCAGCCGCGGCCGGCGCCCGGTTCGGCCCTCCCCATCAGATGCTTCCGCACCTGACGAGGTGCTCGCGCCTCGCCAGCCTATCTTCCGCCCGCCGGGGCTCCCGGCTCCGACGTTGCGGCGGCTTCCGGCGCCGTGATCGGCTCCCCGACCCGGATCTCCATGCCCTCCGCCAGGTTCGGTGCGAGCCGCACACCCTCCTCCATCAGCAGGACGACCGTCGAGCCGAGATGGAAGGCCATGATCTCGTCTCCGGTATCGACCCTTATCGGAGGGTCGTACTCCCTCTCGATCGGGACGAGACGACGCTGGTTCGTGACCG
This sequence comes from uncultured Gemmatimonas sp., assembly GCA_964544905.1. Lineage (GTDB taxonomy): Bacteria > Gemmatimonadota > Gemmatimonadetes > Longimicrobiales > Longimicrobiaceae > WHSP01. Next base: position 10,065 of record CAZJEH010000071.1, read on the forward strand.
GCCTGCCGGGTCGCCCTGACCAGAGCGGATCGAAAGCGGCCGAGATGCTTCCGACGTTGTACGCCCCTACCGCCACGACGGCTACCCGTCCGCGATCCCCATCGACGTAGCAGACCAGCCGCTCGTTACGCACGAACAGCCCGCGAACGTGCATGACGGCGGGAGCGTTGACGGGCAGCAGCGCACCCGGCGCGTACGTCGCCCGGCGGATGAGCCCGCGGCACGGCGTGTGGATTCGATGGTAGTGTCGCGGACTCAGGTAGATCGTGAGGAAGGTGCCGCCCTCGAACCTGCCCGCTTCGGCATCGTCCACGAGGAGATCGCCCACCGCGTAGTCGATTCCCTTCGCCTGCACCGCGGTCCCGCTGACGATCCGGCCCGATTGGCCCACGATCCCGTCGACCGGCGAAGCGAGGATGCGGGGATCGGCTGGCCAGGACCGTACGCCCGGGCGCAGAGTCCGGACGAAGAACTCGTTCAGCGACGCATAGTCCCGGAGCGGCTTCCCCGCCTCCGCGACATCGATCCCCATCGCCCGGGCGAACGAGCCGAGCACAGGTTCGCGAAGGCCGGGTGGAATGGGCACGTCGGCGAGCCCGCCGAACGCACGGCTCATCGCCCTGTGCGGGAGGCGCGCAAGCATCGTGAGCACCAGGCGCCAACCAAGCGATGGCACCTCCGCAGTTACGTCAGGTATTGGCTCCACTCGAGGTTTCGGGGATACAGACGAATGCGCGACGGAACGCCGCGGGTGTTACATTGTGGAGGCGAGCGCCGCAAGAGATGGGCGCGCAAACCGAGGGATTCCGCCGGAACAGACACCCCCGCGCGGGGAACGATATCGAAGGCATGACGACACCATTGCGCCCGCTCCGCCTGCCGGCGGAGACGGCCACCCTGAAGAACGGGCTGCGTGTCGCCGTACACGAGGACCACGCGTCGCCCATCGTCGCGGTCCACGTGATGTACGGCGCGGGATCGAGGGATGAGCAGAAGGGGCGAACCGGCCTCGCGCACCTCCTGGAGCATCTCCTCTTCGAAGGAACGCAGAACTGCCCCAAAGGAGAGTTCGACCGGCTGCTGGAGGCAGCGGGCGGAACGAACAACGGCTCTACCTGGTTCGATCGGACCAATTACTACGAGGTGGTACCCAGCCACGCGACCGAGCTGGCTCTGTGGCTGGAGCGCGAGCGCATGGGCTTCTTCCTGCCCGTGCTGGACGAAGAAATGCTCGAGTTGCAGCGCTCGGTGGTGATCAACGAGCGAAAGCAGTCCTACGAGAACAGGCCGTACGGCCTGGCCAACGAGCGCCTCCAGCAGCTCCTGTTTCCGGCGGACCACCCCTACTCCTGGCCAACGATCGGGTACACGGCCGATCTCGAGGCGATGACCCTGGCCGATGTGCGTGGCTTCTATCGCACGCACTATGACCCCGCGAACGCGGTCGTGGTGCTCTCCGGAGACATCGGTGTCGAGCGCGGCTTCGAGCTGGCGGAGCGCTACTTCGGCGACCTGAGCGGCAACGGTGGGCGACCCACGTCCCCGACTCTGGTTGACACCGCACCGGTCGGCGGTTTCGAGGTGATGGAGGACCGCGTCACCTTCCCGCGGGTCTACCACGCCTGGGCCGTTCCGCCGTTCGGATCCCGCGAATGGGTTGCCCTCGACGTCCTCTGCTATCTGCTCGCGGACGGTGAGAGCGCAAGGCTGCAGCGTAGCCTCCTCCGCGACCTCGAGCTCGTCCAGGACATCGACGCGTACCTCTATCCGACTCAGTTGGCGGGCATCTTCGGGAACGTCGCGACCGCCCGCTCCGGCGTGGACGTAGAAAGGATCATTACGGCGATCGACGATGTCCTCGCCTCGGTCGCGGGCGAGGGGGTGAAGGACGATGAAGTCGCGGGGGCCATACGCCGGGCGAGGCGTGACCAGTTGCAGTCGCTCGCAACCGTCGAGGACCGTGCCGACGAGATCGCATACGCCATGACGGTTCTCGGATCACCCTCGCGTCTCGAGGAGGTCCTGGCCGCGTATGGCGAGGTCGGCCCGGAAGACGTCCGGCGGGCCGCCGCCGAGTACCTGGAGCCGGGATCGCGGGCGACAGTCGTCGTGGTGCCGGCGGAGGATACGAAGCATGAAGGTTGAATCGACGCCGCGACCGGTCCCGCGGCCCGTACCGGGCCCCGCGCCTATCCCGGTCGTCCCGCGGCCCGATCGCTTCACACTCGACAACGGCCTCAGAGTCGTGTCCGTCCACCGGCCGGACCTGCCCCAGGTAGCGATTAGGCTCATCCTCCCGGGTGGGTCGTCGGCGGATCCCGAGGATCGGGCAGGGGCGGCCTCGATGGTTGCTTCGCTCCTCATCGAGGGTACGGACCAGCGTTCGGCCATGGAGATCAATGAGCGGATCGATTCGCTCGGCGCGGGTTTTTCCGCGCGAGCCGGACACGACTTCACCGAGATCGATCTGTCCCTGCTGTCGGAGACCCTCGACGACGGGTTGGATCTGCTGGCCGAAGTCACCTCCAGGCCGAGCTTTCCGGATCGCGAACTCGAGCGTGTTCGCGCGGAAGTGCTGGATTCTCTCGAGGCGAGGCTGGACGAGCCGGCGAACATCGCGGACGACGCGGTCGCGGAGGCCCTTTTCGGTCCTCATCACCCGTACGGCCGCCTCGCGCTCGGGACGACCGAGGGAGTCGAACGGCTATCGCGCTCCGACCTGATCGAATTTCACCGCGCCTGGTATCGGCCGCGAGGCAGCTTCCTGATCATCGCGGGCGACTTCGATCCCGCCACGATCCGACACACCCTCGACCGATCGTTCGCCGACTGGGCCAGCCAGACACCGCCAGCACCGTCTCTACCGGAGGCGGCGCCGGCCGAACGAGGGGCAATGATCGCGATCGAATGGCCGGATGCGGCCCAGGCGGAGATCCGTTTCGCGGGTCTCGGAATGGCCCGCTCCTCGCCGGACTGGATAGCCGGAGCCGTGGCCAACTACATCCTGGGTGGGAGTACGATAACCGGGCGACTGGGGGCCAACCTCCGCGAGGACAAGGGCTGGACGTACGGGGTACGTTCCTGCTTCTCGGCCGGGCTCCAGCCGGCCGGTTGGGTGATCGATACCGCAGTCGGCGCGGAAGTCACCGAGGCGGCAATCGAGGAGATCACCGGCGAATTGAACCGGTTCCTCGAGGGCCCCATCGAGGACGAAGAACTGAAGCGCGCCCGGGAAGCCATGATCCTTTCCCTGCCCCGGGCCTTCGAGACTCCTGCTCGGATCGTCTCCCGTCTGGGTACGGTCGAGGCGTTCGGTCTGGAGCCCGACTACTGGGAACGCTTCCCCGATCGGGTCGCGTCCGTCAGTCTCGACGATGTGCGCCGGATCACCCGCAACTACTTCGCGCCCGGTCAGCTCGTGCGGGTGGTCGTAGGTCCGCCGCTCGGGAGTCGTTGAGTAAGCGCAAGGCAGAGCAATGACCGACGACATTTCCAGAACCCTCGTACTCGTCCGTCTCTCGGCCGAGTTGTCGACGAAGGCGCGGGGAACGCGACGCCGGTTCATGCGCAAGCTGATGGAGAACGTGCGCGATGCGCTCTCCACCACCGGTGCTCCATTCCGCGTGGAGTCCCACTGGACACGTATCTTCGTCCAGACCGCAGCCGATCCTGCCGCGATGGAGGTGCTGGGGAGGGTCCCCGGGATCTCGTCGTATTCGACCGTCATTGCCCGCTGCCGTGCTGATCTGGACGAGATCGTCCGAACGGGGGTCGAGACCTTCGCCGATCGGGTGCGTGGTCGAACTTACGCCGTTCGCGCCAAGCGCAGCGGAAGCCACCCGTTCAGCTCCCGGGACGTGATGTGGCGGCTCGGAGCGGCGCTCAACCCGGGCGCGACCGTCGACCTGGACAACCCGGAGGTCGAGGTCGAGCTGGAAGTCCGTGATCAGGACGTTCTGTTCTTCTCGGGTCGGCGGCCTGGTATGGGAGGCCTTCCACTTGGCGTCGAAGGCAAGGCCGTATGCCTGCTGTCCGGGGGATTCGACTCGGCCGCCGCCGCGTGGATGATGCTGAGGCGCGGCGTGGAGCTGGACTACGTGTTCTGCAACCTCGCCGGTGAGGCCTACGAGCGCTCGGTCGCGCGGGTCGCCAAGATCCTCGCGGACCACTGGAGCTATGGCACGCGCCCCAAGCTGCACGTCGTCGATTTCGGCCCGGTGGTGGACGAGCTCCGGGCGAGCTCCGCACCGCGCTACTGGCAGGTGGTGTTGAAGCGGTTGATGTATGCGACCGCCGCCAGGGTCGCGCAGGAGACGCGCGGTCAGGCCATCATCACCGGCGAGGCCATTGGACAGGTTTCATCGCAGACGCTGAGCAACCTCGCCGCCATCGATCGCGCCAGCCACCTGCCCGTATTCCGCCCGCTCCTGGGGTTCGAGAAGCTGGACATCATCGATCTCTCGAGACGGATCGGGACATTTGAGATCTCGTCCCGGGTGAAGGAGTACTGCGCCATCGCTCCTGGCAACCCTGCCACCAACGCGACCGCCCGGCAGACGGAGCAGGAGGAAGCCAAGCTCGATCGCTCGATCCTGGAGCGCGAGATCGCGTCGAGACGCCGTCTCGACCTTCGTTCGCTCGAACCGGTCGACCTCGTCCTGCAGTACCTGTTCACGGAGGAAGTACCCGATGACGCCGTCGTGCTGGATCTGCGGAGCGAGTCCGAATGGGAGGAGTGGCACTACCCGGGGTCGATCCGCCGGGAGAGCTGGGAAATCACGTCGAACCCGACCGCGCTGGACCGGGATCGTACCTACGTCGTCTACTGTGACCAGGGGATGCAGGCGGCGCTGGTCGCCGAAACGCTGCAGAGGGCAGGCATCGAAGCATACGCGTATCGCGGCGGAACCGGGGCCATCCGCCGCCACCTGGAGCGCTCCGGGACCTGAATGAGGGAAGGCTCCGGAGCGCGGCGATTCAGTCGATGCGACGCCAGGGCGCGTCGTCCTCGCCGCCGTCGTCGGGAACCACTTCCAGCTTGGGCAGCGGACGCCGGATGACGGTCGTTCGCATCACCCCTTCCCAACCGCAGTGCATGCACCAGCGGAGGGAAGCCAGCGACTTGACCGGCCGAAGCAGCCACGACTTCAACGGCAGGGTGTGCTCGGAGCAGCGAGGGCACTCACGGCCTACGGGAAGGAACAGATACAATAACACGAAGGGCGACAGCAGCATCGCCGCCCACAGAAGTGTCACCAGTAGCCAGAACATATCGCTTCCTCCTGAGCCGGCACTTCGTCGAGACCAAACGTTACCGGCACGTCCGGCCCCTGGGAGGTGGCTCGACCGAGGTACTGTCGACCATTTTCGTCCAAGCCGCAAGGGAGCAAGAAGCAGACCCGATCGAGGCACGGCGACGCAAGTCCAGCCGTAGCCCGCAATCAGTTGTTTTACAATGACTTACGACCAAGAATCGGACAGTGTCGGCGAATCGCGACTCCCCCGCGTGGAACGAGTGGACCCGGCGCGACCCGACGCGACCGTCATCGAGGAGGCCGCGCGACTGATTCGTGGCGGTGCGTTGGTCGCTTTTCCAACCGAAACCGTCTACGGCGTCGGAGCGAGCGCGTACCTACCCGAGGCCGTAGGCTCGATCTTCGCCGTCAAGGGCCGACCCGCTTACAACCCTCTGATCGTTCACGTTCCCAACGTTGATGCCGCGCGGGAGATCGTGCTTGAGTGGCCGCGGGAGGCTGAATCGCTGGCGGCCGCGTTCTGGCCGGGGCCGCTGACGCTGGTCCTGCCGAAACGGCCGACGATACCGGACGAAGTGACGGCTGGTCTGGATACCGTGGCAGTTCGCGTCCCCGCTCATCCGGTGGCGCTGGCGATCCTCGACGCGGCCGGGACTCCGATCGCGGCGCCCAGCGCCAATCGCTTCATGCGGCTGTCACCGACGACCGCGGAGCACGTGGTGCGTGAGCTCGGCGACCGGGTTCAGATGGTTGTGGACGCGGGCCCCACGCCGGTGGGGATCGAGTCTACCGTGCTCGACCTGAGCGGTCCGCGCCCGGTCCTGCTCCGGCCGGGGACAATCCACCTCGACCGGTTGCTCGCGACGATCGGGCCGATCGACCTGCCGGGAACCTACGCGGACGAAGCCCCCCGACCCGGCCCCGGAATGCTCTCGAGGCACTACGCTCCCCAGGCCCGCCTGGTTCTCGTGGATGCCTACGACGCCGACGCAGTGGCCTCACTCGCGAGGGAAGCGAATGCGCGTGGCGAGCGGGTGGCGCTCGTGCTCCTGGAGATGGAGGTCGACGTTCCCGACGCCCAGATTGTTCGGCTGTCACGGGATGCGGCTGCCTACGCACGGCTCATGTATGCAACCCTGCATGACCTGGACGAAGCCGGGGCCGACCTCATCCTGGTGGAATCCGTTCCCGACGAACCGAATTGGGCAGGGATCCGCGACCGGCTCCGACGAGCCGCCTCACCGACCAAATAGCACGGCCCGTGATGGCCAACGGAATCCCCGCGCCTGTTCCCTTTCGGCAGTCCTCGCAGTAAGTTAGCGCCTTTCCCTGCGCACCCATTCGAAGCAGATGACACAGAGGACGGCGCAGCTCGAGGACCTGATCGAGCGGTACCCACATATCCCCCGGGAGGCGGTTCTGAAGGAGGACCTGCTTCGCACGGGCATGGCGTTCGACCGGTCTGCGCTCACGCAGAACGAGGCGGGCGAGGTGAAGCCGAAGTCTTACTTCATCTTCTCGTTCGACCATCGGCCACTCACCGAGCTGGGCGATGCGGCGCTGATGCGGCCGCCCGAGGAAATCGCGCTGACGGGAGGCGTGTACGAGCTTCGCCGCACGATCGTATCTGTTCGCGTGAACCCCGCCTCGCCGTACCGGGTGACCCGCGGGGAAGACGGGGCGCTCGCGCTGTGGCTCGAGGGCAGGCGGTTGGCGGACGTAACCCCGCCACCGATGCCCGAGTACTACCGTCATCGTCTGGCCAACGGCAAGTCGGTGATGGAGATCGCGCCGACCATCCAGTGGGGGTACCTCATCTACCTGACGGTGCTGCGCCTCTGCCAGTATTTCGGCGCGAAGGAAGAGTGCCAGTTCTGCGACATCAACCACAACTGGCGCCAGCACAAGAAGGCGGGGCGGCCCTACACCGGAGTCAAGCCGGTCGAGGAGGTCATCGAGGCGCTCGGGATCATCGACCGATATGACTCGGCCGGGGCCTCGAAGGCGTACACGCTCACGGGCGGGAGCATTACATCCGAA
>CAZJEH010000072.1:0-17282 GCA_964544905.1 uncultured Gemmatimonas sp.
GACGCCCCGGGTGGCCGTGCCCCGACCTCGACCACGCCCGCCGACGCCAACGAGTAGATCGCGCGGGCGACCTCCAGCTCGCTCCTTCCCAGCCCCAGCGCGATCTGGCGAAGGCTCGTTTCCCCATCCACCTTCGTCAATACCTCCCACTCGAGCGGCCGCAGCGAGAGCGGCGACCCCTTCCCGCCGTCCTGCGCCGCGAGGCGCGGGATGGGGTCGGGGCTCGCGGCCGCGGCGGTCACTTCGGCCCACTCATCCAGCCGCCGCATCGACTCCATCAGCACCGAGTCGGTCGACAGGCGGATCTCGATGCTCGTGCTCGGCCTCGAGGGACGCTCCTCGAATCGCAGCACCCCTTCCTGCCACCGCATCAGATCGAAGACCGCCTCCTCGACCTGGAAGCGGAGGTGCCGCTCCACTTCGGCGCGCCGGACATCGCGATTCGCGACGAGGATCTCGCCCAGCCGCCGGTGCGGAGTGGCGCGTTGCGCCGACAGCGCCCGTTCGATCTGCGCGTCGGTCGCCTTGCCTGAGCCGACCAGCAGCCGCCCCAGCCGCGTCTCCAGGTTGTTACCGGTGGCACCGGTCAGCCACCCGCCGTCGACCTCGAGGGAGACCTCACGATCGATGGACTCGTTGCGGGCGTGCAGGACGCCGGTCCGACGGGAGAGGAAGAGGAGCTGAAGGAGGTCGCTCGGCGCGAGCTCCCGAACGGGTCCTTCGATGGCCATGCGATCAGGCGGAGCTACGGGCCGGACGCTTCCGGCTGGTGAGACCTTCCAGCTTGCGCTTCAGGGCCTCCGAGCTCTCGGCGTCGGAAGCAAGGCGCTCGGCTCGGCGCCAGCAGTCCGCCGCGCCCTGCAGGTCGCCCATCGCGGCGAGAGCGTTCCCGAGCCCTTCCCAGGCTGCGCTGGAGGCGGGGTCGAACCTGACCGTGCGTCTGAACGCGACCCCCGCATCTTCCGGCCGATCGGCCTCGAGGAGGATAGTTCCGAGCTGGTGAAGGGCGTGGAGATGGTAGGGGTCATCCGCCAGCAATTCCGCGAGAGCATCGATCGCTTCGTGCGGCCTGCCCGCGGCGCGCTCCGCCTCGGCGACGAGGACCGCCGCCTCGGCATAGCCCGGCAGGGACTCCAGCGCCTGTCGCCCGTGCTCCGCGGCTTCGGCGTACGCCTTCTCGTCCAGACACAGACGGCCCAGTTCGACCCGCACAGCGAGCAGATCGGGATCCAGCTCCAGCGCCTGCTTCAGGGCGGCGCGGGCCTCTCCCGGCAGGCCTGCCCCTCGGGCGGCCGCGCCGACTCGCATCAGAACAGTGGGATCCCGGGGGGCGGCGTCGGCCAGCTGGCGGAACCGCTCCAGTGCTTCCACGTTCCGGCCGCTCCGCAGCAGAGTCTCCGCCTCGAGCCGTAGCGCATCCGCTGACCGCGGGTTAGCCCCCAGGACAGTCGCGGCGGCCTGCCCCGCACTATCGATCCGCTCCAGCGCCAGCAGGCTCCAGCCGCGGCCCAGCCAGGCGCGCTCGTGCCGGGGACCCCAGGCCTCGTCCCCGAGCCGTCTCAGCGCGGTGTCGAACCGCTCCAGCGCTTCCCCCTCGAGACCCTGCCGGCGGAAGATCTCGCCAGTGAGGAGTGCCTCCTCGACCGGGTCCCCTCCGGCGAGCGCGGCCCGGCGCACCTCCGCGAGCGCGCGAGCGAGCAGGCCCTTGGTGAGGTAGTCGCGAGCGAGCGAATACTCGGGTGGCCCCCCAGCCGGCCGCGCGGGACCTCTCAGCCGCGAGAAGATTCCCGCGATCTCCTCCGGGTCCACGCTGAAATCCGCCAGGCCACGATCGCCTTCGAGGGGCCGGTCCTGAGCGAGCTCCGGCGCGAGCACTTCGGAGAACTCGAACTGCAGCTCGATGGCGAGCCGCGGCCGTGGGCTGGTGAAGTACGGGTTCAGCGCGAGAGCACGCTGCGTCTCACGAAGCGAGCCCTCCACATCCCCCAGCCGACTTAGCACGAACCCCAGCCGATAGCGCGCTTCGGCCGACTCCGGATCGATCTCTACGGCCCGCGCCAGCGCCTTCCGCGCCTCCTGCAGCTCGCCGGTCTCCGACAGGACCGCGCCGACGCCCAGCCAACCCGGAGCGGACTGCGGGTCGGCCTCCACGACGGCCCGGAACGCCTCCAGCGCCTCCCGTCGCCGGCCGTCCTCCATCGCCAGCAGCCCCAGGTTGCATTTCGCTTCCAGGAACTCCGGCCTGCGGGCGGCGAGCGCCTCCAGCGCTTCACGCGCTTCGCCGGGCTGGCCGGCGTTCGCCCGGGCTATGGCGAGGTTGTTCTCCGCCAGCGCGTACTTCGGGTCCAGCTCCAGCGCCCGTCGGTAGCATTCCTCGGCACCGGCGAGGTCTCCCAGCCGGTGACGACACACCCCCAGCTCATTCCATACCTTCGGGCTGGCGGTCGATTCGCTCAGCAGCTGCTTGTAGACGCGGGTCGCCTCCCCGTCGCGACCCATCACGAGGAGCACCTCCGCCTTCGCTTGGAGGACTAGCGCGCGGTCCTCCCCGGAGGCTAGCGCCCGTTCGAATTCTCGCAGCGCATCCTCGTACAGGCCCTTCTGCCTGAATGCGACGCCGAGGTGGTAGCGGGCGAGGAACCGATCGCGCAGGGCCACGGGCCGCGCGGTCCGCTCCCCCACGAGCTCCCTGTAGCGCGCCGCGCTGTGCCGATCGATGGACAGGCTCGCCTGCGATTCGGCCAGCCATGGGCCCAGCTCGTGCGCGCGCGCGAGGGCGGCCTCCGCCGCCTCGCCCTCCCCGACGTCACCCAGCACGAACGAGAGCAGGTGATGGGCCTCGGCGAAACCAGGCGCCAGCTCGATGGCCCGCGAAAGCAGCCGACGGGCCTCGGCGGCCGAACCCTGGTGGTAGTGAAGCTCGCCCAGATGGTAGTGGAGGACGGCACTGGTCGGATCGACAGCCAGTGCCCGCTCGTACGCCTCACGCGCTTCCGCGAATGAACCGGAATCCTTCTCTGCCCGGCCCAGCTCCACCAGGTAGCGGGATTCGTCGGGAGACTCGGCGAGCAGCCTGCGCAGTTCGGCCCTCGCTTCATCGGTGTGTCCGGTGTAGCGGTGGGCGCGAACGAGCCGCCAACGGGACTCGCGGTCGCCCGGATCCTCCCTCAGCCGCTCCGTCAGCTCGGCCGTCAACCGGTCATAGTAGCCCGTCGACAGGTACGCGATCTCGAGGTTGCGCCGGGCGACCGACATCCCCGGGTCGATGTCCAGGGCGAGGTGGAACTGCTCCACCGCCTCCGGAACCATCCCCTTGTTGAAGTACAGAACCCCGAGGTTGTTATGGCCGCCGGCGTCGCCCGCGTCGATCCGGTCGGCCAGGCCGAGAAGTATCTCGCGATCCCTGCCCGATACCGTGATGTCCGAGCGGAGGGTACCTGCCGTGGTCATCTCAACTTAGCCGCAGTGCGGCAAGGAGCGTCTGAAGCGAAGCAAGGTCGGGAAGGAAGATGAACTGCCCGGCGACCATCACCGAGCCTCTCAACGTGAATCGGGTCTCGATGCTGAACGCATGGTCGGCGCTCGCGTTGCGTCCTCGCCCCATCGCTTCGACGAGGCCGGACACACGGTCCACCGCCAACTGCGGCACCGACGGCAGAAGCATCATCCCCAGGAAATCCGACAGCGCGTTCATGTAGGCCGCCGAAAGGATGTTGCCCACCTCCATCAGGGCGGACCGCTCCATCTCGCCGAACTCAGCGACGGTCTCCGGCTCGCGCTGCAGGAGGATCTCGGCGAGGCGCGCGGCGGCCGCCACCCGGAACCCCAGGAATGTACGACCTGTGAGGTCGCCGAGCACGTGCACGAGTACCGCCGCGACCTCCTCCTCCGGATCGCCGAGTAACTCGGGTACCCGCGCCACCGATGTAATCTGCAGGTTCGGAACGGAAACGTCGATACGCGCGCCAGTCAGTTGGGAGAGGGCGGTAGCCGCGTGCCCCGCACCGATGTTGGCGATCTCCCGCAGCGCGTCGATCTGCAGCTCCTGAAACGGTTGTATGCTCATGGGCTAGCTGCTCCGGCGTAGGGGGTAGTGCCCGAGGACGCCGGGATGTTGGAAAGGAGTCGCGCCGGCTGCAGCACGAGACAGGGCCGCCCATCCGGCAGGATCGCGGCACCGGCGTACAGATCGCGCACCCGGCGAGGTACGGCGAACCGCTTCACCACGAAATCTCTCAGACCGATCAATGTATCCACCAGCAGGTCCTGGCGCCGCCCCGCTCCGGAAAGTACGACGATGGACCGGGAACCCGCGGGCGGTTCATCCCGCAAGCCGAGGATGGCGCCGAGGTCGACCGCCCGGGACGCGCCATCCCCCCGACCCGTCAGGGCAGTCGTCGGCGCGTCCAGCTCTTCGACCCGCTCGACGGCCGACGCCGGGATCGCCAGCGTCTCCCCCTCGCAATTCACGAGCAGCACGCGTGTGAGCGAGAGGGTCTTCGGGAGGCGGAGGGTGAAAGCCGCACCTCGGCCGGGCTCACTCTCGATGTCCAGGTTCCCGCCCAGCTCCCGGAGCCGCGAAGCCACGCGGTCGAGACCGACGCCCCGCCCCGACACCTCCGTCACTCGCCGGGCCGTGGAGAATCCCGGGCGCGTCAGCAGGTCGAACAGCTCGTCGGCCGCGAGGTCGGAGCCCGCCCCGGCATCGCGAAGTCCCGCCGCCGCTGCGTGGCGGGCGACTCCATCGAGATCGATCCCTCGGCCATCGTCCTCGACGCGCACCGCCACGGTGTCCGGATCCGATGTGGCGGATACACGGACGGTGCCGGACGGATCCTTGCCCGCGGCGATCCGCTCCTCCCGGCTTTCTATCCCGTGGTCGATCGCGTTGCGGATGAGGTGCGTCAGCAGGTCCGCGAGGTCTCCGATCAGTGCCCGATCCAGCTCGACATGGACTCCCCGCGTTTCGAGGCGAACGTCCTTCTTGAGCCCGCGCGCGGTATCCCGGACCAGGCGGTGCAGCCGTTCGAACACTTCGGCCACGGGAGCCAGGCGCAACTGGAAGACGTCGTCGCGCAGCTCGGCGATCTCGCGTCCGAGTTGTTCGGCGGCCCTCCTGACCCCGGCGTCCGAGGAATCGTGAGCCGCCGCCAGCAGTCGCTCCCGACTGACGATCAGCTCGCCCACCCGGTCGACCAGACGGTCGATACGATCCTGCTCGACCCGCACGAACCGGCTTCCGCCGGACGCCTCGGCCTGAGAATCGTCCTTCGCTGGCGCCCAGGCCCCGCGGGCGGCCTGCCCGGGCGTCGCGAACCCGGCCTCGGCATCGGCCTTCCACGACTCGTCGATCACCAGCTCGAGCTGGTCCACCGCCTGGGAGAGCGCGTCGACCATGGCCTCGTCGACTTCCAGGGCACCGCTGCGCACGCGATCGAGCATGTGTTCGACCCCGTGCGCGAGGGTGGTGACCGCCTGGTACCCCATCGCGGCCGACATCCCCTTCAACGTATGGACGACCCGGAAGGCCTCGTCGACCGCGTCGCGTCCCTCTCCCCGCTCCAGCGCCAGGATGGCACGACTGAGCGCGTCGAGGTAGTCGCGTGATTCCGAGCGGTACAGCTCGCCAAGCGCGGCGCGGTCCATCAGTCTCCGGCGTTCGTGTCGCGGCGGGCCTCCGGCCGAACCTCCGGGGGCGAGCGATGCAGCCTTGCCACCCCGAAGAGCCTTGCGGTCTCCCTGCCTGTCACCCCAGCGCTCTCTGCATCGCCTCGAGGACCCGCGCCGGCTGGAAGGGCTTCACGATGAAGTCCCGGGCGCCGGCCTCGATCGCCTCCACGACGAGGGCCTGCTGCCCCATCGCGCTGCACATCAGGATGCGCGCGTCTGGATCCTCCTTCACGATCTCCCTTACGGCGTCGATGCCTCCCATATCGGGCATGATGATGTCCATCGTCACGAGATCCGGGCGAAGCTGCTTGTACATCTCGATCGCCTGGACCCCGTTCGCCGCCTCTCCGACGACCCGGTATCCTCCCTGCGCGAGGATATCACCGATCATCTTCCTCATGAAGATGGCGTCATCGCAGACTAGTACGGTGGCGTTACTGTTCACGGTCAAGCACCCGTCCGTTGGTCAGAAGATGTCCTGGAGCAGGTCGTCCAGGTCGATGATGCGAGGTCCATTCGAGGCCTCGAATGTCAGCGACTCCGTGAAACCGAGAACGTCAGCGGCGGCCAGGGCGATCGGGTGAGCCCCTCGCCGGACGAGCACGAGGCGGGGGTCCTCCTCGCCCGCCGTCCCGCTTCGCCCAAGGAGCGCACCGAGGCCGACCACGGTCACCGGGACGCCCCGATGGTTGATGACCCCGAGAATGCAGTCGGGGGCATCCGGCAGCCGGGTTGGGGCGCGCAGCTCCGAGATCGTCAGTACGGCCTCTGCCGGAAGCGCGTGAACGCCGTCGGCTTCGCGCAACAGCAGCCATCTGCGAGCGTCGATCGCTTCAGCCCGACCTTCAGGAGTCGTCAGCTCGCTGTCCGTCATCGGTATCTGGCTCAGGGCGGCTTCGGCTGCTCCGGCTTCGAAGGCGTCGTCAAGCAGTTGCGGAAGCCTCGACCGCCCAGCGCCGCACCGCCTCGAGGTCCTCCGGCAACGGCGCGTTGAACTCCATCGGCTCGCCCGACCTCGGGTGTTCGAATCGCAGCTCCGCCGCGTGCAGGAACTGGCGCTGCGCACGCCGGGCGAGCTCCGCCGCCCACCGACGCGCCGGGCCCGAGAAGCCCCGCTCGCGGCCGGCTCCGTAGATCCGGTCCCCCACTACCGGGTGCCCGAGATGGCGCAGATGCACGCGGATCTGGTGCGTCCTGCCGGTTTCCAGCTCGGCGGCGAGGTAGTCGGCCGCCAGCCATCGCTCGAGGACCCGGAAATGGGTGACCGCGCGGCGTCCTCCCGGAACGACCGCCATTCGCTTGCGATCGGCCGGATCTCTCCCTATCGGAGCATCGACCGTCCGCGACTCGCCCTGAAGATGGCCCCATGCCGCCGCCAGATAGCGCCGCCGGATGCGTCGGCGCTTCAGCGCTTCCGCCAGCCGCTGATGTGCGAAATCGTTCTTCGCCACGATCATCAGCCCGGACGTGTCACGATCGAGACGATGGACGATCCCCGGCCTCAGCACGCCCCCGACGCCCGACAGGTCGTCCAGCGCGTGCAGCAGTGCGTTCACCAGCGTGCCTGAACGGTGTCCGGGGGCGGGATGGACGACCAAACCAGCAGGCTTGTTCAGCACGGCGAGATCGGCATCCTGGTAGACGATCTCGATCGGAATCGGCTCCGGCTGGACGGCGGCCGGTTCTGCGGGAGGGACTCGGACGGCGATGACGTCGCCCGGACGCGCGGGGTCGCGCTTCTTCGGTACAACTCCGTTCAGGGTTACCTCGCCGGCCTCGATCAGCTGCTCGATCCGGGAGCGGGAGAGCTCCGTCCGCTCCGCGAGGTAACGGTCGACTCGCGCTACCGGCCGATCGACGACGATCTCGATCAGCTCCCCATCACGTTTCATCCGCTTCGGGAGGACGATCCTCCCGCCACAGGGAGATCGCGAGGAGGATCGCGCCTATGGTCACGCCGATATCGGCGACGTTGAAGACCGGCCAGCGCAGGTCGGCCAGACCGAAGTCGAGGAAGTCGATGACCCCGCGGGAGGATCTGATCCGGTCGATGAAGTTGCCCAGCGCTCCGGCTGTGACCAGTGAGATGGCCGTCAGCCGGAGTCGGTTGGTCGAGGGCGTACCTCTGAACCAGCTCAGCAGCACGGCCACACATGCCACTGTGAGGCCGAGGAAGACGTATCGCGACGCGGACCCGATGTGGAGGCCGAACGCGGCGCCCGGGTTGTAGATGTAGGTCAGGCGAAAGAAGTCCCCGAGGACCGGAACAGGCTGATACGGCGGCAGGGTCTGCTGCGCGATGAACTTGGTCAGCTGATCGAGCATGACGATGGCGATCACGACCCCACCGTAGATCGCTGCCTTCCGATTCTCCTCGGAGAGGTTGGTGTCGGCCACCGGACTGACCCCTGTCGGGTTCGTCATGCGGCTCCGGCGGCCGGGACCCTGGCGATGCCGATGGTCACCTCGAAGTCGTCGAGCTCGACGGGGCGGACGGCGGCAAAGGCCGCGTCGTCCAGGCGGTCCACGAGATCGAACTCGAGCGACAGCGTCTCGCGCATGATGAACTCGCGGTGGTCGTCGAATGCGCGGCGCTGCTCGTCCGGGGCGGCGACGCCGAGACGGATCCGATCGGCTACGTCGAAACCGCTGTCCTTGCGGAGTCGCTGCACGCGGCTGACCAGCTCACGCGCGAGCCCCTCCGCGAGCAGGTCGGGGGTGATCGTCGGATCCAGCGCGACGGTGTAACCGGCCTCGCCTTCGATAACGTACTCGCCCGTGGCGTGCTGCACGATCGACAGCTCGTCCGCGGACAGCTCGTGGCGCTCGCCGTCGACCTCCACGACCAGGGGATGACCTCTGCGGAAATCCGCGAGCGCCGCCGATGACAGCTGCTTCACGGCCTCAGCCACCCGCGGAGTCGCCTTCCCGAAGCGAGCGCCGAGCGCGCGGAAGTTCGGCTTGGCTTCCAGCCGGACGAGATCCTCCGCCTCGGCGATGAAGTCGACCTCGTGCACGTTCAGTTCGTCCCGCAGGGTTGCCAGCAGCGCTGGCGGGACCTCGACACCCGGCGGGACCACGGCGAGGAGCTTTCGCAGCGGCTGGCGGACCCGGATGCCGACCTGATCGCGGGCGGCGCGTCCGAGCGACGAAAGCCGCCGGACCGCCTCCATGCCGGTCTCCAGCGATTCGTCGCGGACGAGCGAGGGCCCGGGCAATCGCGCGAGGTGCACGCTGTCGCCGTCCGTTAGTGCGCGGTGCAGCCAGTCGGAAAGGAACGGCGCGATCGGCGCCATCAACCGCGTGACGTCCACGAGCGCGCGATGAAGCGTCGCGAACGCCGCCCGCGTATCGGCGCTGTTGGCGCTCCCCCAGAACCGGTCACGGGAACGGCGGACGTACCAGTTCGAGAGGTCGTCGACGATGAACTCTCCGAGTTCCCGCACGCCGTGCGTGAGGTTGTAGCCCTCGAAGAAGCCCGTCACTCGCTCGATGACGCCGGCGAGGCGCGACAGCAGCCAGCGGTCCATCTCCGGTCGCTGCTCTGGAGGCGGCTCGTCGTCGCGGCCGGGAGTCCAACCCTCGAGGCCGGCGTAGAGCGAGAAGAAGTGGTAGGTGCTCCGCAACGTATCGAAGACCTTCCGCTGTACCTCGCGCACTCCGGCGGGGTCGAACCGCTTCGGCAGCCACGGATGAGAGCCGCCCAGCAGGTACCAGCGGATCGCGTCCGCGCCGAATTCGCCGATCGCGTCCCACGGATCGACGACGTTCCCGCGGGACTTCGACATCTTCTGGCCCTCGGCGTCGAGCACGAGATCGTTGACGATCACGTTCAGGAACGCCGGGCCTCGCCCCAGCAGGGTGGAGATCGCCAGCAGCGAGTAGAACCACCCGCGGGTCTGGTCCACACCCTCGCAGATGAAGTCGGCCGGGAAGTACCGCTCGCCCAGGTCAACGTTCTCGAACGGATAGTGCCACTGCGCGAAGGGCATCGCGCCCGAGTCGTACCAGACGTCGATGACTTCGGGAGTGCGCGCCATCTCGCCCGCGCAGCCCGGCTGCTCGCAGCGCCACGTGAGCTCGTCGATGAACGGCCGGTGTGGATCGAACGGATCCGGGAGCGATCCCACCTTCGTCCGCAGCTCCGAGAATGAGCCGATGAACTCGACATGGTCCGGGTTCTCGCTGCAGATCCAGGCGGGAAGCGGCGTCCCCCAGTACCGGTTGCGAGAGATCGCCCAGTCGACGTTGTTCTCCAGCCACTCGCCGAACCGGCCGGCGCCAACCTCGGGCGGGTACCAGTTGACCTGTGCGTTGTTGTCCAGCAGCTCCCGACGCACCGCCGTCGTTCGGATGAACCACGAATCACGCGCCATGTAGAGTAGCGGGCTCCCGCAGCGCCAGCAGTGCGGGTAGGAGTGGGACTCGCGTGCGTATCGGAAGACCGCGCCCTTCTCCTTCAGCAGGCGGACGAGGTCGGCGTCGGCATCCTTGACGAAAACGCCGCCCACGACGGGCAGATCGGCGGGGAAGCGCCCCCGGTCATCGACCGGACGCAGGACGGGGAGGCCGTACTCCTGGCCCAGCGCGTAGTCGTCGGCCCCGTAGGCAGGGGCAGTGTGAACGATGCCCGTACCTTCCTCCGCGGAGACGAAGCCCGCCGGGAGCACCGTCCAGGCCCTCTCTGAAGGCTCCGTCGGCTTCACCCAGTCGAATGGCCGCTCGTAGCGCGTCCCGACGAGGCGGGAGCCCGGGAACGTCTCCAGGATCTCGGCCTCCTCGCCCAGCAGGGGAGCCACCCTCTGGCGTGCGAGCACGAGCCGCCGACCCTCGTGCCGGACCTCGGCGTACTCGAGGTTCGGATCGACGGCCAGCGCCACGTTGGACACCAGCGTCCACGGGGTCGTCGTCCAGACGAGCAGGTACCGGTCGTCCGAGCCCTCGACCTTCATCGTCAGGTACAGGGACGGGTCGAGGACGTCGCGATAGCCCAGGGCGACCTCGTGGCTGGACAGACCGGTCCCGCACCTCGGGCAGTACGGCAGGATCTTGTGGCCACGGTAGAACAGACCCTTGTCGGCGATCTGCTTGAGGCTCCACCAAACCGACTCGATGTAACGCGGATCGAACGTGACGTACGGGTTCGAGTAGTCCAGCCAATAGCCGATCCGGGCGGAGAAGCGCTCCCATTCCTCCGTATAGGTGAGCACGCTCTCCCGGCAGACCTCGTTGAAGCGCGCGATGCCGATCCGCTCGATCTCTGGCTTCCCGGAGATCCCCAGCCGCCTCTCCGCCTCGATCTCGACCGGGAGCCCGTGGGTATCCCAGCCGGCCATACGCGGCACATACCTACCCTGCATCGTGCGGAAGCGCGCGATCGCGTCCTTGATCGTGCGCGAGAACACGTGATGGATCCCCGGACGGCCGTTCGCCGTAGGGGGGCCCTCGTAGAACACGTAGGGCTCGCCCTCAGCCGTCGCCTCGAGGCTTCTGCGGAACGTATCCTCGGCCTGCCAGGTCGCGAGGATCTGCTCTTCCATCTCCCCGGGACTACCGGGCAGCTCGGGGAACTTGCTCATCTATCCGTTTGCATCCGCTCGATGACGGTCTCCACGATGGCCGTCAGGTTTGGCTCCGCGGCGTTCGCGACCGCGAGTATGTCTTCGATGCGGGCCGGCTGCAGTGCGTCCGGCAGGCACGCATCGGTGATGATCGAGAGGCCGAGCACGCGCATCCCGGCGTGAACGGCCACGATCACCTCGGGCACGGTGGACATCCCCACGATGTCCGCGCCAATCGCCCGCAGCATCCGATATTCCGCCCTCGTCTCAAGGTTCGGCCCCGGCACCGCGACGTAGACGCCTCGGTTCAGGCGAACCCCCTTCTCGAGCGCGACCTCCTGCGCCAGCCGCTGCAGGCCCACGTCGTATGGCTCGGACATGTCCGGGAAGCGCGGGCCCAGCTCGTCCCAGTTCGGGCCGATCAACGGGTTGTCGCCCAGCAGGTTGATGTGGTCCGCGATCAGAACCAGCTCCCCGGGAGACCAGAGGGGGTTCATCCCACCACTCACGTTCGACACCACCAGGGTTCGCGCGCCGAGCGCCCGCAGCACGCGGACCGGGTAGGTCACCGTTTGCAGCGAGTAGCCCTCGTACCGGTGGAAACGC
Source organism: uncultured Gemmatimonas sp. (assembly GCA_964544905.1). Classification (GTDB taxonomy): domain Bacteria; phylum Gemmatimonadota; class Gemmatimonadetes; order Longimicrobiales; family Longimicrobiaceae; genus WHSP01. Next base: position 11,838 of record CAZJEH010000072.1, read on the forward strand.
CCCTGCATCACCGCCACGGTCTTCCCGCCGAGCCGCCCGAGCAGCAGGCGTCCGCTGTGGCTCTCGACCGTCGGCGTAACGAAGCCGGGGATGTCCCGGTAGTCGATGGCGACCTCGACCTCGATCCGCTCCGCGAGCCGCGCCAGCCCGGTACCCAGGATGACGCCTACCTCCGCCGCGCCGCCCCAGCGATTACGGATGGCGGCCACACTCTCGGCGATCCGCTCGGGAAGAGGACGTTCGTCGGAGTCAATCGTCGACATCGGCGGAGCCTGCCTCCTCCTGTCGCAACTCCACCCTTTCCCTCGCGGTTCGCTCTTCCTCCAACCGGATCTCCGCCAGCTGCCCTTCGAGGAAGGTGCGATACGCGCGCAGAAAGCGTTTCCGTTGCGCCTGGGCACGTAACAAACCCTCCCTCTCCTGCTCGGCCTCCCGGCGCGCCTCGGCGATCAGGCGCTCCCCTTCCGCCTTCGCTTCCCGCAGGGTGATCTCCGCCTCCCGCCTCGTCTGCTCTCGAACCTCGTCGCGAAGCTGCTGCGCCGACACGAGCGCCTCGTTCATCGCCTGCTCCCGCGCACGGAACGCGTTGAGGCTCTCCGTTAGCTGCGCGGCTCGCTCCCGGAGGACGGTCGTCTCTCGAACGAGCTCCTCCATGCGTTCGGCGACCAGGTCGAGGAACGCGTCGACCTCTGCGGTCTCGTAGCCGCGGATTCCCCGACGGAAATCCGCCTTCTTCTTCCGGATATCCAGTGGAGTGAGGTCGATCATGCGTCGCGTTCTCCGAACAGGACGGTACCGAGCCGCACGAGCGTACTCCCCTCCTCGATCGCGGCCTCGAAATCGCCACTCATTCCCATCGACAGCTCCTCCCCCCGATAGGCCGGGATAATCTCGGCGGCCCGCTCCGACAGCCGCCTTGCCTCCGCGAACACCTTCCGCTGAACGGCGACGTCGTCCGTGAACGGTGCCATCGTCATCAGGCCCCGCACGCGGATTCCCGGCAGTTCGCAGATGCGCGCCAACTCGTCGAGGATACCTTCACCCTCCAGCCCGCCCTTCGTCTCTTCGCCGGAGACGTTCACCTGGACGAGCGCCTCCACCACCCGACCCGCGGCCACGGCTTCCTCACTGACTTTCACCGCCAGGCGGACCGAATCCAGCGAGTGCAGGAGGTCGAAGAGGTCGAGCGCCCGGCGGACCTTGTTGCGCTGCAGGTGCCCGATCAGGTGCCAACGCGCGCGCGACCGGCCGATCGTCTCGACCTTCGTCTCCAGCTCCTGCACCCGGTTCTCGCCGATGTCCCGGATGCCAGCCGTGAGCGCCTCCGCCACCACTGCGGGCGGATGGCCCTTGGTCACCGCCACGATCGTCACAGAGTCAGGCGACCGACCGGCCCGCCGACACGCGCGATCGATCCGCTCACGCACATCCTGGAGCCGTTGCTCCAACGCCGATCCATTCATCGGGCGGGATTGTAAGCCACTCCCGCTAACACCAGCAAGGCACCGGACACCCGGGGGACATCCGGGCATCCTGAGCCCCAGGCTCCGCATCAGGCCTTCCGACGGACCCTCGACCCCTCCGGCAGGGCATTCCCGGGTTTCCCCGCCCGACCGGTCGTATTCTCGTTGTCGCCAAGCAAAACGCCGGAGCCTCGGAGGGCTCCGGCGTTCCGGCGTCTAGCCGCCCTGTGGCTCAGCGGTTCCGGGTCTCGAAGGTCACCGGAATCTGTGCCCATACCGGGACCGCCTGGTCACGGTTCAACGCGGGAGAGAACCTGGCCACCTCCCTCATCAGCTGCTCCGCGACCTCATCCAGCTGCGGATAGCCCGAGCTCTGCTGCACCCGAACGTTCCCCACGGTGCCGTTCTCAGTGATGAACACGTACAGAATCACCGTGCCACCGATGCCGGCATCCTTCAGGGTCGGCGGATAGCGCCGCTCGAGCTGCTGGACGAACGTATTGGTATTGGTGAGCCGCGGCTCCACCTCACGCGGCGTGAAGACGGGCTGCTCCGAGATGTCCACGCCCTCACCGCTCGGCGGCGGGGGAAGATCGGAGATGGGGTTCTCGGAGAACGTCACCTCGGCGATCGTGATGTCTTCCGAGATATTGATGTCCGTCGAAATCACGGGGATCGCCGGGCGTTGGATCTGCTCGGGCGGTGGCGGGATCTCGAACTCCTCGAGCACCTCGATCTGCTCGATCACCTCGTTGGTGAAGGAGACGTCTTCGGCCTGCATCTCCGGCCAGAACCTGAGCAACGCGAAGTGCAGGACCGTGGCAACGAGGAGCGAGCCCCAGAACCATGTATTGAAGCTCTTTTTGAGCTTGTCGTTCGCTGCCGGCTCGACGTAGCCGGGCATCGTCAGGGTTCCATTTGCCATGTGCTACCTCCTTGCCGCGCCGGCGCGGTCTTCGAAGTTCGTCGCAAAGTTCACTCGGAGGGCACCACCGTCTCGCAGCGCCTCGGTTATTGCGTTGATCGTTCCGTACGGGACCTCACGATCTGAACGGATCGCGACCACCAGTGCCCGGTTCGTTTCCTCGTATGCCTCGCGCACGATCGGCGTGATCGCCTCGATCGCGACTCGCGCATCGTTGATGTAGACGGACCCATCCCGCTCCACCCACAGGTGCATGATGTTCTTCCGCTTCTCATCGACCCGCTGTGTAGCCGCTGCCTCGGGCTGATTGACGTCTCTCGACCGCTCCGTGCGGAACACCGTCGAGACCATGAAGAAGATCAGCAGGAGGAACGCGATGTCCGCGAGCGAACTGGACGGGATCTCGCTCGCGACGTTCGACTTGCGCTTGAAACCGCCACCCATCGCCATGGCTCACCCCTCCAGCAGCTGAAGCGAGAAACGCGTCGCCCCCGCCGACTGAATGCCATCCAGCACGTTGATCATATGCTCATAACGTGCCTGTGGGGACGTCTGGACCACGCCGATGATGTTGGGGTTGCTCAGCAACTCCTGCCGCATGATCCCCTCGACCGCGTTCGGATTGACTATCTGCTCGTTCTCGCTCTCGCCGCGCCTGACGACTACCCGGCCGTCCGGCTGCACGAGGAAGAACAGGAGGTTCTTCGGCGACACCTCCACCTCGCTCTGGTCGCTCCGCTCCGGGAGGACAACCTGAAGACCCATCTCCTCGTCGAACGTGGTCGTCACGAGGAAGAAGATCAGCAGGAGGAAAGCGATATCCGCCATCGATGATGTCGGAATCGCATCCGAGACCCTCTGTCGCTTCTTGTTGATGATTGCCATAGCGTTATTTACCTGCTCCGGTTCGCGGTGTTCCGGCGATGGTTCAGGGCGTGTTCGGAGTGCTGGGAGCTGTGCCGGCAGCCCGGCCGGCGCGAGCGGATGCGGATTCCTTGTCCCCGAAGACGTCCCACATGAGGTTGAGGACGGTATTCGTCCCCTGCTCCATGTCGATGATGAGCCGGTCGATCCGCGTCACGAAGTAGTTGTACGCGATGTTGACGGGGATCGCGATGATGAGGCCGGCGGCGGTCGTGATCAGCGCGATCTTGATGCCCGCCGCGACGAGAGACGCTTCGACCTGGCCCGCGATCTCGATGGCCGCGAACGCCGCGATCATCCCCCACACCGTTCCGAGGAAGCCCATCAGCGGTGCCACCGTGGCCACGGTGGCGAGAACCACCATTCCCCGCTCGAGGAAGCCCAGTTCGATCTTGCCGGTCGTGGTCATGGCCAGCTCGACCTCATCACCCGGGCGGTTCTCCCGGATTCGGTTGAGCCCGGCAAGGAGGATCGCGGCTACGGGACCCGGAGTGCCCTCCAGGTAGGCGAGCGCATCGTCAAGCCGCCCGCTGCGCGCCATCTCGCTGACATCGTTCAACACCCGATCCGTGTCACGGCGGGCCATGTGCAGGATGTACAGCTTCGCGATGATGACCCCCAGGCCCAGGAGGGAGGAGAGCAGAAGCGGGTACATCATTCCGCCACCGTCGTGGAACAACTGGATCAGGCCGTAGGACACGCTATCCAAGAACAGCTCCGGGAAAGTGGTGGTGCAGGAAAATCCGGGTCAGGACGGACCGCGGATGGACATACGGTGTGGGCGAAACCACGCTAACATAGGAAACGCCCTGACGGCTGTCAACGCCGCGTAAGCTGGTGTTCCTTCTCATGCTTCCGCTCGCTTCAGACCGGCGCGAGTTCCCCGGCCTTTCCGGCGTTTGCGAGCATGGCCGCGAGCCGTTCGCGATCGAGTCCGCGTTCCAGACGCCCCCGGAAGGCTACCGAGATCTGGCTGGTTTCCTCGGAAACGACGACCACGATGGCGTCGGTTTCCTCCGACAGCCCGAGGGCAGCGCGATGCCGGGTCCCCATGCTCTTGTCGCTGACCGGGAACTGGGTCAGGGGCAGGATCGCTCCCGCGGCGATGATCATGTCGCCGCGAATGATCACGGCGCCATCATGGATCGGCGAGTACGGCGCGAAGATGGTGTTGAGCAGGGGGGCGGAGACACGAGCCTGCAGCTCCGTCCCCGTCTCCGCGTATTCGCCCAGGCCGACCTCGCGTTCGATCGCGATGATCGCGCCGATCTTGGACCGCGCCAGCTCCTCGGCGGCAAGGGCGATCTCTTCGGCGACCTGGTTCTCCTCCATTCGCGTGAAGAAGCGGCGTAGCAGGCGGTTCTGGCCGAGGTGCGCCAGCGCGCTCCGCAGCTCCGGCTGGAAGACGACGAGCGCCGCGATGGCACCGAACTCGAACAGGTACTCCAGCAAGCTCCGGAGCAGATCGAGGCTGAGGAGCCGCGACACGTAGTAGATCGCGACGAGCAGCAACAGACCCGCCAGCATCTGGATCGCCCGGGTCCCGGCCAGGACGAGCAGGATCCGGTAGAAGATCGCCGCCACGACGACGATCTCGAGCAGGTCTCTCCAGTCGGGGGTGAGGAAGTCGATCTGTTGCAGCACGCTCTACCTGGGTGCGGAGTGCACGGCGAACGCGACGTCGAGTGCCTGGCGCACGATCCGAACGTCATGGACGCGGAATATACGCGCGCCGTTCGCCAGGCCAACCACGCAGCCGGAGGCGGTCGCGACCGCCCGCTCGGTGGCGGGTGCCCCCCCCGAGGATTTCGCCAAGGAATCGCTTGCGGGAAATCCCCAGCAGGACCGGCCAACCGAGGCTCGCGAGCCGCTCCAACCGGGCGATCAAGGTCAGGTTGTGCTCGTAGGTCTTACCGAAGCCGATGCCGGGATCCACGACGATGCGATCGTGGGCGATGCCGGAGTCCAACGCGAGAGTGGCGGAGCGCTCCAGTTCGCCGCGAACCTCCTCCACCACGTCGTCGTAGTGCGGGTCGTCCTGCATGGTCGCAGGTGTGCCGCGCATGTGCATCACCACCAGGCCCGCGCCGGCCTCCGCAACGACGCCCGCCATCTCCGGATCGCGCAGACCTG
>CAZJEH010000073.1:0-13356 GCA_964544905.1 uncultured Gemmatimonas sp.
CTGCAGTTCGCCGCCCGCTACTGTAGCTGGCTTGCCCGGTCCTGCCCAGCGGCCTGCCACTCCGCGAAGGATCGAGCCGTCTGCCAGTGGAAACGATTGGAGGTCCCGCTGGTGCTGTACGTGTTGCGATCGAAGCGGTTGTTCGCTGCGGGGGCCCAGATATCGTCCCGCCCGTCGTCGCGGCCGATCGCGACGAACCCCTGGTCCCAGCGTACGTAGTTATCGTGTACCCAGAGGCCGGTTACCCGGTACTCTCCGTAGACGCCCGACCCACGCGCCTGCTGGATCGCAGCGATGGCCCCGCCGTTGTCCTCCACACGATTGCCGGTCACCTCGACGCACACGCGCCGTCCATCGTCCCCGGTGCGAACCGGATGTCCCGGTGGCGGCGCCGTCGGGCACCCGCTCGCTGAAACCAGGATGCCAGCTGCTCCGGAGTAGGAGCCCGTGATCCCGCGCGCGTTCCGCCGGACCGTGTTGTTCCGGATTACGGCGTCGTAGCTGATCTCGTGAAAGATGCCGGGACCGGTGTTGTCCTCGACCCGGTTCCCCTCGTACAACGTCCGGGTGTTGGCGATATCCGTCCACAGACCCGGTCCGTTGTTGTCGTGGACGTGGTTGTTGCGAACGACCAGATCGTGCGTGCGTGCGAACTTCGATCCCCCTGCCTCCCAGCCCCATCGGAATCCGGCGGTATTGTTCCAGGCGATCTCGTTACCCTCGATCAGCACGTTGTCGCCCACTCCCCCAATTCCGAGCTGGCCCTGCTCGAGCACCTGGTTGTTCCGCACCCTCATTCCGTCGCCGATCCCGATCCCCAAGCCGTGGTTCAGCCTCACCACGTTGTTCTCGACGACCCAGTTCCTGCCGTCACTCCCGTCGATCGCGCCCTTCTGGGCGCGGTTCGCGTACTTCTCGATCACCAGCCCCCTTATCACGACGTCGCTCGCCGGCCCGTAGAACGCCGATGCCGTCGTTGCCAGTTCGACCTTCCTGCCGGTGGGATCGTTCCCGAGATAAATCCTGCCCGCCCCGTAGTCGAAGTACCACTTGCCCGGACCGACCTCCGCCAGCGACGCCGCGTGATGGAGACGGACGTCGTCGAGATAGATCTCCTCCGAGTACTTGCAGCGGGGATGCGTGGCCAGGCACTGCCCGTGGGTGGACTCCTCCACCCCCTGGACGCTCAGAACCCAGTAGCCGTTCTGCCGACTGAACCCGGTCAGCAGCCTGGCACCGTTGAGGATGGCGCCCGGCTCGCCGATGAACTGCTGGCCGTCTCGGGGCTGGATTCGCTGAAGGCGATGGATCCCGGGCTTGATGGTAAACACCGTTCCCGGTCCGTGGGAGCGGACCTTGGCCTGGATGTCGTCGCCCGGATAGATCGACGTGCTGGGGCCGACAGGCGCGGCGCTGGCCGTCCCCTCGATGGTGATCGACGCGCTGGCTTTCGCCGAGGAGCCGGAGGCGGTGGCTATGATCGACGCCGTTCCCGCAGCAACGGCTTCCACCCTGCCCGTCGAGCTGACGCGTGCGACTCCGGCGTTGGTGGAGCTCCAGGTGAAGGTCGCCCTCGCCACCGCGTTGCCCATCGCGTCGACGCCGGTAGCGGCGAGGCGAAGCGTGTCTCCGACGGCCAGGGACACGTTCGCGGGCGAGACCACTACCTTGTCGACCGTCGGCGCTACGCGAATCGCCGCCGTGTCGGCAACGGACCCCGAGGTCGCCACGATCAGGGCGACGCCTGCAACGCGCGCCGTCACGGTCCCGCTCCCATCCACCGAAGCGATCTCCGGATGAGCGCTGGCCCAGGTGACGGCGGGAGTATCGATCTCACGACCATCGGACTCGAAGACCTTGGCTGAAAGACGGACAGAACCCCCGATCGAGACGATCCGGGCTGTGTCGGGCGTCAGCACGACGGATGCCGCGACGGGCGCCACAGGGTTCCTACTACCACCGCTCCCGCCCGTTCCCGTCCCCTTCCGGTCCACCTTCGTCTTCGACGTGCCGGCCAGCGACCCGCTGGCAACGGAGATCACCGCCTGTCCCTCACCTACCGCTGAAACGAGTCCGTCGTCGTCGACAGTAGCGATCGACGGGTCCGAACTCGTCCAGACGAGCCGAGGGATTCGTCTGCGGCCGCCGGACCGCACCAGCACGGAGCCGTCGCCGTCGACTACCGTGGTCTCGAGGCGGAAGGTATCGCCTTCAACCAGGCGGACCTCTCTCGAGTTGAGCAGCAGCTTCGAGTCCTCCGGCCACGATGCCTCCAGGTCGTTCGGCTCTACGGCGCTTCCGTCACACGCGGAAAGCAGCGCAATGAACAGCGCCGCAGACCACAAAGCCCTCCCGCCCGGCGTCGCCAGTGAATGCGCGACAGCCGGCGACACCCCTGGCCGGGGGCGCACGTACCTCTTTCCCATTTCCTCGATCTCTTCGGCGGCCCGACTCGCATAGCGGGGATACCGCCGTAGCGTCGTAGCTTTGCGTCCCCGCGTTTCCACGGGTTTGCCGTTGTCGGAGATGCCCGATCCACAGCCCGGGCGCGACGTTCCGCGATCCCTCGGATCCCGTTTTCGGAATGGACCCTCACCGGCCTGATGGGGAGCACTCGTTCGGGTTGTTCCCTGGTAGGGATCGCGTGCGTGTAGCTCACGGCGCAGGCAGGGAGTCAATGATCACCCCGCTCCGACGCCTCGAATGATGGAGTATCGGCCTAACTGATGAGTTTGTTGAACCTGTCCAGCCCGCGAAGTCGAATCATCCAGTACCGTTTGCGGATGGCCGACGGCTCCCCTTAGAATGCTTGTTCTCCGTCAAATCATGGTCGGGCGAGTCGGCGTTCGTGCCAAACTGTGCCCCGATAGCACTCCGAGGCATGTAGGAGCCGGTCGCGCGCACCGATCTGATGCCATCTGGTGCGGTGGAATAGACCGCGAAAAGGCTCGCGAAGGTTCATGGAGTTCAGCGGGCAACGCGTATCGGGGACGGACCCCGCGAGGCCGACGAGCGTGTCCCGGCAAGACGGAAGAAGCGGAACCTCGATGAATCGATGGTCGAGCTCGGGAGTGGCTGGCGACTCGGCCGTCAAATCCTTGATCCGGGTTGGCCACTCGCTACGACCTCCAGCGATCGTCGCCCGCGTTCAGGACGCTTTCTCGCAATTCGCAGCGCCTCGCTCGACACAGCCCAGGCATACAACGTCGATACTCGAACGGGTCGTTCGCTGCCAGGACCCCGGGGCGGCTGACCCCGATCCTGAATCTCTTGCGCGGCACGGCGAACCGGCTGCCGTGGACTGATCCTCAACACCAACGGTCCCGAAGCGTCCCGCATGGGCGATCCGGAGTTCAGCGTGGTGATCCCCACGCGCAATCGACGTACGCTTCTTCGACGCACGATATCGACGGTTCTGGCGCAGGTCGGCGTCGATCTGGAAATCATCGTGGTGGATGAAGGATCGACCGATGACACGGCCGGGATGCTGGAGGGGCTGGCCGATCCAAGGATCCGGCGGGTGCACCACGAGGCCCCGCGAGGCGTCAGCCTGGCGCGCAACGCGGGGATCCAGCGAGCAAGGGGTGAGTGGATCGCGTTCCTGGACGACGACGACCTATGGGCGCCTGAGAAGCTCGCCGCGCAGCGGGCGGCCGCCGCGACGCACGGGCGTCTATGGGCGTATTCCGGTTCCGTCGCCGTCGATGCAGAAACGCTGAGAGTGATCTCCGGGTCGCCGCCACCTCACCCCGATCGGGTCGTGGAGCGGCTGCCCTGGCGTAATACAGTTGTCGGGGGAGCGTCGAGCGTAATGGTGAGGCGTGAGCTGCTTCGCCGGACCGGCGCATTCGACCCGCGCTTACGCCACATGGCCGATTGGGACCTCTGGATCAGGCTCGCCCAGGCCGGTGGTGCCCCAGCCGTCGTCCCCCGGCCCCTTCTCGCCTACGTCCAGCACGCCGGCAACGCCTCCATCGATACGACGGGGATGCTGACGGAGCTGTCGATCATGGAGAATCGCTATCGAGAGCTGCGGGGAGGCAGACGGGTGGACCGGGCGTACGTCCATCGCTGGATGGCCTGGAACTCCCTGCGGGCTGGCCGACGGGTAGCGGCGATGGGGCACTACCTGCGCGCTACGGCCTCGGGCGACCTGGCATCGATCGCCCGGCTCTCGATAGCCGCACTGCATCCATCCGCGCCTGTCTGGATCAGCAGATTTCAGCGACAACCGGAACACTGGAAGGCCGCCGCTGAGGAGTGGCTCACGCGGATCCCCCGGTAAGATCGGCGTCTTCCGGCCCGGTCCGCCCCGACCGAAGACGCAGTGTGGCCGAACGGTTCGAGGCCATCGGCCAACTACGCAATGCCACCGACGTTCGAGAGATAGACAGCTCGACGGCTGGAGGGGGTACGGCTGTGATCTCCGCGTGATGTCCTCCGCGCCTCTGTTGCCCTTGCGACACGGCTTCGGATCGCGGACGGACGCGCTAGGCAGGCCTCCGCAGCAGCCTCCAGACGATCTCCCCGCGGAGGCGATCCGGCTCGATGGGCCCCGGCTCCCACCGATCGAGCATCAGGCGCGGGCTGGCGGGCCCCACGGGTCTACCCCGACTGCCGAACGCGGCCTCGTACCCGGCGCGACCGGCCGCGGCGGCAACTCTCGAATCGGTTCGTCCGTGGGGGCAGGAGAGGTAGCGGACGGTCCTGCCCGTGACCGCCTCGAGCGCCTCCCGGCCCTCGACCATCGCCCGTTCCAGCGCATCATCAGCCAGATCGGTAAGAACCGGATGGTGGAGCGTGTGGAACCCGACCTCCATGCCGCTGGACGCGAGTCGGGCTATCGAGTCGGCGTCGAGCAGCCGCTCGACGGCCGCATGCGCGGGCGCCCCCGCATAGAGCACGTCGATCGCGTCCGGGCGCTGCTCACACCAAGCCGCGAGCGCCCGAGGGCGCATGGGAGGTGCGCCCAGCGCCCGGCTCGTTTCATCCAGCCCACGTTCCCGGAGCCACCAGTCGAGTACGTCCCACCAGTACGGTCGGAGGCCCGCGAGCGATCGGCCGGACAGGAAGAAGGTCGCCGAGACGTTGGCGCGGCGCAGGACAGGAAGTGCGTCACTCGCGTAGGAAGCGCTGTCGTCATCGAAGGTGATCGCGAACCTCGGGTTCTCACCAACGTTCCGCCGCAGCAGGTCCTCCAGGGGCACCACCTCCCCGATATCTCGGAGCACCGCGATGTGCGCGGCAAGCAGATCCCCCGGCACCCGGGCAACGACCGACTCGACCTCGCCCTTCGACTCGTCTCCGATGTCGTGGTACAACAGGACCAGCGAGCGGCCCTGGCGAGCTGCGGTGCTGGTCAGCCGGCGCGATACCCAACCCCGGCCAGCCAGTGCGTTGAGCACCCGCCGCGTTGAACCTCTCAGTCCACCGCGCAGGCTCACTTCCTGACCGCCCGGATCGTCACCAGGAAGTCACAGCTCTCATCGCGGACCTCGAGACGTCGCCGGCCCACCTCTTCGACCGAGAGCCCGTGCAGGAACGCCACTGCGGAGAACACATTGCCAACCGGCTCCACCGTGAGGCCGTCTGGCGGGAAGAACTCGCCGAACAGCCGTTCCGCGGAGAATCGGGTGAACCGCCAATGATCCTGGTAGAGATGCCGCCCCTCGGAGGCTAGTGGCAGGGCCAGGCTCGAAACACCAGGAACCGTAGCGAGCAGGACGCCACCTGGTTTGAGGCTGCGAGCCAGGTTCTCCACGGCGCTGCGGGTGTCGAATATCAGCTGGAGGGTCTGTGTCACGATCGCGCAGTCGAACGCGGCCTCAGGGAGTGTCGATGCGTCGGTGAGGTCGCCGATGATCGTCGCGGCGGTGTTCGTCGGCGAAAGATCGAGGACGTCCGATCGGGTCACACCATGGCCGAAGCGGCGAGTATAGTTGTCATCGCGGATCTCGAGGACACGCCCCCGGATGTCCTCTCTGTTCTGAACCAGGAACCGCTCGATGTAGAAGCGATCCACGGGAGTGCCCCGATCCAGCCCGAAATGTCGCGACACGGGGTGGACTCGCACCAGCCGCAGTGTTACGGCGAGGCTCAACGGGAAGACGCTGAAGGCACCACGGTAGGCGCGGCGAGCCGCCCGGTAGGCCGCTACCAGATGTGGACTCTCCTTGGCGCGTTCGCGGAGCGACATTGGCGGGTCTTCGGCGTTGTGATCTCCTCGGGCGACGCTACATTCCTCGTCGCTGACAGGCCGGGCGCAAAGTGGGGGAGCGGGCGGAACGTTGCAACACGATCAGCGCCATGAGCATCCCGTGAGGGAGCAGACGCCGGCGGACGAGGAGGCGGAAGCCTCATCGCACCGACCCGAGGACGATCGCATCATCGGCGACCTGGCCATCATCGTCCCGACGATCGGCCGTGATAGCCTGCGACGCTGCCTCAAGTCGGTCGTGGCGGGCACGCGCTGGCCGAGCGAACTGATCCTGGTCGATCAGGGTGAGAATCCCGACGTGGAGAGCTGGGTCGGTGCGCTACGTTCGCTCGGCATCGACGTCCACCACCTGCGCGCTCCCCGGCGCGGTGCTGCCGCAGCGCGCAACCTGGCCTTCAAGCATGTCCGCACCCGCTTCCTCGCAGCGACCGACGACGACTGCATCGTCGCGGCCGATTGGCTCGCTCGGCTCCATGATCGCCTCCAGGCCCATCCGGACGCCCTGATCACCGGCCAGGTCGATGCCGCGGCGCACGCCGGCGGCGGTGAGGCGCCATCCATCATCCGCCGCTCCGTGGAGGAGATCCATCGCCGCCCGCTGCTGGACCGCGACCCGCTCTCCTCAGGCAACATGGGACTCTCCCGCGACGTCCTCGAGCGTATCGGCCCGATGGACGAGCACCCGACCTTGATGGCCGCCGAGGACGCGGAGTGGTCCTATCGGGCTCTCCGTGCCGGAATCCCCATCGTCTACGCTCCCGAGGTCAGGGTATCGCATCTGGAGTGGAGGGACCCGGAATCCCTGTCGAGAACGTACCGGGCGTACGCTCGGAGTCAGGGCGCCTTCTACGGAGCCTACGTGCGACGAGGGGACCTGTTCGCGGCCAGGCGGATGGCGTTCGACCTTCTGAGAGGCCCTTGGATCCTGATTAGGGGACTCATCGGCCGGAACCACACGCTGCGCGTTGTCGGGAAGGCGTACATGCGGTGTCTGATCCCGGGGTTTCTCGAGGGGCTGGGACGTTCGCCGGGCGGGCAGCCCTCATAGCCTTGCGACCCAGCTCCCTGCCCCACTCCGAACGACTCCGGCCGGCTCAGGTACCTACGCCACTGGCGCCCGCCCCAGCGAGTACACGTCGGTACAGCGCCGCGTACGCTCGAGCTGCGTCGCTCCAGGTGTAGCGGGCGGCGAATGCTCGCGCCGCTTCCTTCCGGCCCGCCCGCCGGTCCTCGTCCTCGTCGAGAGCGATCCTCAGGGCTTCCGCGAGGCGATCAGGGACGACCCGCCATCCCGCCCCCGATTCCTCCACCCCCAGTACTCGGTCCACCTCCGGGCTGACCATCGCCGGAACGCCCCAGGCGGTCGCCTCCAGAAGAGCCATGGGCATCCCTTCCGAGCGCGAGAGAAGGACGAAGGCATCAGAGGCGGCCAGCACTTCCTGCAACTGCCGTCCGCGACGCGGCGAAACCACCCAGGCTCGATCCTGGATCCCGAGCCGGTGGATACGCCGGCGCAGGAAGTCCGCTCCGCCTCGGTAATCCCCTCCGACCAGCGCCGCGCGCCAGTTCGATGCCGCTGCGATCCCGCGGAGGAGGTCTTCGAGACGCTTCGCCCGAACGTCGAGCCTGCCGACGTAGACCGCCAGCGGAGCTCCGTCGGGGATTCCGTACTCCCGCCGGAACGCCCGTGGGTCGATCTCGCGCGGCGGTGGATCGACGCCGTTCGCGACCACATCGATTTCGCCCTTCACGCCGAAGGCTCTGATCTGCGCCGCCTCTTTCTCGGTCAAGGCGGTAACGCGACCCGCTCGCCGCAGCATCGGCAACTCGAACAGCGTCCGGAAGGCACGTTTACGCACCCAATGGTGCGCGAGGGACTCGGGCGCGTAGCCACCATGCGGGGTGACCAGGTAAGGGATCCGCAGCGCCGCGGCGAGGCGAACGTTCAGCGGATTGAACACCCCGTGGAGGTGAGCCACATCGACGGGCCGGCCCGAAATCGCCGCTTCCAGCGGCGCGATTCTCTCCCCCAGGCGCGGAGCTGGTAGCAGGTGTCGCTTCACACCCGCGTGGGTAGCTTCCAGCAGCAGCGATTCCGCCTCGGCCGACAGCTCACCGAGTTGCCACAGCTCGACCTCGCACCCTTGCGCCACCAGCGACGCAGACAGTCGGCATACGGACACCAGAAGGCCCGAGTACGGGTTGACCCGGGCCGGAATCACCTGCGCCACGCGGAGTGGGCGGACCGAATCGGCAGGGTTCAGTTCTCCGTCTCCCGTTCCGCGCGGTGAAGCCCAACGAGCCTCAGTCTCTACGCTCCCAGCGATCGGCATCCCGAATCCTGTACTTGGTCAGCGTGCGTTCGAGGGACTCCTCGAGGTCGATCGAGTGCTGGTTGGCCAGAACGACAACGACAAAAAGAATGTCCGCCAGCTCGAGGCCGAGGTCGCCGTTCGGCTCGTCGGCCTTCTTCCGCTTGGGCCCGTGTCGATGGTTCAGCTCCCGCGCCAGTTCCCCGACCTCTTCCGTGAGGCGGGCAAGGTTCACCAGCGGTGGGAAGTAGCCTTCCTTGAACTGACCGATGTAGCGGTCCACCTCGGTCTGAATTTCGCTCAGATGCATTGAGACCGGTCGGGGAAAAAGGGCAAGGCGTTTGGAAACGCGCGAATTGTACCCGTAGCCCCGGAAGGCAACAAGCGCTCCCGCCTCCCCGCCGATTGCCGCTCCTCCTCGACCCATCTAGATTTTCGTCCTTCGCTGAGCAACGCTCCAACGGTATTCGAAAGAGGCTCGGGTGAGTTGAGCGCGGTACGCGTCGGTATCATCATGGGCAGCCGGTCCGACCTCGATACGATGAGGGAGGCCGGGCGGGTGCTCGATGAGCTCGGGATCGGCTACGAGATGGAGATCGTCTCCGCTCATCGGACGCCCGATCGCATGTTCGCCTATGCGGAGACGGCGGAATCGCGCGGGATCGGCGTGATCATCGCCGGTGCCGGCGGCGCCGCTCACCTGCCCGGAATGACCGCGGCGAAGACCGTCCTCCCCGTGATTGGCGTTCCTGTACAGACGTCGAGCCTTCAGGGGCTGGACTCTCTTCTCTCCATAGTGCAGATGCCGCGAGGGGTGCCAGTCGCCACTGTGGCCATCGGCAAGGCGGGCGCAGCCAACGCCGGCCTCCTGGCCGCTCAGATCCTGGGTGTCAGCGACGCCGGGATCCGCGCCCGCTTGACCGAGTACCGTCGCCGTCAGGCCGAGGCGGCCATCGCCGAGCCGCTGACCGGGAATTGACGGTTCTCCTTCCGGGCTCCACGATCGGGATCATCGGCGGCGGCCAGCTGGGCCGCATGCTGTCGATGGTCGCCCGCCGCATGGGCTACCGCACCGTCGTTCTCGACCCCGACCCGCACGCCCCCGCCGCACAGGTAGCCGACGAGCATATCGTCGCGGGGCTCTCCGAAATCGATGCGGCGCTCGATCTAGCCCGCCGATCGGACGTGGTGACCCTGGAATGGGAGAACGCCGACGTCGCGGCCGTTCGCGCGCTGGCCGCCCACGTTCCGGTCCGCCCCGGCCCGGATATCCTCGAGATCGCGCAGAACCGCATCCGAGAGAAGGAAACCGCCCGAAGCCTCGGACTCGAGACGGCCGACTTCGTTCCGGTCCGCTCCCTCGCGGACCTGCGGTATGCTGTGCGTCAACTGGGCCTTCCGTTGATCCTGAAGACCGCCAGTGGCGGTTACGACGGGCGCGGCCAGGAAGTCATCACCTCGTCGGAGGATGTCGATACCGCCTACGAACGGCTCGGAGGCGCCACGGTCGAGATGATCGCGGAGGCCCGGATCGAGTTCCAGCTCGAGGCGTCCGTCATCTGCGCCCGTTCGGAAGACGGTGCCGTTGCCGTCTTTCCCATCGGGGAGAACAGGCACCGGGAAGGGATTCTCGATTTCACCATCGTCCCCGCGCCGATCGGCGAGCCGGTGCGCCGGGCCGCGGTCGAGGCCGGCCTGCGCCTCATCGAGGGGATGAACATGGTGGGCCTCCTGGCCGTCGAGCTGTTCATCACCCCTGATGGGCATGTGCTCGTGAACGAGATCGCTCCCCGCCCCCACAACTCCGGCCACTATTCGTGGGAGGCGTGCTCCGTTTCGCAGTTCGAGCAGCAGCTCCGCGCCGTTTGTGGGCTGCCGCTCCACCAGCCGGAGCTCCTCCGCCCGGCGGCGATGGCCAACCTGCTCGGAGAGCACATCGGCACCGGCATGGGCCTGGCTCCGGTTTCGCGCGCCCTCGGCGTCCCGATGTTGTCCCTGCACCTCTACGGGAAACGAGAAACGTCGCCGCGTCGCAAGATGGGTCACCTGACCGCCCTTGCGGACGATCCCGAGACGGCATTCGAGAGGGTCTCACGCGGCCGGGCACTGCTTACCGATACTCTCACGCAGGATGGATAGGTAGCGTGGCTGGTGCAGTCCCGCCGCGGCGATCGTTGCCCCGATGAAACATCGGTCCGGAACCGGAGAGTCGAAGATTCGGTACCAAATGGTAACGAAATATCTCCCCTGTCCATCTTTGCCGGGTCACATCGTCCTCCGGACTGGACGATGACGTGGCGGCTGAAAATGCCCGCTGCGTACCCGTTCTCAGGCCGCTGGCCCCTGCGCGACAACCTGCGCAAAGGGGCTCTTCGGACAGGTGTGCGATCTGGCCCGTGCTTTGCGAAATTGCGGCGCTGAGAACGTCGTAAGGAATTGGAGGATCAGTGATTCTCAACTGCAATTTTGAGGAACTGCAGGCGCTCACCACAGGCGCGGACCTGCTTCTCGAAGGGGGAGAGAGCGGGTCGTCCGGCGCGGTCGCCGCGCCCATCGAGGCGCTCACCCAGGTCGCGCTGTTGAGGCCGCGTCTGTCGACTTCATTGAGCATCGAGACGCTGTCCGAGCAGCGCTGGGTCCGCCGGGCCGTTGCCGCGATCTGCCAGGGCCTCCATGACCGTATGGACGAAAAGGTCCTGCAGTACCACCCGGCGCACGAGGAGGCTGTCGCCTACTACTTCGACTACGCCCATGCGTACGGAGTCCTGGGCCGCCTCGATGCGATGGGCCTCCAGATGGAAGCCATGATCGAGCTCATCACCGGTTGCCCGCCGACCGAGGAGAGTGCTCGCCAGGTCAGTTTCCCTGACTGATCGCGCTCGCCGCGGGGTCCCCGCCCGTGGTGGCAATCCCTCCCACAAGCTGGCCCTGCCGCCAGGTTACCGACGAGCCGAGGATGCCCCGGCTCGAGCCGGTTCGGACGACGCCGTGACTCGACTCGAACGTTCGAGGCAAGCTCTGTCGGATCGCGCCGAGTCGGCCGGGACACGTGCGGCAGAAGGGGGCAGAAGCTTGAGTCGAAGGCAGGCTCGATTGTGTCCCCGGGGTTCTTCCGTTCGTCCTGGCTGTGGACCATCGATGTTGTTCGACGGATCGGCGGACATGTCCTCGACGACTCGCGGCGACATAGAGCTGCCGTGAGGTACGACGGGCGCGTGATTTCTTTTGACCCAGCCAATCGGTGCGAAGTCGACGCGCCGGCCGCGGCGGTATCGGAGGTCATCCTGGCGTCCAGATTGTTCTCTGACCCATTGGTCACTTGCTCGCTCGCGGCGGTAGCCGAATGAGCGCCGATCGGCCGCTGGTCAGCGTCATCGTCCCTTTTCACAACGCGGGCGATTTCCTGCGTGAGGCCATCGACAGCGTGTTCGCGCAGACCTGGGACTCATGGGAGCTCCTGCTCGTCGATGATGGCTCCCACGATGGGAACCAGGTCTGGGCGCGCGAAGTCGCGAACGCCCACCCGAACCGTATCAGGTATCTCTCGCATCCCGATCGCAAGAACCACGGTCCGAGCGCGGCTCGCAACCTCGGCATCGCGCAGGCACGCGGTGACTTCATCGCCTTTCTCGATGCGGACGATGTCTGGGTGCCCGAGAAGCTCGAAGAGCAGATCGCGGTGTTCGCTCGCCATCCCGAAGTGGGAATGGTATACGGCCGGACGTTGATCTGGCACAGCTGGACCGGCAGGTTGGAGGACGGGGAGCGCGACCACTTCTACAGCCTCGGTGTCGTGCCGGACAGCGTCGTCCGCCCACCGCGGCTCTTCCTGCAGCTTCTCGAGAACCGCGCGCAGACGCCGACCACCTGCAACGCTATCCTACGGGCCGACGTGGTTCGGGCCGTCGGAGGCTTCGACGAGTCCTTCCGCAGGATGTACGAGGACCAGGAGTTCTTCGCCCGCGTCGCGCTGCGGTGCAGCGTCTACGTCGCGGGCAGTTGCTGGGCGAAGTACCGGCAGCACCCCTCCAGCATTACCGCCCGTCCGGAGCGCCGGATCCAATACTTGCGCCATCGCCGTCCTCTGCTCGCCGCGATGGAACAGCACCTGGCCGCGAGCGAGTGGTCTGCCGACAGTGACCTCCGTGACGCTCTCGATCGCGAGACCTGGGCGGCCCGCCACCCGTATCTGCACGTGCTCAGTCGCGCGCTACGAAAACTTCGCTCACTGGAAGACACCAGAACGGTCGGAAACGGCACTCGAGGTCAGCCGGCAGAGCCTGTACGTTTCGAGTCCGGAGACTGATGCTTGGGCGCGCACAACGCCGCGTGGCGCGAGCGGTGGAACGGCTCCGCGAGCGGTACACGAGTACGGCGATCATTCTCATGTACCACCGGATTGCCGAGGCCGAGATCGATCCCTGGGGGATCGCTGTCTCCCCTGCACATTTCGAGGAGCACCTCCAGATCCTGCGGACGGAATGCGAGCCTATCCGACTCACGGACCTCGGCCGTGACCTGGAGGCGAGCGGGGTCCGCTGGAACTCCGTCGCAGTGACCTTCGACGACGGCTACCTCGACAATCTCACCGTCGCTCTGCCACTTCTCGAGAAGTATGAGATCCCCGCGACCGTCTTCGTCACCACCAGGCAGTTCGAGGACGGTGGTTCCCCGTTCTGGTGGGAGACACTCGAACGCGCGCTGCTCCTGCCCGGACGACTGCCCGAGGTGCTCGAGCTGCGGATCGGAGGGACGAGAGAAAGGTGGGACCTGGGAAGCGCTGCCGAGTACACGGATGAGGACCGGCAACGGGATCGCGGTGCGCAG
>CAZJEH010000073.1:13366-17246 GCA_964544905.1 uncultured Gemmatimonas sp.
AAGGCGGAGGCCGGATCACGCCTGCGATTGTACCACGATCTGTACGAGGCGCTGCGTGTCCTGCCGACGACGGTCCGGGACGCTGCGCTCGCCGACCTGTCAGCATGGGCCGGTACAGCCGAACCCGGGCTCGGTCGAACGCAACTCATCACCTCAGAGGGGCTGTGCGATCTCGCGAACAGCCCGCTGATCGACATCGGCGCTCACACCGTCACCCACCCTTTCCTCGCGACGCTCCACCCGGACGAACAGGAACGGGAGATCGTCGAGAGCCGCGCTCGCCTCGAAGAGTTGACCGGGAGGGGAGTCCGCGCCTTTGCCTATCCCCACGGCCAGGTGACGGATCGAGCGCTGTCGGTCGCACGGATCCACTTCGACTGCGCGTGTGGCATCCAACCGCGACCCGTCACTCGCTGGTCCGACCCGTTCAACCTTCCACGTTTCCAGGCGCCCGACTGCGACGGGGACGCGCTCGCCTCATCGCTACTGCGCCGGGTTCGCCAGTAGAGGCCCCTCCACAGGGCCCGTCGATCAGCGCTCCGGCTTCACACCGCGGTCTATCGAACGGCTGCGCGCGGCCCGCAACCCCGTGCCCGCGACCGAGGACCATTGGCGGAAACCCCGCGCTCCTGCTCGTCTCCCTTTCCAGCACGGCCTGCCTGCCGCACGAGCTACATCGAAGCCGCCCGGTTCTCTCTCGCCATCGCCCGGAACGCCGCGTTGCCGGCAGCAAGCTCGGCGTAGGTCCCCTGCGCGGCCACTCGCCCATCGTCGATCAGGTAGATGATGTCGCATTCGCGGACCGTCGTCAGGCGATGGGCGATGAGGATGATCGTCTTCCTGCCGGACAGCTCACGGATTGCCTGCATGACGGCCTCTTCCGTCGCTCCGTCGAGCGCGCTGGTCGCCTCGTCCATGACCAGCACCCGCGGGTCTCGGTAGAGGGCCCGGGCGATGGCGATCCTCTGGCGCTCCCCGCCGCTCAGCCGTATCCCCCGTTCGCCGACGACGGTGTGGTACCCCTGCGGAAGCTTCTCCACGAAGGCATCCAGGTGAGCCGCAGCCGCCGCACGCTCGACCGCCTCCCAATCGATCTGCTCGTCTGGAACACCGAAGGCGATGTTCTGGGCAACGGTCCCGTCCGCCAGGTAGATCGACTGTGACACGTACCCGATCATCCGCTTCCAGGACGAGGCGTTGGCCCGGCCGAGAGGAACGTCGTCGATGAGGATCTGACCCGCGCTCGGCTCGAACAGACCGAGCAGCAGGTCGACGATGGTCGTCTTTCCCGAACCCGTCGAGCCGATCAACCCGATGGTCTGGTTCACCGGAATCACGAGATCGATCGACGCGATCGCAGGGGTCTGCCTTCGGGGGTAGCTGAACTCGACGGCACGGAAGCGGATCTCTCGCTCGAACGAGATAGGCTCGACCGCGTTCTCGCCGGCCGAGCCGACCTCGTGAAGGGTGCCTTCCACGGGAGCGAAGAGGTCCTCGTGCAGGCTCACGAGCATCGGCGTGTAGAAGCGGATGTTCGAGAGAGCCACGAAGATAGTCTGCAGCGCCGGCATGAGCCGATAGCCCGCGATCGCATACAGCGCGACGATAGGGAGGACCTGGTTTAGTGACTCGCGCGTCTCGAGCAGGTAGACGATGGTCGCGATGATCCCACCGAACGCGACCGTCTCCAGCGCGTACCGCGGGATCTCCGCGAGAACCGCCTGACGGGTCGAGACACGAGAGAACCGCCGCGACGCCTCATCGAACCGGTCGAGGAACAGCTGCTCGTTCTCCAGCACCTTCACGTCCTTGATCCCGCCGAACGCCTCGCCGACGATCTGGAATCGGTCGCTGAAGGCGTTGTGCCGCTGAATGCCGAGCTCTCGCTGGGTGCCCCGAAGGGCGAGGTACACGAGGGTATATGCTCCCGTGAGCGCCAGCCCGGCCACCACCGCCAGCACCGGGTCCACGAGCACGAGCAGCAGGACGAGGAACACGGCCGTGGCTCCGCGCGCGAGAATGTCGACGCACGGCATCACGACGTAGTCGATCACACCCCGCACCTGGGCGAGGAGGTTCTTCGTCAGTTCGGAACTGTTCCGCTCGAGGAAGAAAGAGTACGGGGCGCAGAGGTACTTGCGTAGAAGGCGCTGCGTCAGGCTGTGATGGAGGTCCCAGACGAACCTAACGGACATCCATCGGCCGATGGCACTCACCGCATTGGACACTGCGAGGATGAGGATCGACCCGACGCCGACGGCGATGAGGAACTCGCGCGTGCTCTCGAAGCCCAGCGCATCGTACGCCCTCGCCATCCACTCATTGCGGGTGATGATCCCCGGGTCCGCGACGAGACTGATGAACGGCATGACGGACGCCACGCCAACGCTCTGGACGATGGCGGTGATGACCATCATCAGCAGCACTGCGGCAAACCGCCCCCGCCGCTGCGGCTCGATCAGGTCGAAAGCCTTGCCGACTTCGCCGAACATGGGCTGCGTGGTCGCGGGTTGGCCGGGTGGCGCGGGCGTTCCCGCGCGACCGGCCGGCGGAGTGCACTGCCTAGAGGATGTAGCGGCGGAGGTCCTCGTCCTCCACGATCCTCTTCAGCCGCTCGTGGACCACGGTCCTGTCGATAACGATCTCTCGTTCCCCACCGTCAGGCAGGTCGAAGAGAATGTCCTCGAGCAGCGTCGTGAGCACGGTGTGAAGACGCCGGGCGCCGATGTTCTCCATCCGATCGTTGAGCGTCGCCGCCGTCGCCGCGATCGAGCGAACGCCGTCGTCGGTGAACGACAGCTTGGCGCCCTCGGCCGAGATCAGCGCCTGGTACTGCGTCAGCAGCGCATTCTTCGGCTCCGTCAGGATGCGGACGAAGTCGTCTTCCGTCAGGTTCTTCAACTCCACCCGGATGGGGAAGCGGCCTTGGAGCTCCGGGATGAGGTCCGATGGCTTCGACACGTGGAAAGCCCCGGCCGCGACGAAGAGGATGTGATCGGTCCTGACCATCCCGTACTTCGTCTGCACCGTCGAGCCTTCGACGATGGGCAGCAGGTCGCGCTGTACTCCCTCGCGGGAGACGTCAGGGCCGGTCTGGCCGCGCTCGCCGGCGATCTTGTCGATCTCGTCGAGGAAGACGATTCCTGTCTCCTCGGCGCGGTCGAGGGCCTCGCCGACCACTTCGTCCATGTTGATGAGCTTGTCGAGCTCGTCCTGGAGGAGGATCCGCCGCGCTTCGGCGACCGTGACCCGACGCCGCTTGGTGCGCTTCGGGAGCAGATCCTGAAGCATCTCCATGAAGTTGAAGTCCATCCCCTCCATGCCGCCCATCGGAACCATCATGCTCTCGAAGGACGGTGTCTGCTGGACTTCGACCTCGACCTCACGCTCCTCCAGCTTCTGGTCGCGCAGGAGGGCGCGCATCTTCTCGCGGGTCCGTTCGCGCCGCTCCCGCATCCTGCGCTGGTCCTCGCTCTCCTCCTCCAACCGCGGCTTCTCGGCCTGCTCGCGGCGGTCCTCGACCTGACCGCTCGAACCCACGATAAAGGCCCGTGCCGGTGTCTCGGCCGACGCAGCTGCGGATTTCTCCGAATCCAGCGGAGGGATCAGCAGATCCAGCAGCCGCTCCTCGACGCGCTGCTCGGCGAGCTCCTGGACGTCCTCCTCCCGCTCGTTGCGCACGAGGTTGACCGCGACGTCTACCAGGTCGCGGATCATCGACTCGACGTCCCTTCCGACGTAGCCGACCTCGGTAAACTTGGAAGCCTCGACCTTGACGAACGGCGCGCCGGAGAGCCTCGCCAGACGCCGCGCGATCTCCGTCTTCCCGACGCCCGTGGGGCCGATCATGATGATGTTGTTCGGCATGATCTCGTCGCGG
>CAZJEH010000074.1:0-17131 GCA_964544905.1 uncultured Gemmatimonas sp.
GGGCGGTGGCGACGGCGCGCGCGCGGGGCGTGGTCGTCGACGGCCGCGGCCGTCCGATCCCGGGTTCGGACCGCGAGCGCTTCGACGCCGTCATCGTCCTGGCCCGCGAGGACCTTGCGGCGGTCCAACGTCTCCGCCAACGCGCCGGTGGTGGCGCCACGATCCGCCTCCTCCGCGAATGGGATCCGGAGGCGCCGGGCGCCGACGTCCCCGACCCGTACTACGGTGGACAGCGCGGCTTCGAGGAGGTCCACGACATCGTCGACCGGTCATGCAGGGCACTGCTGGAGGAACTTCTGGAGCTTCACAACGGCGCCGGTCACGGATGAACGGCCGATCGCGCCGCCTCCGAGTCGCGTGAAGCGGCGGGATGAGACCTCGGTTTCCGCGCGGCTCCGCGGCGAGCTGGAGGCCGTGGTCGGTCCTGTCCGGCGTCTGGACCCCCTAGCGGGAGGGTGCATCAGCCGCGCGCTCCGGGTCGAGACGGCCGACGATCGCCTGTTCGTGAAGTACGAGGTCGGCGCGCCTCCCGGGTTTTTCGAGGTGGAGGCGGATAGCCTGCGGGCGCTGGCTGCCGCTGCACGCCTCGTTCGGGTCCCCCGCACGATCGCGATTTCCCGGTCGGATGACGTGGCCTGGATCGCGCTGGAATGGCTGGAGAGCGGGCCGCCGACCTCGACATTCAGCCAGCGGCTCGGAAGGGGGCTCGCGGAGATCCATCGGTCGATGGGCCCTGCCTGGGGATGGGATACGGACGGGTTCATCGGCCGTCTCCCGCAACTGAATGGCGGCCGCGACCAGACATGGGCCGAGTTCTGGCGGCACCAGCGCCTGGAGCCGCAGCTCCGTTTGGCCCGATCGAGGCAGCTCGCGCGCTTCGACGAACAGTGGCAGGCGCTCTTCCGCGCGCTCCCATCGTTGCTGGAACCCGCCGAGGACGAGGGGCCTTCGCTGCTCCACGGCGACCTCTGGAACGGCAACGTCATGAGCGTCGGCGAGGGACCGGCGCTCATCGACCCGACATGCTACTACGGGCATCGCGAAGTGGACCTCGCGATGGCCGCCCTTTTCGGCGGCTTCGATACCGACTTCTGGCGTGCCTACGAAGGCGCGTGGCCTCTTCGGCCGGGATACGAGGTGCGACGACGGGTGTACCAGCTCTATTATCTCCTCGTGCACCTCAACATTTTCGGCGACGCCTATCTGGCACCGACGGAGCGGACCCTGAGACAGATCCTGAGCGGCGCCTAGTGTCTTCCGATCTCGATCCCATCAGCCCCGCGGCCGACCCGGTCGAGGAGGTGGCTTCCGACCCGGAATCCGCCCGCGCCGTCGCTGAACAGGTACGTCTCGGGCGCACGCTGGTCCGGCACGCCGAACGCGCGATGATCCGGGCCTCGGACGCCGTCATCGTGCGGGGCAATCAGGCGAGGGTGCTCACCAACGGCCCGGCCGCCTTCGAGGCCTGGATCCAGGCCATCTCGGAAGCTCGCAATTGGATCCATCTCGAGAACTACATCATTCGGGACGACCGGATGGGGCGGACCTTCCGGGACCTGCTGATCCAGAAAGCGTCAGAAGGGGTCAGCGTGAGGGTGCTCTACGACTGGGTCGGTTGCTGGGCGACGCCGTCGTCGTTCTGGAAGCCGTTCCGCGCCGGAGGTGTGGACGTGCGGGCGTTCGCTCCGCCGCGCGTGACCGAGCCGCTGCGGGTCTTCCGTCGGGATCACCGCAAGGTCGTCGCGATCGACGGTACCTATGCTTCCATCGCGGGGATGTGCGTGGGTGACGAGTGGGCCGGCGACCCCGAACGCGGAATCCCTCCCTGGCGCGACACCGGCGTCGAGATCATCGGCCCGGCGGCCGCGGTGGTCGACCGTGCCTTCGCCCGCACATGGGCGGAGGCGGGCGATCTGCTGCCGCTCGAGGAAATCCCCGACCCGCACCTCGTCCCCCGCACCGGGGACGTCTCCGTTCGTGTCGTCGAGGGCGAGCCAGGCCGGTCGCGCACCTATCGACTGCTCCAGTTCGTGGCCGTCGGCGTCGAGCGCAGGCTCTGGATCACGGACCCCTACTTCGTGACGCCTCCGGCGATGACGGAGGCGCTTGCCGCCGCGTCCCGTGACGGCGTCGACGTGCGCATCATCGTGCCCGCCTACAACAACTGGCCGATCATCGGCGGCTTCTCGCGAGCCGGTTACCGACCCCTGCTCGAGGCCGGAGTCCGGCTGTTCGAGTGGGAGGGGCCCATGATCCACGCCAAGACGGCCGTCGCCGACGGGGTCTGGTCGAAGGTGGGGTCGAGCAACCTGAACCTCGCCAGCTTGATGTCGAACTGGGAGCTGGATGTCACCATCCTCGACCGTTCGGTAGCGAAGGTCATGGAGGACCTCTTTCTGGAGGACCTCGAGTCCTCGGTGGAGGTCCTGCTCCCGCGGCCGGGAGCCGAGCGGGGCCGACGCAGCCTGGTCCGGCAGCCCGCTACGTCGGCCGGCGGAGCTTCCGACGATCCGTCGGTTCGTTCGGCGCGGGATGCCCGCCGCCGGGCCCGGCGGGGTAGCCGCATCTCCCGTGTGGTCAGCCGGATCTCGCGCGCCAGCATCGTGCTCACCCGCATCCTGCTCGGCCAGCGGAACGTGGGGACGGAGGATACCGGCTGGATTCTCGCCATCGGCGCGATACTGGTCCTGATCGCCGGCGCGGGGTTCGCCGTGCCTCGTATCCTCGCCTGGCCGCTGGCTTTCCTGCTCTTCTGGATCGGTGTGGCGAGCGCCTATCGCGCCCTGGCCAATCGCAGACGGAAATGACCGCCGGTAACCGTGGCCTCCCGGCGCGCCGGGAACGCAGGATCCGCCGGGGTGTAGCAGGATCGCTCTCGTCGCCAGTCGCGGGACGAGCTCTTCAGAACCTTGCGCACGGCTGATGAACCCTCGTTCCGCGTTGCCCGTTGCGGTCGGTGTCGGGGTTGTGATGGGCCTGGCGATCGGGGTCCTGCAGACACCCGCAATCGCGGGTCCGAGCTCGCCTCCACGGCCAGCCGTCCCCGCCGTCGTCGAGAACCGACCGCTGTGGGACCTCCCCGTCGTCCGCAACGAGGCGGTTCAGCGCTTCGTCGATCTATTCCATCACTCCCAGTCCGACCGGATGGCGCTCTACCTGAAGCGCTCCGGACGCTATGAAGGCATGATCCGCCGCAAGCTGCGCGAGAACGGCATGCCGGAGGATCTGCTCTACCTGTCGATGATCGAGTCCGGCTTCAAGCCTGACGCTCGATCCGATGCGGCGGCGGTCGGACTCTGGCAGTTCGTCGCGGATACCGGGCGGCGGTACGGCCTGCGCATCGACTCCTACGTGGATGAGCGCCTCGACCCCGTGAAGTCCACGGATGCGGCGCTTCGATACCTCCGTGACCTCTATGACCGGTTCGGCTCCTGGTCGCTCGCCGCAGCCGCCTACAACTCCGGCGAGAACCGTGTCGCGCGCATCATGGAGGAGGAGACGGGATCGGTGCGGGGAATGGAGGGCGACTTCTGGCGCATCCGCGATAGGCTGCCGAGCGAAACCCGCGAGTACGTGCCGCTGATGTTCGCGGCCGCGTTGATCGCCAAGGAGCCGCACAAGTACGGTCTCGACCAGGTCGAACGGTTTCTGCCCACTCCCGTCGAGCAGGTGTTCGTCCCCGGAGGGACGTCGCTGAAGACGCTGGCCGCGGCCCTCCGGCTGCCCGCCGCCCACCTGCTCGAGTTGAATCCCCATCTCATTCAGGGAGTCACCCCGCCGGGTGACCCGTACCCCGTCAACATCCCTGCTGGTCGCGCCGGCGATCTCGCCCACAGCCTGGCGATGAGGCGAACCGAGACCCCTTCCGGCCTCGCGCGAACGCCTTAGCTTGAGTTCCGGATTTCTTCGACGGACGATCGCGCACCCTCTGGCACATTCCGCGCTATCGTAACGCAAGGCGGCGGGCCGGGGTTCGCATAACTCACGGAGGATCGATGCACGCCAGACTCATTGTCCCGCTCCTGGTCGCGAGCATGGTGAGCGGGTGCGGCTACAACCGGATCCAGGCTCTCGACGAGCGCGTGGAGGAGCTGCGCTCGAACGTCCAGGTCGAGCTGGTCAACCGGAACAACCTGATCCCCAACCTCGTGGCCACGGTCCAGGGTGCGGCCGACTTCGAGCGGGGCACCTTCACGGAGGTCGCCCAAGCGCGGGCAGGCCTCGAGTC
Organism: uncultured Gemmatimonas sp.; assembly: GCA_964544905.1. Lineage (GTDB taxonomy): Bacteria > Gemmatimonadota > Gemmatimonadetes > Longimicrobiales > Longimicrobiaceae > WHSP01. The sequence continues at coordinate 4,229 of CAZJEH010000074.1, forward strand.
GGCCGGCCAGCAGCTGCAGCGGGCGGTGGAGTCGGGTGACGTCGAGGGGATGGCCGCCGCCGACGCGGCCGTGACACGGCAGATCGGTACCTACATCAACGTTGCCGTGGAAGCCTATCCGCAGCTTCGCGCCACCCAGAGCTTCCAGGCTCTGCAGGACCAGCTGGCGGAGAGCGAAAACCGGATCTCGGTCGCACGCCGTGACTACAATCAGGCCGTCCGCGAGTATAACACCTTCATCCGTCAGTTTCCCCAGGCCATTACCGCGCGCGTGATCGGCGCGCAGCCCAAGGAGCCCTTCGAAGCGCCGCCGGGGTCGGAAGCCCCGCCGACGGTCGAATTCGATCCGGGAGCCTGATCTGACCGAACCCGCTGGCTCCTGGATCCGCCACCGGGTCGAGGAACACGAGGCGGGTCGGTCCGTCGAGGAGATCCTCATCGCGGAGATGGGGATCTCCCGTCGGATGATCCAGCGCCTTACCCGGAGCCGGGGCATCCAGCTCAATCGCCGGCCGGCCTATCTTCAGCGCCGGGTGCGACCCGGAGACATCGTCGCGGCCAGGGTGGGCGACCTTCCGCGCGCCGAGGGAGGGCTCCCGCCCGTCGAGATGGACCTGTCGATCCTGTATGAGGACTCGGAGGTCCTCGCCCTCGACAAGCCAGCCGGACTCCTCGTCCACCCGATCTCGCCCCGCCACACGCGCACGCTCGCGCACGGCGTCGCATTCCACCTGCAGTCGCGGGGCATCAGCGGCCCCGTGCGACCCGTTCATCGCCTCGATCGCGACACCTCCGGCGCCATCCTGTTCGCCTTGAGCGGCTACGCCCACCAGCTCCTCGATCGCCAGCTCCGCAGCGGCACCCTCACGCGCGAGTACTTCGCGGTGGTCGCGGGGCATCTGGATGTCGACGAGGGAGTGGTAGACGCACCGATCGGCAGATCGCCGCGCTCCCCCACCCTTCGCGCGGTGGTTCCTGATGGCGGCCCGGCACGGACGCGCTTCGAGGTGGTCGAGAGAGTTCGGGACGCCACTATTCTCCGCCTGACGATGGATACCGGCAGGACGCACCAGATCCGAGTCCACGCCGCCCACATCGGGCATCCGGTGCTAGGGGATCGAGATTACGGCGGGCCGACGGCCGATATCGACCGGACGGCGCTTCACTCCCGGCTGGTGAGCTTCGACCAGCCGCGGACGGGCGAGCATCTGTCCGTTGCGGCGCCGATTCCCGAGGACATCCGACGGCTCATCGCCTCGCGCGGTGGCCAGACCGACTGGGATTGATTCTGCCCGCCCCTACAGCGCGCGGACGATCAGAATCTGAGTCAGCGTGATCGCGAAGTACGCCACGACCGGCGAAAGGTCGATCCCGCCGAGGAGCGGCATGCGTTCGGAGATGGGCCGGAGGACCGGATCGGTGATGCGGCGCAGCGCCGAAACGATCGGGTTGTCCGAGTGCTCGGGGATGAACCAGGACAGGACTGCCCGGATGATGATCAGCCACTTGTAGGCGCCCAGCGCATAGTAGAGCATCACGATGAGCATGTACCCTCCCTATGCGCCGTCGATGGTGGGACCGAGGAGTACGATAGTCGGGTCGTCCAGCGACCTGGCTGCGGCTCGAACCCGCTCCGGCGTCATACCCTCGAGATCGGGAACGATCCCCACCAGCCGCCCCTGGACCAGCAACTGGCGGGCGGCCTCGCTCGCCCGATCCTCGGGGGAGATCAGATTCATCAGCCGCACGCCGCGATAGCGGCGCAGGTGCCTGTCGAAGACGTCATCGGGCATCGAGCGGGTCGCCAGCTCGGTCATCGCCTCCTCGACGCGCTGAGCCCATTCGTCGGCCTCTTCCGGAGGGATGACGACCTGGAGCCGGATCTCCCCTCCACCGACTCGCGGGATGACGTCGGACCATACATCGTAGACCGACCGCTGGGTGGGCGAGAAGGACAGCGCGTCGGCCGCCAGGTAGGCGAGAAACCGCATCGCCTCGAGGTCACCGTTTTCCGGGAATCCGAAGCTCGCCAGAACCCAGGTCGTGATCGAATCGTATTCGCGCCGTACCGGCCGTTCCGCGGGCGTGAACGGCACCATCGGGACCGGGGCGGGCGACGCGGTGCCCAGGAAGGGCCGCAGGTGGCTTTCGACTTCCTCGCGTTCCACGGGGCCGACCACTGCCACGAAAGCTCGATCGACCGTGAAGTGCTCCCGCGCGAACGTGTCGACCTGGGCGAAGGTCAGTCGCTCGACGGTCTCGGGCGTTCCCACCGTCGGGCGTCCCCAGGGGTGAGAAGACCCGAAAAAGGCACGGTCCATCTCGCGGGTCGCGGCGTCCGCGGGGTTGGCGAGACGGCCCCGTAGCTCGGCCGCGATCGCGGCTCGCTCGCGGAGCGTGGCGGCGCTGGAGGGCGGATCCCGGAACAGCGCGAGCATGACGGTTCGCGTCGCCGCCTCCCACGCGTCGGGCGCGGCCACCACGCTGATCGAGAGGGCGTCCTTGTGGGGAGTAATGCCAAGGGTTGCCCCGAGGCTATCCAGGTCCGATCGGATCTCGTGGATGAGAGACCGGGCCGCGAGGTACGCTACGCCGGCGCGAGCAGTCTCCTCGTTCGCCGGCCCCACGGCGATGAGCACCTCGGTTGCCACCACCGGCGTTCCAGGCTCCGTCAGGACGGCGAGCCGCTGCTGACCGCTGGCCGGCAGGATGCTTCCGGCAACGGCGAGCAACAGCGCCCCTGCCCCTCCGATCCACCTCATCGTTGCCTCGGGGGAATCACCTGCGGCGGTAGCTCCACCCGCGCGGGAGTGCGCCCCAACAACGTCTCCAGCACCTCCTCGACATCCTCCTCACTGACCGTTTCCAGCTCGCCGTAGAACCGCTCAGCGGCGTTCTCGTCTCCGTCTCGATCGATGAACTGGCCGATGACGTCGGCCATCCGGTCAGGTGTGCGGGCATAGAACAGCATCTCGCGGCGTATCGCCGTCGCCGCCTCGGCTATCCGATCCTCGTCGAGGTTGTCCCGTACCCGGCCGATCGCCGTTCCGATGGCGGTGCGCGCGGAGGTCATCTGGTCGCCGGGCGCGGCAACGACTATCGCGAGGGCCTGCCCGTGGTGGGTCCACCAGTGCTCGACGTCCACCTGGGCGGCGGGGAGCCGGCCACGCAGATCGTCGCGCACGAGTCGGGCAGCTACGCTGATCGCGGCGGGAGGAAGGTCGCTTGCCAGATATGCGCTGCCCAGCCAGGCGCGCGTCGCTTCGGCCGGCGCGAGCGGCGAAAGCACGACGCTGTCGCTCTCGATCGGCGCCGGGCCCAGCTCCCGGGCAGGCGGCAGGTTCGCGAAGGCTCGCTGGACGTCCGCCAGGTAGACGTCCCCGACCGCTACGACGGCCACCCTCTCCGGCCGATACATCCGTGCCCAGATCTCCGGCAGCGCAGAAGGGGTGAAGCGCGTGGCGGCCCTATCGTTCCCGGTGCTCGACAGGTCCTCCGGAAACAGCTTCGCCCGGAGCATCGAGCGAGCGTGCGAAGGCGCGGTCTCCCACTCGGCGAGCCGCTCCTCGCGCAGCTCGCGCTCCGCCCGCAGCACGATATCGGTCTGTGGACGCGGCAGCTCGAGCGTGGAGATAAGCAGGTCGGCGAGATACTGCAGCTCTGTGGCGGGTCCTATCGCGGTGTAGACGACGGCGTCGGAGGTCCGCTGGACCTGCACCCGGCCGCCGACGCGCGCCGCTCGATCCTGCAGCGACGGATACTGGACGTGCTGGACCATGTGTCCCGCGCCGGAGAAGCCGGGCGGGTCATAGGCGAGAAGCGAAAGCCGAAGGGCGACGATGGGTACGGCGGGCTGCCGATGCACCACGATTGCCGCACCCTGCGCCGTTCGGGCCTGCTCGACTTCCGCCGGCGGGGCCGGCTCGAGATCCGCCCCCAGCAGGCCCGCGATGAGGAACAAACTCAACATCTCGAGTCGTACTCCGCCACCGACGAGACAGAGAAATGTCCCGGGCCCACCCCGTCCCCAAGAAACAGGCGGGGAGCGCCTGACCAATGCGCTCCCCGATGCCCCACAGGAGTCCGCGGCGTGCGGCGGCGGCTCAATCGGGCAACGCGTCGGTGATGATGAAGTTCAACGGATCGACCGGGACGCCGTCGTGCTCGACCTCATAATGGAGGTGCGGCCCGGTCACGAGCCCCGTCGCTCCCACCTCGGCGATCACCTCGCCGCGCTCAACCGTCTCGCCGACACGGACCAGGATCCGCGAAGCGTGAGCAAAACGGGTCGTGTACCCGTACCCGTGATCGATCTCCACCGTCAAGCCATATCCGCCCGATTTGTTGCCGGCGAAGCGGACCTTCCCGGCGGCCGGCGCGAGGATCGGCTCGCCGACCCGCGCGGCGATATCGATCCCCTCGTGCGGACGAGTGATCCGCAGGATGGGATGACGACGGTTCTTCGAGAAGAGGCTGGAAAGCGGTCCGTCCGACGGGGCGATGGTCGGGATGGCTGCGAGTCGCTCGGAGTTCTCCTGCATCTGCGCGAGGGCCTCGTCCAGGCTCTGACTCAGCAGCGCCGCGCGGCGGTTCAACGTCTCGAGGTCGTAGGACGCGGCGAAGATCTGTTCGCCCAGCTCGGGGTTGTGCTGATAGATCTCCAGCGACTCGAGCGACTTCGTGCCCGGGCCGCCGATTCCCACCTGCCGCACGTCCTCGTCGATCGACGCCAGCCCTGCGATGGTGCGGTACTGCTCATCCTTCTGCGAGAGCTCCTCGATCGATGCGGAAAGCTCCTCCATCTGCTCGCGGAGCTCGGTCACCTCGGCGGCGAGAAGCAGGTTCTCACGTTCGAGCTGCTGGGCCCGGAAGTGCTGTCCCGGCTTCCCTACCCACGCCGTCACGCTGCCGAACCCGACGAGCGCGACCACAAAGGCTGTGACGACGGCCCGCAGGCGCGTACCAGAGAGCTGAAGCGATCTCACCCGGTCGTTGTCGTGCGGGATGAGCATCACTGTCCACTTCGATCTGGCCATGAATCGGTGATCTCGATGGATGAGTGAGTGATCGAACGCGAAACCGCCAGGGATTCAGCCCGACCGCCTTTGCGAGGAAGGGGCTAGGATAATACCTGATTCGCGAGGGTGTCAAGCAGAAACGGCTGCGGGAGAGACAGGTAGGACACTGATCGGACGCGCTCGGCCACGGCCGTACTCGAGCCATGGCCACGAGCGCGTGGACGTCCGGATCGGCCGTCCGACGCGCGTGGAAACGCCCTCAGCGGCTGGCGAGGTCCGGACGTGGGAAGAGTACCGTTGGTGCGGACACCTTCCAGCCATCCACCTCGATGCCGTCGAGCTCGGCGAATCCGGGCAGTTCTCCACCGCTTCCGAGTTGCTCCCACAGTTGCTCCATCTTCCCCGGCATGAACGGGAACAGGAGCACCGCCGTGGTGGCGAGCGCACGGATCAGCGATGCGAGTGTCTGATCGAGATCGTCCTTCCGGTCCGCTTCCTTCGCCAGCTTCCACGGCGCCTGTGTCTCCACGAACGAATTCGCCTCGGAGACGAGCCGGAAAGCGGCAGCGGCCGCTTCATGTAGGAGGTATCGGCCCATCCGGTCCCGATATGAAGCAATTACCTCCTCGCACACGGCATCCAGGGAAGTGGCCGGGCCTGACGGCACCGTTCCCCCGCAATAGCGATGGACCATCGAGAGGGTACGGCTCGCGAGGTTGCCGAGGTCGTTCGCGAGATCGGACGTGTACCGCTCGTCGAAGCGCTCCCAGGTGAAGTTACCATCGCCGTCCCAGGGCACTTCACGGAGAAGGAAATAGCGAAGTGCGTCAGGACCATGCCGCTCGATCGCCTCTCCCAGATCGAGCCGTACGCCGGCCGACTTGCTGAACCGCTCTCCGCCGACCTCCACGAAGCCGTGGGCCCAGACCCGCTCGGGGAGCGGCAGGCCCGCCGATTCCAGCATGGCCGGCCACACCACGCAATGCAGCCGCGTGATGTCCTTCCCGATGACGTGCAGCTGCGCCGGCCACAGCTCCTCGTAGCCCGGATCGGGGAAGCCGGTGGCCGTGAGGTAGTTCGGCAAGGCATCGAACCAGACCCAGGTGCCCTGGTCCAGCCCGTCGCTCGTCGGCCTCGGGAACGGGATCGCCCAGCTCAACCTGGCCCGCGACACGGAAATGTCCTCCAGACCGGCGTCGAGCAATGCGAGGATCTCGTTCCTGCGGCGGGCAGGCTCGAGGAACTCCGGATGCCTGCCGAAATGGTCCTTCAGGAAACCCTCGAACCGGCTCAGCCGGAAGAACCAGTTACTCTCGGTCGTCCACTCGAGCTCACGGGTCGGGTGGAGGACGCAACGGCCGTCGACGATTTCGCCTTCCCGCTTGAACAGCTCACATCCGACGCAATACCAGCCCTCGTACGATCGCTCGTAGAAGTCATCCGGGTTACGCTCGAAGATCCGCTCGATCAGCGCCCTCACGCCCGCCTTGTGATGCGCCTGCGTGGTGCGGATGAAGTCGTCGTTGGAGATGTTCAGGCGGCGCCAGGTGTCCTCGAACACCGCGCTGATCCGGTCGACCAGCTCCTGAGGCTGGAGGCCGGCCGCCGCGGCGGCCTGCGCCACCTTCTGGCCATGCTCATCCATCCCCATTAGGAAGTGAACACGCCGACCGGCCAGCCTTTGGTACCGGGCTATCGCGTCCGCGCCGATCTTCTCGAAAGCGTGCCCGATGTGAGGGTTGCCGTTCGCGTAGTCGATCGCGGTGGTGATGAAGAAGGACTTACTCACGCTGTTGGCTCGGAGGATTGCACACTCATGTACGACGCCGCTGACCCGCAGTCCGCGGCGGCTTGTGACGTTGACGGTGCAGGATCAGAGATGCGACCGCAAGTCCGGCCGCGATCAGGATGGTTCGTTCGGGACCTTCGTGAACAGCACGTCAGGGTTGGCCCGGGCGGCTCACGCCTCCGGAGTCGGGTCGGGCTGCTTGCCGTTGCGCTCGCGTTTCCGGGTTGCGCCATCGGCGGACGCCCCACGGGAATCGGTGCTCTGTAGCGCGGCCATCTCGGCGCGCAACGCGTCGAGCTTCACCACGCGGCGCTGGCGTGCCTCGTTGAGGAGGGTGACCTGGTCGTGCCAGATGTCGATCGCGATAACCTTCTCGGGGCCCTGGCTGGTTCGTATCGTCTTGCCTTCGCGGGGGAAGCGCTTGCGCGCGGCGAGGTAGGAATCGTGTTCGTAGGTGAGACAACACATCAGGCGGCCGCAGGTGCCGGAGATCTGCGTGGGGTTCAGCGAGAGGTTCTGGTCCTTCGCCAACTGCAGGGAAACCGGCTTTATCTCGCGTAGCCACGTCGAACAACACAACTCGCGGCCACAGCGCCCCACCCCCCCGAGGAGCGCGGCCTCGTCCCGCACGCCGATCTGGCGGAGCTCGATGCGAGTACGGAACGTCCTCGCCAGGTCACGCACGAGTTGACGGAAGTCGACCCGCCGCTCGGCGGTGAAGAACAGCGTCAGCTTGTTGCGATCCCACTGCCATTCGGCCTCGGTCACCTTCATCCGCAGGCCGTGCTCGGCAACCATCTCGCGTGCCTTCCGGCGGACCCGCTCCTCGTCGACCCGGAGCGCCATCAGCTTCTGGACTTCCACCTCCTCGGCCCGACGGACCACGCTCAGCATGGCGCCGTCGCCGTTCCCGTCGGTCTCCGACGAGCACGACGCGCACTTGCGGGCCGCCAGACCACCAACGGTCGCCACTCGACCCAGGTCGCGGCCGCGCTCGGCCTCCACCAGGACGTATTCACCGACGCGCAACGTGTCGTCGGTCGCCGCGTAGTAGCCGCGGCGGTTGCCCTTGAACGTCACCTCGACGATCTGGGCCGCGCCTTGGTCGATGCGCGGCTGCTGTATGACCGGTAGAGGAAGCATTTCCATCCTCTTCAATTGCGACCAGTCGCCCCAGGAGGGATCGGCTGCCGCGTCGATGTCGAGATCAGACATCGACCAGCCACTCTCCGATGGCGAGGTACTTCTCGTGGCGGCGGCTCAGGAGTTCCTCGGGGGATAGCCCCTCGAGCTCGCCCAGGTGCCGCTTCAGGGCGGCCTTGAGGTCCTCGGCGGTCCGCTCCCAGTCGGAATGGGCGCCGCCGGCCGGCTCGCCGATCACCTCGTCGGCGATGCCGAAGCGGTGGAGGTCAGCAGCGGTCAGCTTCAGCGCTGCGGCGGCCTTGACCTTCTCCGATTCCGTCTTCCAGAGGATGGCGGCGCATCCTTCGGGCGAGATGACCGAGTAGACGCTGTTCTCGAGCATCAGCAAACGGTCGGCGACGCCGATTGCGAGCGCGCCACCCGACCCGCCCTCGCCGATCACCGCCGCGATCGTCGGCACCGGGAGCACCGCCATCGCGCGCAGGTTGCGGGCGATCGCCTCCGCCTGGCCGCGCTCCTCGGCGCCGATGCCCGGGTACGCCCCCGGCGTATCGATCATCGTGATGATCGGCCGACGGAACTTCGCCGCCAGCTCCATCAGCCGAAGGGCTTTCCGATACCCTTCCGGATGCGGCATTCCGAAGTTGCGGCGAAGATTCTCCTTCATTCCTCCCCGCCCCTTCTGATGCCCGATCACCATCACCGACTTTCCGTCGAGCCGGGCCCATCCGCCGACGATCGATTCATCATCCCGATAGAGTCGATCCCCGTGCAGCTCCACGAAATCGGTGAAGATGAGCCCGAGGTAGTCGAGGGTGTACGGACGGCGGGGATGGCGAGCAACCTGAACCCGCTCCATGGGGGTCAGGTTACGATAGACCTCACGCTTCAGCGTGTGGAGCTTGCGCTCGAGCGAGCGCAGCTCCGCCGTGACATCGAGGCCCCGTTCACGCGACAGGTCCTGCAACCGTACGATCTGCTCTTCGACCTCGGAAATCGCCCGCTCGAAGTCCAGTTGCGCGACAGTGGCCAAAATTCCCCTCTCTGTGTCGGTTCCAAGGTCCGACTCAGGCAGTCGGACGGGCAGAGGATGCGTCCCTCCGCCGGGCTCCGTCATCGCCGACCGACGGGCCCAACACGCTCTCCAGCACAGGCCGTCGGAAAGCGGGTGGCGGCGCGACTCGCGCAGACCACCACCCTTGAATGATATATGTGTCGCGGCAGAAACGGTATCGTGACGTCAAACCGACGCCGGAACTGGAGGCGCTCCGTTGGCCTTCCGCTCGAGCCGGAACAGGCGGACATGAGGGGCGCCGAACAGCTCACGGAGCTCTTCGACGAGCTCGGGGCTGGGAGACACTCGCAGGGTTCGGGAGCGGAGGACGGGTGCATCCCCGTTGTCGCCGATCCCGTCGGAGGAAGAGGCTTTCCACACCACCATCACCGGGGCGACACCCGGATATGCGTCGAACGCCTGTCTCGCGCGCTTCACGCCCTCGACGTCCGATTCGCCCGGAACGATCTCGATCGTGATCCCGACTTCTCCCGACTCCCGGAGGGAACCGAGGAGCACGGCACCATCCAGGAAGATCGGGGGATCCTCCTCGTCGCGCTCCCGGCCGGAGACGACGCCCCGGATGAGAACCGGTGTGTCCTTCTGCAGCAGGTTCCGGTTGTTCGCCCAGGTATCCCCGAACGCGAGAACAGTCGCCGTACCGTGGAAGTCCTCGATGGTGATGCGACCCCACTCGGAGCCGTCCCGCTTGGAGATCTGTCGGGCGGCGTCGGTAACGACGCAGGCGATCTCCACCTTCTGATCGCGGAACTGCTTCAGGTTCGCCGTGGTGACGCGGTCGAACAGCGCCACCTCTTCCCGGAAGCGCTCGAGAGGGTGCCCGGAGATGAAGAAGCCGAGGACTTCTTTCTCGCGTTTGAGCCGCTCGGCCTCCGACCAGGGCTCGACGCTGGGGAGCGGAGGCTCCGTCATGCCGGTCGATCCGGCCCCGCCGCCGAGGAGTTCCCCGAAAATGTTCTCCTGGATGCTCTCTCGCTCGCGCTGAGCCTGCTGCGCAGCGGCGAACGTTGTCTCGAGGCCCGCCAGCAGCTGGGCACGCCCGCCCGGCGCGAATCCGTCAAGCGCGCCCGCGCAGATGAGCGCCTCCATCACCCGCTTGTTGCACAGCCGCAGGTCGATCCGGTCGAGGAGGTCGAACATCGAGCGGAAGGGGCCCTCGGCCTCCCGCGCCGCCAGGATCGAGCGCACGGCACCCTCTCCCACCCCGCGGATCGCGCCGAGCCCGAAACGGATCTGCCCCACTCCGTCGCCCACCACCGTGAACTTCCAGTTCGACTCGTTCACGTGCGGGGGTAGAACCTCGAGGTTCTCAGGGCACTTCTCCGGTAGCGACTTCCCGATCTCCCGGCAGGCGGCGATGTACGCCACGACGTCGTCGGCCTTGTCCACCACCGAGCTCATCAAGGCGGCCATGAACTCGGCGGGGTAGTGGCATTTTAACCAGGCCGTCTGGTACGAGAGCAGGCCGTAGGCGGCCGAATGCGACTTGTTGAACCCGTAGCGGCCGAACGCTTCGATCTGCTCCGCGAGGTCCTTGATCATCGCAGGGTCGTGTCCCCGCGCGACCGCCTTCTCGACGAACTTCCCGAGCTCCGCGGCGATCAGCTCGGCGTCCTTCTTCCCCACCGCCTTCCGGAGCACGTCTGCTTCGGCGAGGGTCAGTCCGGCCAGGATCTGCGCGATCCGCATGACCTGCTCCTGGTAGACGATCACCCCGTAGGTCGGCTCCAGAACCTCCTCCAGGTCGGGATGCGGGTAGCGCACCGGCTCCTGGCCCAGCTTTCGCCGGATGTAGACGGCGTCCATCCCCATGTCGAGAGGGCCGGGGCGGATCAGCGCGTTGGTGGCGATGAGGTCGTCGAACCTGTCGGCCTTCATCGCGCGAAGCTTCTCCGTCGCCAGCGGGGATTCGAACTGGAACACGCCAGCGGTTCCGCCGCGGGCAAGCATCCGATAGACGGCCGGGTCGTCGAGCGGCACGTCCTCGATCCTCCGGTAGGTTTCCCCGGTCTCCGGATGGCGAAGTGCTCCATGCCGGTGGACGATCGTCTGGACCGCATCGTGGATGACGGTCAGCGTCTTCAGGCCGAGGAAGTCCATCTTCAACATGCCCGCCTTCTCCAGGCAGTTCATGTCGTACTGCGTGACGATGATCGACTCCCCGTCCCCGGCGCCGGCGCCCTTGCTGGTCTGCGTGCAGATGGGGACGTACTCGTCGAGGGGCCCCGGCGCGATGACGACGCCGGCGGCGTGCACGCTCGCGTGCCGCGACAAGCCCTCGAGGGTCACGGAGTAGTCCAGGAGCCGCCGATAGCGGTCCTCCCCCTCGTAGAGTTCGCGAACTTCCGGGATCTGCTGGATCGCTTCCCGCACGCTCAGCGAGTACGCGGGGCCGTTCGGGATCATCTTGGCGAGCCGGTCGGTTTCCGCCGGGAGGAAGCCGAGGGTGCGCCCGACGTCCTTGATCACCGCGCGCGACTTCATCGTCCCGAACGTGATGATCTGCCCCACCGCGTCACGTCCGTACTTCTCGCGGACGTATTCGATCACCTCACCGCGTCGCTCGAAGCAGAAGTCGACGTCGATGTCCGGCATCGACACGCGCTCGGGGTTCAGGAATCGCTCGAACAGCAGGTCGAACTTCAGCGGGCAAAGGTCGGTAATGCCGGTGCAGTACGCGACGATCGACCCGGCTGCCGAACCTCGGCCCGGCCCCACCGGGATCCCCCGTTCACGAGCCCAGCGGATGAAGTCGGCGGTGATCAGGAAGTAACCCGAGTAGCCGAGCTTCGTGATCACGCTCAGCTCGTACTCGATGCGGTTCCTGACCTCCTCCGGGATTTCCCCGGCCTCGTCGCCGTACCGCTCTTTCGCGCCCTCCCAAACCCAGGCGCGCAGCAGCTCCTCCTCCGAACTCGCCCCGGGCGGGAGCGGGAACTCGGGAACGTAGTAGTTCCTCTCGAAGCGGATGTCGACCTGGTCGGCGATCCGTAGAGTGTTCTCGACGACGTCGGGCCGGTCCGCGAAGCGCGCCGCCATCTCCTCGCCACTCTTGAAGTAGAGCCCGCGGTCGTAGCGCATGCGGTCGGGGTCGTCCAGGTCCTTCCCCAGGCCGATGCAAAGCAGGACGTCGTGCGCGGAGTGGTCTTCGGAGCGCAGGAAGTGCGCATCGTTGGTGGCGACGACCGGGATGCCGAGTTCGTCGCTCAGCTGGAAGATCCGGCGGTTCAGCTCGTCCTGCCCTTCGGACTCGTGCGCCTGAACCTCCAGGTAGTACCGGCCATCGAAGAGGTTGGCGTACCATTGGGCGGCCTCGCGGGCGTCGTCCCAGCGGTCCTCCATCAGGTTGCGGGCGACTTCGCCCGCCATGCACGCGCTGGTGACAATCAGCCCTTCCGAGTAGCGCGCAAGGACCTCCCGGTCGATCCGGGGCTTGAAGTAGAACCCTTCGGTGAACCCGATCGACGACAGCCTGGCGAGGTTGGAATAGCCCTGACGGTCGCGGGCGAGCAACACCAGGTGGTAGTAGCCCTTGTCGCCCTTGACCTTGCCCCGCTCGTGCCGGCTGCCGGTCGCGACGTAGGCCTCCATCCCGATGATGGGTTTCAGCCCCGCCTTGCGTGCCTTCTCCTGGAATATCCAAGCTCCGTGCAGGACCCCGTGATCGGTGAGCGCGAGCGCCGGCTGCTCGAGCTCGAGTGCGCGCGTGATCAGGTCGTCGACGCGGTTCGCGCCGTCGAGAAGCGAGTACTCCGAGTGACAGTGCAGGTGGCAGAACGACATCGCGACGGCGGCGGGGGACGAGACCGGGAAAGTTACAGCTCACAATGACTTACGGCTGCCCGCCGGGCATGGCGGACAGCCGTAATATGGGTCCG
>CAZJEH010000075.1:0-1654 GCA_964544905.1 uncultured Gemmatimonas sp.
CTCCCACGGAGACGATCTCGTCCCGCTTGGCGCCCGACGGGTTCACCGTGAACCGAAACGCGGTCCGGTGATCGTGGTAGGTATCGATGAAGAAGATGAATGAATCGGCGTCCGGCCAGACCGAGTCGCGCCGGCCGAGCCGGGAGGTCGGAGGGGCGCTATCGTACAGCGCCGCACCAACGTAGAGGTTGTATTCGTCGTACAGGATGCGGACCTCGGTCCTCTCGGAACCGGGCTGGCCCTCGTGGGGGTCGAGCTGCCAGAACTCGGTGATGGGCTGGGCGTTGTTCCAGTCGGCTTCGGAGAGCACCCCGTCCAGCTGGATGCCGGTCTGGACGGGCGCCGCGAGGGCACGCGGGGCGCGGGCATGGTCGGTCCAGGCGGGGCTGAAGGACGGGGCGGACGAGTCGGCGGCAGGCTGCGCCTCGAGTATTCCGGGAATGAGCAATATGGCCAGCAGAAGGCCGGCAATTACCCGCGGCCGGCATCCGTTTGCAGATCGCTTCATGCACCCGACGGAGAGGGGAGGCGCGTCGGCAGCGGAAGCCACCCGTGCGCTGACTCCGGTACACCAGGGAAAACTAAGTTATTTTGCCAGTTTCCGCGATCCGTGCCGGCGGGGCGGGAAGGAGCCTTCCGTCGGGCCCACGCTCGACCTGGCCGAGGTGCGAGGTTCCGCCCGCTTCCGCCGTTTTCCCATAGTATCGGAATGGCCTGCGAGACTCGTTCCGCGAAATCCGCAGCGACCCCGACCGGGCAACCATCGTCGAGGTCCCCGTATCCTACATTCTGGAACGAACGGCGTCGCGCCTGTGAATCCCGACCTGCGGGCAGCACTGAACCGAGGAGCCGATGGATGACGAGCTGATCGAACGAGCCCGGACCGGCGACCTCGGTGCGTGCGAAGCACTCTATCATCTACACGCGAACCGGGTGTACGCGTTGGTTCGACGGCTCGCCGGCGACGACGCGCAGGCGGAGGATTGGGTCCAGGAGGCGTGGATGCGGGTGTTCCGCTCGCTTCCCGGATTCCGGGGCGAGGCCCGTTTCACGACGTGGCTGCACCGCGTGGTCGTCAACACCGTGCTGCACGGGATCCGTGACGGCAAGCGGCGTCGGCTCCGGCTGGTCCAACGGGAGCTGCCCGACGTGCCGACCAGCGCGGTGAATCCGGTGCTCCGGCTATCGCTGGAGGAGGCGATCGACTCCCTGCCCGCCGGAATGCGACACGTCCTCGTGCTGCACGACGTGGAAGGCTACACGCACGAAGAGATCGCCGAGATGGTCGGGATCAGTGCCGGGACCAGCAAGAGTCAGCTATTCAAGGCACGGGCGAAGCTGCGGGAACGGCTCAGCCCGGGTTCTGCGACTATGGAAGGAGAGGAAGCAGCATGCGCCATCTGAGTCTCGAGGAGCTCGCCCGTCTCGTCGACGAGGCACCGGACGAGCGCGAGCAGGCCCATCTCGATGCGTGCGCGCTCTGCTCGGAGGAGCTGGCGGGGCTCCGTGAACAGACGCTGGCGCTGTCCGCGCTGGAGCCGCCGGCCGTTCCGGCGGCGGTGACCGACCGGGTGCTGGCGTCGATGCCGAAGGCGCTGGGCACCGGCGGGGAGAGCCGGTGGTTCCTCACTCCGGCGGTGGGACGGATCGCCGC
>CAZJEH010000075.1:1664-16870 GCA_964544905.1 uncultured Gemmatimonas sp.
ATTTCCAGACTTCCTACACGATCTACACGGTCGCCGCGGCCATCGTGCTCTTCGCCGGTGGCGCGGCGGTCGGCACCTGGGGGATCGCGCCGGCCCTCGGCCGGACGGCCACGGCGGACATCGCCGAGACCGCGCCGGCGATAGCCAGCGCCAGCGTCGAGGACGCCGCCGCCGCCCTCGCCGCGGCGGAGCAGGAGTACCTGCGCGCTCTCTCGAACTTCGCGGAGGCCAGCGGTGAGGACGACGGGTTCGACCCTGTCAGCCGGCTGGCGGCCCTGGAAGGGATCGTCCTCACGACGCGTGCCGCGCTCCGGCAGGCGCCGGCCGACCCGGTCATCAATAATTACCACCTGACGGCGGTAGGTCAGCGCGACGCCCTGCTTCGCAGGATCGAGCGCCTGAGCACCCCGGACGAGTGGTTCTGAAGTCTCCATCGATCCACGGATTCCGATGTACCGCACGATCGCTCTCATCGCGCTCCTGGCCACCGGGCTGTTCGCCGCCGACGCGGCGCACGCCCAGGACGGACAGCGTCCACGCCGCCAGGTGGAGATCCGCCGGGCCGCTCCGGGCTGGATCGGCGTCTCCTTCGTCACCGTCGCGCCGCCGGGCACGGGTGTGGTCGTCGAGGACGTGGTGGCCAACGCGCCGGCCGAGCGCGCTGGCGTGATGCCGGGGGACACGATCGTCCAGTGGAACCGGCGGACCGACGTGCTCGCCGCGATCCGCGCGACGTCGCTGGAGCCGGGCGATACGGTCACGATCCGGATACGGCGGGGCGGCCAGCGGGACCGCGATCTCACGGTGGTGGCGGAGGCGCGGCCGCGCGCGCTCGTCGGCCCCGAGGTCGCCGAACGACTCCGCGAGGCCCTCACCGAGATGTCCCGCGGACTGGAGGTGCGGCGTGACAGCCTCTGGCTCCGCGATCGGAACTTCTTCCTCGACAGCCTCCGCATCGAGCTCGACAGCCTGCGTGGGGGGCTGCCGCCGGTCCGCGGATGGCGGATGCTGCCGGGCGATTCACTGTTCGGCTCGCTCGACTCGCTGCGGTTCCGCGGGTTCCGGATTCCCGAGTTCGATCGTGAGATGCTGGAGCGCGGCGGCGTCTGGCTGGACATGATCCGGCGCCCGGAGATTCCCTGGCCGCCCGAGGGCTTCCGTGAGGGGGTCACGGAGTGGATCGGGCCGCTGATGGCGGTGCAGGTCACGCGCAGCCGGGACGCCCTGGCCGGGGCCCAGGTGACCAGCCTCAACCCGGGTCTGGCCAGCTACTTCGGGGTGGACAGCGGCGTGCGCGCGCTGCGCGTGCTGCCCCAGACGCCGGCCGCGAACGCCGGGCTCCGCGAGGGGGACGTGATCGTGGAGGCGGCGGGGGCGCCGGTCACCGACGTGATGGAGCTGCGCCGGCAGATGGTCGACTCGCGAGACGGGGTCGAGCTGGAGATCGTGCGGCAGCGCCAGCGGCAGACGATCGTGCTGGGGCGGTAAGTACGGGTCTCACGCGAAGCCGTGAGGACGCGACGATCCTCGGAGCTTGCCGGAACGCCGGGGCCCCTCAACGGGCTCCGGCGAATTCATTTCGTGGGCGATCCGAGGTTTGGGAGCGGCTCCTCGAGGAATCCCTCCCGCCATCCGCGGACGGCGTTGATCAGGTAGATCTTTCCGGCCCGCTGCAAATCCGCGGGACGCAGCACGCGCGTCTCGATCGCGCCTTCCCGGAGCAGCTTCTCGCGCATCACGCCCCGGAGCAGCCCGGACTCGACGGGCGGTGTGACCAGCTTGCCGTCGAGGTCGAGGACCAGGTTGGCGCGCGTGGTCTCCGTCAGCTCGTCACGGCGGTTGCGCAGGATCAGGTCGTCGATCCCCGGGGGAATGGCGTGGATGCCCGCGTTCGGCGGCCGATGGGTCGTCTTGTGGTACAGGAAGACGTCGGTCTCGTCGACGGGCGTGTCGGCGAGGCGGAGGCGTGCGGGCGGTAGCGATTCGGGGATGGGCTCCGCCTGCAACTCGTACGTCCCATCCCGCCCGACGAGCAGGCGGACCTTGTAGATTCCCGGCGTCAGCTCCGCCGCTCCGCGCTCCAGCCGATGCCGAACCTCGTCCGGATCGACCGGGAAGTCGAAGTAGCGCGCCGACGCCATCAGCCTCACGATGTGCAGCTCGAGCAACGGGAAGCTGCCGTCGGGCTCCAGGCGCAGGGACTCGAGAAGCTGAAAGCGGGGCATCCGACGACGGAGGAAGGCGTGCTTGCCGATGGACTCGTGGTACTCGTCGCCGGGGTCGGAGTCCGCGGTGATCCCGCTGCCGATGCCGACCCGCGCGCGCCGTCCGCCGGCGTCGAGCCGGACGGTCCGGATGGCCACGCTGAAGACCGCCTCCTCGCCCGAGACGAACCCGATCGCTCCCGTGTAGACGCCGCGCGGCGAGTCCTCGAGCTCCGCGATGATCTCCGAGGTCCGGATCTTCGGCGCGCCGGTGACCGACCCCGAGGGGAACGTCGCCCTGAAGACGTCGGTGATCGTGGTTCCCTTCCGCAGCGTCGCGCGGACGGTCGACGTGAGCTGGTGCACCGTCGGGTAGCGCTCGACGCGGTACAGCTCGGGGACGTGCACCGACCCGAACTCCGCGACCCGCCCCACGTCGTTTCGGATCAGGTCGACGATCATCAGGTTCTCGGCCCGGTCCTTCGCCGAGCAGGCGAGCGCGGCAGCGAGCTCGTCGTCCTCCTCCGTCCAGCGGCCGCGCGGGCGGGTGCCCTTCATCGGCCGCAGCTCGATCTCCCCGCCGGCCAGCCGGAAGAACAGCTCGGGCGACGCGGAGACGATCGTGCCGTGTCCGGTCCGCAGATAGGCGCAGTACCCCGACCGCTGCGCCTCGCACAGGTCCCGGTAGAGCGCGAGGTCGTCGCCCTCGAAGCTGCCGTCGAGGCGGAACGTGTAGTTGACCTGGTAGGTGTCCCCCGCCGCGATGAGCTGCTGGATGGTGCGAATGGACCTCTCGTACGAAGGCCTGTCGGTGGAGGGGCGGAGTTCGCGGAGCCGGTACCCGCCGTCGGCAATCAGCTCCGCGAGCGGCGGGATTACCCGGCGGTCCCGGAAGATCCCGAACCAGGCCAACGGTCCGTCCGCAGTATCAGGAGGACGAGTGGCGAGAGCCGGATCGAGGCCGGGGCCGGCTTCGTACGCGAGGTATCCGGCGGCATGCAACCCTTCCGAGACCGCCTGCTCCACCCGCCGGAGCAGCGGGGCCACCTCCGCGGGTTCACGGGCGGCTGCGTCCTCGATCAGCCCCTCGAAGACGAACGACCGGGATTCGGCTCCCGTCGCCAGCGAGTCGAAGCGAACGTAGACCTGCCGCGTGCGGTTCATCGCTCGTACCGTATCCTGCTCCCTGCCGTCCGCGCTGCTCGAGCACTCCATCGCCAGTGGCGTCCGCCGGCGGCCGATCCGCGTCGCTCCCGGTGTGCGCAATCACACGGACACTCGCGCGAAGGTCTCCGCGCGCCCGCCTCCTCGCGCCTCACGAACGTCCGATGGGCGTCTGCCGGGTCTGCGGGCCCCAGTGTATCGGCTGCTTCACCGTCGCGGCAACGGGCGATCCCGGATGCGCTGCCGGCTTCGCCCGTGACCGGTACGTGCAGCGACGCCACCCTCGGCCGCCACAGGAGCTGGACGCAACCGGCCGGTTCGTTCGAGCCGACCTCAGCGGCCTCTGTCCGCCGAATGAGTCACGGAATCCGCAGGACCGCGACGGCGGCGGACGGACGATCCATCGCGCAGAGACGCGCCCTTGCGGAGCCTGTTAGCGCCCGATCCCCCACCAGCGGGATCAGGGAACCGCCTCCTGCTTCGGCTTTCGATCGTAGATCCGGAAGACGACCTCGTACGACACGCTGCCGCCGGCGTCGCCGTCACCGTCAGGGTTGTTCACTCCTGCGCCGATCCACACGCTGCCGCCGGCGTCGAAGCTGTACTTGCCGGGTTCGAGCCACCCGTCCGCCACGAGGGTGTCCTGACTCGCATGCCACTCCTTGATCTGGATCTTCTGCCAGGTCGGTGCGGCCGAAAGCTCCACGCTCGAGATTCCTCCGCCCGTGGTGACTCCACGCGCTCTGATCTCGTAGTACACCGGGGCATCCAGCACGTCGAAGATGACGTGTGCCTCGCTGCTGGCGGCCAGGGTCGCGCCGGCCTGCGCCGCGCGGTTCGCGCTCACGGTGCCGTTCACCGAGCCCTTTGACTCGAACATCAGCAGGGTGTCGCGGTCGCTCGGCATGATCATGCTGTCATGGGTCGAGTTGCCCGTGGCCGACGCCGAACCGCTGAACGCAGCGGCGAAGAAGTCACCGCTGAGCCAGCCGGGTGTCGCCATCCAGTCGTCGTGGACGTCGTTCCGGGGATCGGACCCGCTCTGGCTCGCGTAGGCCGCCGCGCTGTGCGCCTGGTAGACGTCGTCGATCTGTATGCGGCCGCGTTTCGGCTCGATGATTTCGATGATGACGGTATCCGCCAGTGCCTCATCGCCTTCCGCGAAGCTGGCGACGACGCGCACCGTATCAGCTTCCTCAGGCGCCCTGTAGACGGACGCGCCGAGCCCGGCTCCGTCGGTGGTGACGGACGCGGGCGACACCGAGCCACCACCCAGCACGCTGAGCGTGATCGCGGCTCCCGGGAGCGGCGCTTCGGCCTTCTCGAGCGACAGGCTGAGCCACGCCACATCCTCGGGCTCGAGTGTCGCCTGCTTGGCGCCGTCGACGAAGAGGTCGAGGCGATACCGTGCCCGCGCCGTGACCCGGCGAGCGGCGCGCACCTGGGCGATGTCGGGATGTTCGACCTCGATGTCGATGACCACCTCGGGGTATCCGTCGCGGAGGCGGACGTCGGTGGTGAACTCACCTCCGGGACCGGTGCTTCCGGAGGTCCGGGAAAGATCAGCGGTGGCGCTCTGCAGGGTGATATCGAGCGGAGTGTCGTAGCGCGCCGGATGGTCTCCCGCCGCCAGCCCGGCCCGCACGTTCAGCGTGCTGCCCTGGACGAACGGGTCGGGGAGCGTCGCCTCGATCACGATCCGCACGCACAGGTCGGCGAAGACGGCCTCCAGCTCGAGCGCCGGATCGATCTCATCGGCACCGAGGAACGCGGCGAGCGCGGCGAGGTGGAGGACGTCATCGGCGAGCGAAGGGTCGTTCTGCGCCCGGCACTGCTGGTTCAGCCGGTCGATGCCCGCGCGCAGGGCCGCCGCCGCCGCGGCACGTCCCCGATCGATCTCGCTCTCGAGGTGGCCGTCGGCCCACATCTGCGCGTTCGTCAGCCAACGAATCCACTCGCCGATCGCGTCCTCGACGTCGCGCGAGCCCGCGGTTGCGGCCTCGAGGCCCGGTATGACTCCGTTCTCGAACCAGTCCTTCAGGTGCTGGGCAATGACGTTGGTGTTCGGCTGCCCGCCCGACTGCCCGGCCCGGGCCAGCTCCTGGGTCACACCCTGGCGCGCGGCGCTCTCGGCGTCCCCGGTGCCCGAGTTCAGCGCCGCGACCTCCTCCGGCGTCGCCGCGGTCGCGCCACCCGCGCTGAAGTGGGCAATCACGACCCGCGCCGTATCACCAGACAGGCGGGCAGGCGCCAGATAGAACTCGTCGTCGGATTGCGAGAAGCCGACGGTCGAAGACGGAAACACCCCAGGCCCGACGATGGTGAGCTCTGCCGGGACCTGAAACTGGAGCCCGTCGGGCTCCAGGAGCACAGCCGCGGACGGGCCCGTCGACGTCGGGAAGTCGTCGATCGAGGCGAGGGGGGTGAGAGTGATCTGCGTGGGCTCCCGCAGGGCGAGTCTCGGGACGTCGAGCGTGAAGCGCGCGCCGTCCACGGATGTGGCGGTGATCGTGCCGCCCGCGCTGTCGATCATCGCGGATACGGGAAGGTTGCCGCCCGTGAGCGGGGCGGGCGCACGAACGGTGACAGTGCTCGAGCCGGTGAGCGACCCCGATCGCGCCTCGATCGTCGCGGTACCGATCGCCCGCGCCCGCACGGTGCCTCCGTCGTCTACCTCCGCGACGTCCGGCGCATCGCTCGACCACGTGACGACGCTGCCCGCCTCCACCGGTCGATCCGCCGCGTCGACGAACTCCACCTCGAGCGTCGCGGTCTCCCCGAGCCTGAGCGATGCCGCCTGCGGGGTAACCCGTAACCGGGCGGCGGTCGGTTGCGGCGCCGTCCCACTGTCGCCACAACCGCCGAGAAGGAGAGCCGCGAAGCCCAGAAGAACGAGAAAGCCTGCCGAACGCCGTCGTCGCATGATCAACTGTCTCCGATGATCGAATCCCGCTCAAAGTCCCTGTCCAGCCCCGCTGCGTTTCACCGGCCCGCTGCCGCGCGAAGGCGGTCCTTCGGCGCCGGGCCTTCCCGGCCGGCCACCCGTGCGAGGTATCCCTGAACCCGAGCATCGACCAGTTTCCGGAGAACCGTTCAGATTTCGGAGCTCCGCGCCCCGCATCCTCTTCTCCCGCCCACTCGGCAGGACTCGTGACCCCGTTTCAATCCCTTCTGGGGCGGGTAAGATGCCTCGGGCGCCCATCGTCGCCAAGCGCCTCCATCCCGTCCGCAACCAGGCGCCTGAACGACGGAGTCAACGCCGGCTGAAAATCGGACACAATCGTCGGACGAAAATCGGACACTCGGCACATGAGGTGACGAGCCTCAGGGTGTGGTCTTCTTCTCCTTTGCTCCAGGGGGTCGGTGCGGGGAGCGAGGCACCCGCGAGAACCAGCCGTCCCGCACGAAGCGGCGGATGGGTCCCGGCCTTCGCCGGGACGACGGGAGGGAGCCGGAGGCGGCCTGGCCCATCTCCACACCACTGCCCCGTCCCTGGCATCCCGGCGCAGGAGAGTGTGTCGAAACCACGACCTTCCGTCGTCCCGGCGCAGGCCGGGACCCATTATTCAGAAACAACGCAAATGGACTCTCGTCGCCGAGAGCTCGCATTACGTTACGTTGTTGTGAAACGCGTTACAAGTATGCAACCGCGCATCACAGGCGGATGACGACGGTGGTTTCGGTTGCACCCGACGCACACCGGGCCCGTGCGACGAAGGACCATCGGGCAGTTTTGACACGACCTCCTGCGCCGCGGTGACGGAACTGGCTTCAGCCACATCTCGTAGACACTTAGGGCATGCGATGGGGACCATCGAACGGTTCCGACGCACTCTCGCAGGCCCGAATCCCATTGGCCGGCAAGAGGATATGACCAAGCCTTCGCATTCGGGCTGACTGATGGGTCCCGGCCTACGCCGGGACGACGGAAGGGAGCCGGAGGCCGCCTGGCCCATCTCCACACCACCGCCCCGTCCCTGGTCATCACGGCGCAGAGAGTGTGTCGAAACCACGACCTTCCCCCGTCGTCCCGGCGCAGGCCGGGACCCATTATTCAGAAGAAACGCAGATGGATTCTCGGTCGCCGAGAGCTCGCATTACGTTGTTGTGAAACGCGTTATAAGTATGTATCCGCGCGTCGAAAGGCGGATGGATCCCGGCCTGCGCCGGGATGACGATGGTGGGTTATCGGACGCGTCCAGCACCCACAGGATCAGTGAGGCGACGGACATCCGACAGGACTGACACAGCCTCGCAGGCCGGGATCCAGTCTTCAGAGAAACGCGAATGGGCTCTCCGTTGACTGGAGCTTGCATTGCGTTGTGGAGAAGCGCGTTTCGAGGATGCATCCGGCCATCGACAGGCTGATGGGTCCCGGCCTGCGCCGGGACGACGGGAAGGGTTGGCCGATTCTGACACCCCCTCCTTCGCCGGGACGACGGGGAAGGTCCGCTGGTTTCGACGCACTCCTGCGCCGGCCGAGGTGCGCGGGCTGGACTCACGCCGGGCCGAGGTCCCAGTAGAGATCGCGCCACTCCGGATTCTCCATTTCTATCAGCCTTATCTTCCACTGCCTCTTCCACTCCTTGATGGTGCGCTCCCGGGCGATGGCGGATGCCATCGAGTCGTGGCGCTCGTACCAGACGAGCCTCCGTACGCCGTACTTGTTCGTGAAGCCGCCCTCGAGCCCCTCTTTATGCTGCCAGACCCGTTGCCGGAGGTTGGAGGTGACTCCCACATAGAGGGTTCCCCTCCAGCGGCTGGCGAGGATGTATGCGCATGGTTGTTTCATCGGGTTGATGGATTCCGGGCCGGCGCCTTCGAAGCCAGGGCGGTGAATGGGACGTGTCGATCTTTCCCGTCGTCCCGGCGCAGGCCGGGACCCATCACTCAGCATGAAACACGAGGGCTTGGTCCCTATCCTTTGCGGCCCAATGGATTCGGGCAGCCGGAATGGGGAGCTACATCGGGTACGTGTCTCTATGCCCAGCTGGTTCGCCCCTGCGAACCACTGAAACCGAAGCCTTCGTGCACGAGATGGCTGATGGGTCCCGGCCTTCGCCGGGACGACTGTGCCTCCGTGCGCCGCGGGCGATCCTTGCCACCCCCCGATAGGCGGGCTATTATCGACGGAGATAGCGCGAACGGGGTCTACGGAAGCCGGTTGAAGTCCGGCGCGGCCCCGCCACTGTAAGAGGCCCGGTGCGCGAGCACCGGCCAGGCCCACTCAGCGGAACCACGTTCCGCCAAGCCACTGCCCCGTACGCCGGGGCGGGAAGGCGAGTGAAGCTGCCTCGAGCCAGGAGACCGGCCCCGTTCGCTCCCGCATGAAACCCCTCGAGGGAGGGGAGCGGGGTGGCCGCCCTGGCCGGGCATTCCCGGGCGTGGTGGCAACCGCTCCCCGTTCTCCCCGCAAAGGGAAGGACGGGTTTTGTTTTGATCGGTTTCCGGAACGTCGTGGCGCGTCCGCGTCCGGCTGTGGACTGGCCGTCGCGCCTGCGCCCCCTGCTGCTCAGCCTCGCCCTGCCGGCGCTTGTCGCGGCGTGCGGCGGCGACGCCACCCCCGTCCAGCGCCCGGACGCCAGCGCGGCCGAGGCCGCGGCGACCCCCGCCCTCTCCGTCGTCGACGATGCAGGCCGGCGCGTCGAGCTGACCGCGCCCGCGCAGCGGATCGTCTCGCTCGTCCCGTCGATCACCGAAACCATCGCCGCCCTCGGCGCCGCGGACCGCATCGTCGGGCGGACGGACTACGACGACGCGCCAGAGTTCGCCGCCCTCCCCTCCGTCGGCGGGGGGCTGACGCCCAGCCTGGAGGCCATCGCCGCGCTGCGCCCGGACCTGGTGGTCGCCTGGGAGGAGGCCGGCACGGCGCGCATCCGCCCGCGGCTGGAGGAGATGGGCATCCGCGTCTTCGCCGCGCAGACGCGCGACACGGCCGACGTCTACGCCAACATCGAGCGGCTCGGCCGGCTGCTCGCGGTCGACGCCGCCGCCGACTCCGTCGCCGCCGCCGTGCGCGCCGACCTCGACGCCGTCCGCCGCTCGGTCGAAGGCCTCGACCGCCCCACGGTCCTCTACGCCATCGGCCTGGACCCGCCCATCGTTGCCGGGCCGCAGGTGTTCATCGGCGAGATGCTGGACATCGCCGGCGGCCGCAACGTCTTCGCCGATGTCGCCGCGCCATCGCCGCAGGTCTCGGTCGAGGAGATCGTGCGCCGCGCTCCCGACGTGGTGGTCGTCCCGACCGAGTCCGACCAGGCGACCGTCCTCGAGCGCATGCGGGAGCTGGCCGGCTGGCGCGAGCTTCTCGGCAACGGCCGGTCCCGCGTGGTCACCATCCCCGTGGACCTGCTGCACCGGCCGGGGCCGGCCATCGGCAACGCGGCGATGGTCCTGCGCGACGCCATCCACGGCGACGCCCACCGATGACGAGGCGCGACAGCGCCGCCCGGCTGCTCCTCCTGGCGGCGGTCCTCGTCCTGGCGCTCGGAGTGAGCATCCGCGTCGGGGCCGTCCCGCTGGGCGTCCGCGACATCCTCGCCGCGCTCGTCGGCGAGGGCGACCCCGCCGTCGCCGCGATCATCCGCGACCTGCGGCTGCCCCGGGCCATCGTCGCCGCGCTCGTCGGCGCCGCGCTAGCCGCCAGCGGCGCCACGTTCCAGGCCCTGCTGCGCAACCCGCTCGCCGAGCCGTACGTGCTCGGCGTCTCCGGCGGCGCGTCGCTGGGCGCGGTCGGGGTCATCGTCCTCGCGCGCGGCGCTGGCCCCACCTGGGCCCTCCCGCTCGCCGCGTTCGGCGGCGCGCTCGCGGCCATCGTCCTCGTCCTCCGCATCGCCTCGTCCGTCGGCCGCTCGCTGGACACGGCCGTGCTGCTGCTCGCCGGCGTCGTCGCCGGGGCCTTCTTCAACGCCTGCATCCTAGTCGCCCTCACCTTCACCGAGGCCGAGTCCTTCCGCTCCGCCATCTTCTGGATGATGGGCGGCTTCTCCGGCGTCAGCTGGACAAGCGTCGGGGTCTTCGGGCTCTACTTCATCCCCTCGATGCTGGTGCTCGTCGGCCTCGCCCGCCCGCTCAACCTCATGGCCGTCGGGGAGGAGACGGCGGCGTACCTGGGCACCCCCGTCGAGCGGGTGAAGCTGGCGGCCTACGGCACCGCGTCTTTGCTGACCGCCGCCGCGGTCGCCGTCGCCGGGATGATCGGGTTCGTCGGGCTGGTCATCCCCCACGTCATCCGGCTCGCGGGCCACTCGGACTACCGCTTCCTCATCCCCGCCTCGGCCCTCCTCGGCGGCGCGTTCCTCACCGGCGCGGACGCCATCGCGCGGGTGGTGGTCGCGCCGGTGGAGCTGCCGGTCGGGGTGGTGACGGCGTTCATCGGGGTGCCCTTCTTCGTCTGGCTCCTGCGCCGGAGCGCGGCCGGATGAGCGCGGCCCCGGCGACGACCCGCACGGCGCCCTCCCCCGCTCCGCTCGGCTGGCGCGCGGAGGGGGTGACGCTCGCCTACCCGGGCACGACGCGGCCGGCGGTCGACGCGGTCTCCCTCGAGGTGCCCGCCGGCGCCTGCACGGCCATCATCGGCCCCAACGGCGCGGGCAAGTCGACGCTCCTGCGCATCCTGCTCCGCTCGCTGCAGCCCGACCGCGGCTCGGTCCACTTCGGCGGCCGGCCCCTAGCGGCCTGGGGACGGACAGAGCTGGCCCTCGCGGTCGGCGTGGTCCCCCAGCACGAGCAGGTCGCCTTCCCCATCACGGTGCGGGAGATGGTCGAGATGGGCCGCTACCCGCACCTCGGCCTCCTCCGCCCGGCGGGCTCCGCCGACCGCCAGGCGGTCGTTCGCGCGCTGGAGACCTGCGAGGTCCTCCACCTCGTCGACCGCCGCTTCGACACGCTCTCCGGCGGCGAGCGCCAGCGCGTCGGCCTCGCCCGCGCCCTGGCCCAGGAGCCCCGCGCGCTCGCCCTCGACGAGCCGACGCTCGCGCTCGACGTCCGCCACGAGATGCAGATCTTCGAGATGGTCCGCCGTCTCGTCGGCGAGGGGGTGACCGTCGTGCTCGTGACGCACAACCTCAACCTGGCGGCCCGCTACGCGGACCACCTCGTCCTCCTCGAGGACGGCCGTCTCGCGGCCGCCGGCACCGCGTCGGAGGTACTCCGCCTCGACCTGCTCGAGCGGGTCTACGGCTGGCCCCTCCGCCTGACCAGCCATCCCGGCCCCGGCCCGGACGCCGGCGCCGTGCAGGTCACGCCTCTCGCCGCCCCGGACGGCGGCGCCCACACCGACCATCCCCAGAGACAATGAAAGCTTTTCTCCTGAGCCTCGCCTGCGCGGGGCTGCTGATCTCTGCCGGCCCGGTCACGGCCCAGACTACCCCGGCCCGGGCCGCCGAAGCGGAAGCGGACAGCACCCGCACCTACCGCCTCCAGGGCGTCACCGTCACCACGACGCGCAGCGCCGTCGCCCGAGACCGCATCCCCCAGCGCATCGAGGTGATCGACGCCGAACAGGCCACCCGCTCCGGCGCCTCCACGATCGACGACGCCCTCCGCTCGAACGTCGCCGTCGACGTCATCGCCTTCCCTGGCCTCCTCGCCGGCTTCTCGCTGCGCGGCTTCCGCCCGCAGTACTCCGGCGGCAGCCCGCGCACGCTGGTCCTGGTCGACGGCCACCCCGCCGGCACCAACAACCTGGCCCTCCTCCACTCCGCCGCCGTCGAGCGCGTCGAGGTCCTGCGCGGCCCGGCGTCGGCGCTCTACGGGCCGAACGCGATGGGCGGCATCCTCAACATCGTCACCCGCCGGTCGACGGGTCCGCTCAGCGGCCGCATCGCCGCGGGCTACGGCAGCTTCGGCGCCTACCAGGGCGACCTCACGGCGGGCGGCCGCCTCTCCCAAGCGCTCGACTTCGATCTGAGCCTCTCGACCACCGGCCAGCACGACGGCTACCGCGTGGGCTCCGGCCGGGACGCCGCCACGGACTCGCTGACCAAGACCCTCGCCGACGGCGGGACGGTACGCCTCCCCTGGACGACCGCCGACTCGGTCATCGACTTCAGCCGCTACAGGAGCCGCAGCGCCTCGGCGCGGCTGGGCGTGGACCTCGGCGGCGCCTGGCGCTTCGACCTCCGCGCCTCCGACTACCGCGCCGACGACGTCGAGAACCCCGGCGACCTCGCGGTGACCGACTGGGACAGCCGATCCCTCAAGGACGTCGGCCGCCGCTCGCTCGACGCGACGCTGCGCGGCACGCTCGGCGACCACCAGGCCTCCCTGCGCCTCTACGGGACCGACGAGCGGATCGACTACTACAGCGGCCCCGTCGCGCCGAACTTCGTGAACTTCCGCAC
This sequence comes from uncultured Gemmatimonas sp., assembly GCA_964544905.1. Lineage (GTDB taxonomy): Bacteria > Gemmatimonadota > Gemmatimonadetes > Longimicrobiales > Longimicrobiaceae > WHSP01. Next base: position 14,377 of record CAZJEH010000075.1, read on the forward strand.
CCCGACCCGCACGCTGGGCCTGCAGCTCCAGGACGCGGTCGACCTCGGCCCCGCTGGCGCGGTCCTGGGCATCGACTACACCATCGCCGACGCCCGCTCGGAGCGGTTCGACGCGGACGGCGGACGGCTCGCGCCCTTCAACCCCGACTCGCGCATCGCCAGCGGCGGCGCGTTCGCCCAGGTGAGCGCCGACCTCTTCCAGGACCGGCTCACCACCGTCGCCGGCCTGCGCTACGACCTCATCGGCTTCGAGATCCGCGACACGCCGCACCTGCTGGGCTACCCCGCCAACAGCGAGCGGACCGGCGTCTTCACCCCCAGCGGCGGCATCCGCTACCGGCCGACGGACTGGCTGCACCTCTTCGGCAACGCCGGGCGCGCCTACGTCACCCCGGATCCGTTCTTCGTCGCGGGCTACTCGGAGTCGCGGGCCGGCGAGGGGCGGCAGGCGGTCGTGGTCGCGCGCGGGAACCCCGGGCTGGAGCCGGAGACCAGCACGAGCTGGGACGCGGGGGTCGCCGTCGCGAAGGCGGACCTCGGGCTGGACATTGAGCTGGCCTACTTCCACACCGACGTGCGCGACCGCGTCGCCAGCCTGATGGTCCCCACCAGCGGCGACGAGCTGACCGTCGGCGGCGACACGATCCTCTCCATCACCAGCTACACGAACGTGGACCGCGCGGAGATCCGCGGCCTCGAGGCGGCGCTGAGCTTTGACGTGGCGCGGCTGCTGGAGCGCGGGTTCTCGCTGCGCCTGTTCCTCAACGGCACGCGCTTCCTCCGCGCCGTCGAGCGCCCCGCCGAGGCCGGGCCGACGCGCCGGATCCCCAACGTGGCGACCTCCACCGTCGTCGCCGGCCTGGAGTGGGACGACCTGCGCCGCTTCAGCGCGCGGCTCTCCGGGCGGTACGTCGGCGAGCGGGTGGACAGCGACTACGTCGCTTGGTGGGAGCCGGGGGAGATCCTGTACCCGTCGTACCTGGTCATGGACGCGCACCTGGGGGCGCGGATCGGCGGGCGGTACCGGGTGTCGGTGGATGTACGGAATCTCGGAGATGCCGATTACTTCGAGGTGAGGGGGTACAACATGCCCGGGAGGGCGGTGAAGGTGGGGGTGGGGGTGGAGTGGTGAAGGTAAACAGGCGGATCCCGGAGGCCGGGGCGGGTGCCGCTCCCGGGGGTGACGGCGACTCTGCAATCGTGCGACATCACTGAATCTCGCGCAATCCCTCCGCGGTCAGCATTGGGGGATTCAGGCGGAACGACTGTGCGGGGGGCTCGGCTGGCCTGTTAGCGACGCACTGTCATAACCAGCCTCTAAACTGTCACGATGACTCCTCACGCGATCGACGTCAGTCCACTCGAGCCGGACGGGATTACCTGACCTTGCCTATGGACCACATGATTGGGTATGGTGCGCAAAGGAGAACTAGCCAAAAGGCACCTAACGACGTCGTGAATTGGCGGGGCTTCCAGGAGTCCGCAGCTCACTCGCAACCCGCATACCGGCGTAACCAACGGAAACCGGTCGAGACGATGCTGTTCGGATGAGGAAGGAGAATTGAAGGAACCCGGAGTCCCCGGGATCAATCCCAGTTACGATCGGCTACGAAGTCCGGGCTGCAGACCACGGCGCGATCATCAGTTTCCTCTGGCGGGGTAGTCGACTAATTCGTGATGCCCTTCAAGCGCGGCAAGTCGATGACTCCACCGCTACTTGCCTCCTCGCTCTCTTGATGAGATCGGTCGACACCCCCTCGCCGAAGAAGACGCTGTGCGAATACTATGTCAGATAATGAGCAAGTCGGCGGTAGCCAGGTGAACGCGCCGCATACGCCGCCTCGGGTGTGGCTCATCCGTGCCGGCCGCCATGGTGAAGATGAGGAGGCTGCGCTCACCGACGGGATGGCAATTATCGGTTTTACGGAGTTCGGTGACCTAAGGCAGTATGCATCTGCTGAGGCCATTGCCGAAACGTTCTTGAGCAAGAAGCCTACGTCGTCACGCGCGCGAGCTGAAAATTATGGCCGACAGTTGTGGGCATTTCGTGAAAAGGTACAGGAGGGAGACGTTGTTGTTCTTCCCTTGAAAAGCCGCCCGGGACAGATCGCCCTCGGGCGCGTCGCCGGACCTTATGCATTTGTGGATGTGAGAGGGCAACTTCGTCACACCCGCGCCGTGAACTGGACGCACCCGGACCTTCCGCGTTCCACGTTCCAGCAGGATCTCCTGTATTCCTTCGGCGCATTCTTGACAGTCTGCCGCATCAAGCGCAACGACGCCGAACGGCGAGTGCTCGCTGTGCTGTCGGGGCAGCCCGACCCCGGCCCCCAGTCAGGAGCCATTTCGGAACCCGGGACCGACGAGGTCGAACTTGGGGTCGGAGGGGCGAGCCTTGATCTCGCGCAGGCAGCTTCCGACGAGATCACTGCCTTCATTCGCCCCCGGTTCCCGGGCCACGAGATGGCGCGGCTCGTTGAAGACGCCCAGTCGG
>CAZJEH010000076.1:0-16785 GCA_964544905.1 uncultured Gemmatimonas sp.
GGAGGAGCACCGTGGCGCAACTCGACCGGTACTCCGCCTGGTGGACGTGCAGGTCCCCGTAGTCGAGCTGGATGGTTCCGTCCTCGCGGAGACCCTCGCGGGCGAGTGCGCTCCCGAGCGTCCGGGGGATGTCGAGGTTGAGAGTGTCGCCGAACTCGTAGGGACGGCTGGCGGCTTCCGCCTCGACGCCGGTTGAAAGGTGCGGCGTATCGTGGGCGCCGAAGCTCGAGCTGCCCATAGCGGAGAGCAGGTGCCGGAGGGTACGGTAGCCGAGGAAGTCGACGCCCTTCTGGGTCAGGTTGAACTCCACCTGCTGGGCGGCCGATCGGGCGTCGTCGATCATCCCCTTGCCCTCCCCGAGCGGGATCTGGCCCCCGGGGATGGTCGGCGCTTGGGAGACGTTCAGGTAGCCCTCCTCTATGAGCCGCTCGATGAGGCGATCGAGGAGCTCGGCGATCTCGCGCTGGACCGACTCGTCTCCGCCCTGGCCGCGCAGCTCCTCGAGCATCTCGGGGGTTAGCTGGCCGCTTTCGATGAGAGCCCGGAGCAGGGCTTCCTTGAGGGCCTCGAGCGATCGGTCGCCCTCCTCGTCGTAGTATCCCCACGGCGAAGCTCCGGCGAATCCGCTCTGGAGCAGGAAGTCGGAGAGGTGCTCCAGCAGGGCTTCGACGTTGAGCGCGTCGGCGAGGTGACCGGAATAGCGGGTATAGTTGGTGAACCGCATGGTACCCACGGTTGGAGACGGCGCGAGCTCGGCAAATCACGGCCGCGCGGGAGGCGCCGCGAACGACTGCGCCCCGATCGGTATATTTCGCGATTTACTCTGACGCAGTAAAGGCTTTCTGAGCGATACACATACGGACGCGGCTCCGGTCGGCGTCCTTCCGATGGAAACCGAAGTGCCGGTGCGGCCGGCGTTCCGCAGCCCGTTCGCTGCGCTACGGCACCGCAATTTTCGCATCTTCTACATCGGCCACGTCCTCTCCCTGGCGGGCAAGTGGCTCCAGGTGACGGCGCTGGGGTGGTTGGTGCTGGAGATGACCGACTCGGAGTTCTGGCTGGGGGCCGTGAACGCCGGGATGACCATCCCCGTGCTGCTCCTGTCTCTGTACGCCGGCGTGATCGCCGATCGGCTGGACAAGCGAACAATCCTCATCGCGGCGCAGTCTGTTGCGTGCGTCCAGGCGGCGGCGCTCGCGCTGCTGGTCCACAGCGGGCACGTGACCCTGGCCTGGGTTATCGGCCTCGTGCTGCTGCTCGGAATCGCCAACGCGTTCGAGATTCCCACGCGCCAGAGCTTCTTCGTAGAACTGGTCGGCCGCGAGGACCTCACCAACGCGATCGCGCTGAATTCCTCGGCGTTCAATGCAACGCGGATGGTGGGCCCGGCGCTGGCCGGTGCGATGATCGGGACCGTCGGTATCGCGGCCTGCTTCTACGGCAACGCGATTTCCTACTTCGCCGTCCTGATCGGGCTCGCGATGATCCGCCGGCCCGCGCCACCGCGCCTCGACGTGCCGGTTCGCGTCATGGAGAACATCCGCGAAGGGTTCGTCTGGATCTGGCGGAACCCCGCGGCCCGCCTGGTGGTGCTGTTCGTCTCGGCTGCCGCGACCCTTGTGATGCCGTACACGATGCTGCTGCCGGTGTTCGCGCGGGACCTCCTGCAGGTGGGGCCGCAGGGCCTGGGATGGCTGTATTCGGCGACGGGGTTCGGCGCGTTGCTCGGGGGGCTCACGGTGGCCAGTATCGCAGACCGCCTGGAACGAGGGCGGGTGCTTCCCTACTCGGCCACGTCTCTGTGCTTCTTCGTAGGCGCCTTCGCCCTGTCGACCAATTTCTTCCTGTCATTGTTCCTCCTTGCCGCCGCGGGCTTCAGCATGATCGTGAGCACCGCGATCGCCAACTCGATGCTGCAGTCCCTCGTGCCGGATTCGCTCCGGGGGCGCGTGATGTCCGTCTACGTGGTCATGTTCGTGGGGGTGACGCCGATCGGATCGCTGCAGGCCGGGACCGTGGCGGGCATCCTGGGGGCTCGATTCGCACTGGTGGCCGGAGCGGTGGTCCTTCTCGCCCTCGTGGTCCTGTTCCTCTGGCGGTCGGGCCGTACGCTGGCGATCGAATGACGGCCGCGAACGCAGTCGGCTTCAATGCCGATGAACTGGCGGGCCTGCGGGCCGCCCTGCTCGGCTGGTACGACCACAACGCGCGAGACCTTCCGTGGCGTCGTCGGGCGGGACAGGAGATCGACCCGTACCACGTGTGGCTGTCGGAGGTGATGCTCCAGCAGACCCGGGTCGAGACCGTCCGGCCCTACTTCCTCCGCTGGCTGGGGCGTTTCCCCGACCTCCACTCACTGGCGGCTGCATCGACGGATGAGGTGCTGAAGCAGTGGGAGGGGCTGGGATACTACTCACGAGCCCGGAACTTCCACGCGGCCGTTCGCGAGGTCGCCGAGCGCTATGGGGGACGCGTCCCCGATGATCCCGACATATTCCGCTCGCTTCCGGGGGTCGGGCGATACACAGCCGGCGCCGTGATGTCGATCGCGTACGGGCGCGAGGAACCTGTCGTCGACGGGAATGTGAAGCGCGTCTACGCGCGGCTGGCCGATGAACCCGTGCCGCCTGATTCCAGTATCTGGGGCTTCGCGGCGCAACTCGTCCGCGGGTCGTCCCGGCCGGGCGACCTCAATCAGGCGCTCATGGAGCTCGGCGCGACGGTGTGTACGCCCCGCCGCCCCCGTTGCGCAGACTGCCCTGTCCATCGCTGGTGTCGAGCTGCGAAGTCGGGGACGGTCGAGATGCGTCCCGAGCGGCGCCGCAAGCCACCGCTGCCGCGCGAGGTGCACGGCGTTGCCGTCGTCGTCGCTCCCGATGGACGGGTCCTTCTGAAACGTCGGCCGGCTCGAGGGCGATTGGGCGGGATGTGGGAGTTCCCGGGTGACCCTTCCACCGCCGGGGAAGGGTCCGATGTCGCTGCTCTACGGGCCGTCGTGCGGGCGATCGATGAAACGCCCACCCTTGTGCGGCCGCTCGGCGCCGTCGCACACACCTTCTCTCACGTGGTCGTCAGGTACGAAGCGTACCTCGCCACGGTACGGAGTTGCGAGGCAGGGTCGGACACGGTCGCGTGGGAATCGCCGGGTGGACTGCACAACTTCGCCATGCCGGTGGCGCAGCGGAAGATCGCCGCGCTGGCCCGGGAAGTACAGCAGTAGGGCAGGCCACCGTCTGTATTTGCGTCGTCGCCGCAATGCCCGGAAAGATTTCTCTTCTCGGCTTCCAGCGGAAACGTTAGATTGGGACTCGTGCTGTCCGATCGCCCGAGTCGGCGATGGCGAGACCCGCGTGTTCGCGGAGGCCCGACAGGCGCCCGCCATGAAGCCAGGTCTACGGCACGCGCTTCGCAGCGGGTAGCGTATCCTGGTTCCGGTCGTAGCTACACGCCGCATCGCCCTCGACGATCGGAGCCACTCTCCCGTCCAAACCTCTCTCCTCCCATGGAGGCCTCGATGACAAGAAACGTCAGCGTCGCCCCGGTCCTTTCCGCGCTGCTCCTTTCACTGCTGGTGACGGCATGCTCCCCCCGCATGAGCACGCGCACCGCGTCGCGCAGCACGCTTGCCGCTGCCGAGCTCAACCGCTACGGAAACTTGCTGGATGCCGTGACGGCGCTCCGGCCGGAGTGGCTGCGTGAGCGTACGACGGTATACCTCTCAGCCAACCCCGCCGAGGCAACGACCCCGGCGAGCCCCGTATGGGTCTACTGGGACGGCACGCGCCTGGGTCCACCCTCGTACCTTGCTCGCATTTCGCCCAACCAGGTCGAGTCGGTTCGCTATTTCGACTACCGGACGGCATCGATGCGCTGGGGAATCAACCACGAGAACGGCGTAATCTACGTGACTCCCGCGGTCGGCTCGGTAGGACCGGGGATCGACTAGCGGGTCCCGGCGGAACGAGCGGCCACGCGTGAGGATGCCTTGGTAGACGTCCGACCGGACTGAATGAACGTTCTGGTTCTCAACGCGGGCTCGTCATCGCTCCGCTTTCAGCTGATCAGTACCGACGTCGACCGGATCGCCAGCGATACCGACGAGCGCCTGGCTCGCGGCGTCGTCGAGCGAATCGGTGGCGCGGCCGTGCTGAGGTTCCAGGCGCAGGGCGGGCGCACCTACAATGAGAGTGCTCCCGTCCGGAACCACACGGAGGCACTCGATCGGGTGCTCAAGTGGCTGGTGTCGACCGAGCATGGCGACCCCGTCCTGCAGACCTCCGCGGATATCCAGGCGGTCGGGCACAGGGTCGTCCATGGTGGTGAGCTGTTTCGCCAGTCGGTGCTGATCGACGAGGAGGTCAGGAAGGGGCTGGAGGAGATCATCGACCTCGCTCCCCTCCACAATCCTCACAATCTCAAGGGGATACAGGCAGCCCGGTCGGCGCTGGGCGATGGCGTGCCACAGGCTGCCGTGTTCGACACATCCTTCCACGCTACCCTGCCGGATTACGCGTATCTCTACGCGATCCCGTACTCTCTTTACCGGCGGCACCGGATCCGCCGCTACGGATTCCATGGGACTTCCCACCGATACGTTGCCTACCGCTACCGGCGGCTGACCGGAGTAGCGCGGGAAAACACCCGGCTGATTACGCTGCACCTGGGCAACGGCTGCTCGGCGTGTGCAATCGTCGGGGGTGACTCGGTCGATACGTCGATGGGGTTCACGCCCCTCGAGGGCCTGGTGATGGGCTCCCGTTCGGGTGATCTCGATCCGGCGGTCGTCGAGTTCATCGCCCACAAGGAGGGTATGAGCCTGAGCGAGGTGGATGCACTCCTCAACAAGCAGTCCGGGCTTCTGGGGATCTCGGGCCTCACCAACGACATGCGGGAGCTCCTGGCCGAGGCCGAGGAGCATGGAGATCGTCGGGCGCGGTTGGCGGTGGACATCTTCGCCTATCGGGCCCGGAAATACATCGGCGCCTACCTGGCTGCGATCGGAGGCGCGGATGCCGTCGTATTCACGGGCGGGATCGGGGAAAACTCGGCCGAGGTGCGTCGGCGGATATGCGCGGGCCTGGAGTGGATGGGGCTCGAGCTCGACCAGGAGCTGAACGCGGCGACGACGGCGGGAGCGGAGGGTAGAATTTCACGCCAGGGTTCCCGCCTCGAGGCGTGGGTCATCCCGACGGACGAGGAACTGCTCATCGCCAGGGATACCGTGCGGCTGATCCAGAAGCTCGACGTGAGGTACTGACGAAGATGCCTCACCTCGAGGCACCAACCCCGAATGGGCCGCGAAAGCCAGGTTTCGCAGGCCCCACGCGGCCGACGGCCCACGCGGCTCCGTGTGGGGTTTCGGTTCACCCCAGCACTCTGATGTAAAAGACCTTCAGGTAGTTCGTCTCCGGGATCGCGGGATGGACCGGATGATCCGGTCCGAGCCCTCCCTCCTCGACGAGCTGGATCTCTCGCCCCGTTCGCTGTGCCCCTCGGAGGATGGCGCGCAGGAGCGCATCGCGCGACATGTGGTAGGAGCAGGAGGCCGACACGAGAACGCCGCCGGGCGGCAACAGTTCGAGTGCCAGCTGGTTCAGCCGCAGGTACGCCTGCTCTCCCTCCTTGACGTCTTTCTTCCGCTTGATGAACGCGGGCGGATCGAGGATGACGACGTCGAACCGCTCGTTGCTCGCACGAAGGGATTGGAGCAGCTCGAAGGCGTCCCCCCGAACGGTCCGCACCCGCCTCTCGCACCCGTTCAGGATCGCGTTGCGCTGGACCCCCTCCAGCGCCGAGGCCGACGAATCCGCGCACAGCACTTCGCGGGCGCCGAAACGAGCGGCGTGAATCCCCCATCCCCCGAGATAGGAGAAGACGTCCAGCACCCTGGCGTCCGCGACATATCGGCGCAACCGGATCCGGTTTTCGCGGTGATCGTAAAACCAGCCGGTCTTCTGTCCCTCCAGCAGCGGCACTACGAAACGGAGTCCGTTCTCCTCGATCTCCTGCGCCGGCGGAACGGTGCCCGCGGCTGTTCGGACGCTCAGGTCGAGCCCCTCGAGGCGTCGAGCGGGCGAGTCGCCTCGGACGAGGATATTCCCGGCACCTGTCTCATCACCGAGAATGGGAAGGAGGACGTCGAGGAGGCGATCGATACCCGCGGTGGTGGGCTGAACGACGAGGGTATCGCCGTAGCGGTCGACGACGAGGCCGGGCAGGAAGTCGCCCTCGCCGTATACCAGCCGATGATACGAGCCCGGGAGAACGCGGCGACGGAGGGCGGCTGCTTCCCCGATCCGCCGGCGCAGCAGATCCGGGCCGACGCGTTCTCCCGCCCTGCGCGACAGAAGGCGCGCCGCGATCAGCGATCGGGGGTTGGCGTACCCGGTCCCGAGATAACCACCCCTGGCATCCCTGAGCTCCACCAGCTCACCGGGCTCGAGCGCGGTCAGCGGTGTCGCCGCGACGTCGACCTCATTGCTGAAGATCCAGAGATGCCCCGCCCGAATGCGCCGGTCCTCGTCCTTCTTCAGTCGGAGGACTGGAAGATCACTCACACCCGCGAGCGACGCGAAGCATCGCCAGGACGCATCGCCCCGATCTCGGCGACCCCCGCTCCGAGGCGGCAAGCCGTCACAAACCCATCCTCCGCGCTCCGGCACATCTCGATCCTGCGCTCGTCGGAATCCGTCAGGACCCAGATCTGCTCTCCGATCGCGACATAGCAGAACCGCTTGGACTCGCCGTCGGGAAGCAGGCGGCAGTACTCGAAGCCGTCGTCGGCGTCAGCGGTGAGGTCCACCAGATTCTTGGCGTAGCCGATGTGGCACCAGGGTTCGAGATCGTCCGGCGCGATCGCGCAGAGCCGAATCGCCCGCTGGTGGTCCTGCAGGGTGATGGAGCTGATGTCGCGTCCCAGACTCTGGAAGCACGTCGGTCGCAAGTTGTCAGGCACCGTTCCGCATGCCCGTGCCGCAGCCTCGAGGTTCTGCCCGTTGAAGTACAGGACTGCCGACGTCTGCATCTGGTAGCAGGCAGGGAGGTAGCGATCCTCCAGGACGGTGCACGGATAGAACGGGTCTTCCTTCTTCAGCGGCGGGAAATCGGCGGGTTGCCCGGCCGCGTGGCCCATGTCGCCGTGGTCGGCGTGGGCCTGCGAAGCCGCGGGCGCGGCGGGCGGCCGCCCTGTGTGGTGGGGCATCGTGACATGCACGATGTTCTCCATGAATACGCCACCGTAACACGACTCTCGCTCCCACGGATCGCTCACCAGATCGCACCACTCGAGCGCGGTCGGAAGGTGGTATCCCGCCAGCATGAGGAGTCCGTGGCCCATTCCGTGGGCGCACTGGAAGAGCAGCCACTGTTCGCCCTCGTCACCGCGCTGGGCCGCGCACAGTCCATCGACCGTCGCCACGTCCAGGTGACTGCCATGGCGGGCCGCATGGTCCACGAAGTACGACTGGATGACACCGTGGTAGCAGCCGGACTGATGGGCCGGAGTACACGAGGCGAATACCTCGCCCACCTCTTCGGCAGTCGTGAAGGCCGCCAGACCGATGGCGTGGGCATACGAGTGAGCGTCGCGACGTATCTCCTGGTCCCTCTGGGCGAGCGAGTCCAAGGAGGCCATGGCATCACGAACGCCGAACCGATCCAATCGCGAAAGCAGGAACTCCTCGACCGTGCAGCCACCGCGGCCGCGTCGGTCGATGGTATCGCACTCGCGTACCGAGCTCGTGACCGAGGAGTGCTCCTGCCCGCCGTGGACGTGTGCCTCCTGAGCCACGCCCGTTCCCGGCAACATCAAACCCGGGAGCACCACGAGCGTGAGTGCAATGAATCGAGCTTTCATGGGCTTCGAAACTGGTTTGCGAACGCTATGGACGGCCGACGACGTTGCGAAACTCGTTCCAGCCGCAGACCGATAGATTCCCTGCCGCGAGGTGAATGTTTACCACCCCTCGTTCCCGAGCGACAGTAGCGGCCCGGATGGATTTCCCGGCCGTGCCACCGAGCGGGTCGGGAAGCGATGTCGATCTTGCGCGCGCATTCATCGTCAGGCACACTACTGCCGAGAATTTCCTGCAAGGAATGCATGTGCGCCGGCCGTCGGATGTAGTTCCCCGGCCCCGGACCGGCATGGACCAGCAGAGGATGAAACTTGATCGACTGCGAACGCGAACTTCGCGCCCCACCGGCGCGAATCAGGCTACTCGTGGTCATGCTCGGCGCGCTGACCTTCGGCTCGTTCGAGGCAAAACAGCTGGAAGCCCAGATCGCACGCGGCGGTGTGGCACCGCAGGAGTCGGCCCCGTCCCCGCGCCGCCGCCTCTTCGAAAGGAGCGTTAGCTTCTCTCCGACCTACCTCAGCCGGATTTTCGCCGCCGCACGAGAGGGTGAGCGCGAGGCCGCTCGCAGGGAAATCGAGGCGTTCACCTACGCGGTCCGGTACGACATACCCGAAGATCTCGCGTATCAGGTCCTGGAAAGCGCCATCGCGGAAGGGCTCGATCCCGATCTGGCATTCCGTCTGGTGCGAGTGGAGAGCGTCTTCCAACCGCGTGCGCGCGGGCCTCAGGGCGCGCTCGGCCTGACCCAGCTGATGCCTTCCACCGCCCGCGCCATCGACAGCAGCCTGAAGACCGAGGAGCAGATTCTCGAGCCCGTCACCAACCTGCGCACCGGGTTCCGCTACCTTCGCCGGCTGATCGAGCGTTACCGTGGAGACGTTCGCCTCGGATTGCTCGCCTACAATCGCGGAGAGGGGACGGTCGACCGAGCCCTCAGAGGTGGCCGCGACCCGGAGAACGGCTACTCCAGGCGAGTCCTAGGGGTGACCGGGGAGTGGTACACGGGGACGGGGCTGCTCGAGGATTCCGGCCGCTGACCTTTCGTCCGGGGCGGGCTGATAGTCGGTCCGCCCCGACTTTCCTCAGAAGCTGAACCTTATCGGCTCCACTCGACCGCCGCGACTCGCCTCGTCCAGGCCGTAGCGATCGAGGTTCTGCTTCGTACTCATTTCCCGGTGTCTCTCCCGCTGCCGCGCTTCGGCCGCGAGCAGCGCCTCCCATCCCGGCTGAGCCAGCCGTGGTACCTGACTCGCCGGAAGACGGCGCGACGGCCACGGAACGCCGGGATCATCGTAGTCGCCACGGTACAGCGTCAGCGAGGCGAGGACGATCAGGTCGGCTGTCGCTTCGCGCTGAAGGGGAGCGAGCCGCGACATCACCTCGAGCGTACGCTGGGGTGACGCACGGTAAAGCTCGGTAAGGAACGTCGCCCATTCCAGCTCCACGCGCAGAGACGGGAGGTCATAGGCGCGGGCGAAGAGCGCGCGAGCGGCTCGCTCGTCGCCGTCGAGGGCTCGCTCGAGCAGGAGAATCGCCACCTCGTCCCAGCGGCTCATCCGACTCCTCACCAGCTCGTCGTCGAGAACCTCGGCGAGGTCGGACGTTTCCATCTCCTTCCAGCGCTCCATCACCGGATCCGGTGGCTGCGGCCGGCGCGGCGTCCGCGAAGCGAGCGAGGGATCGTACCCTTCTCGCAGGTCCACCACCCGCGCGTTCCGGGTTACATCCTCGCCTCCGACGATGATCACCTCCGTCCCCACCTGGACGTTGTGGTAGAGCCGCAGCGCGTACCGGTTGTCCAGCCTGATGCAGCCGTGGGACACGCGCTGCCCGATCAACTCGGGCCGATCGGTTCCGTGGATCGCGAGCGACGGAGAGATGTATACCGCCGCCGCGCCGAGCGTCTCACGCATGAACCTCGACGGATCGTTGGGCGGCGGGACCGGAAGATTGTTCTCGAGAAAGTACCAGTCAGGGGCGATCCAGACCGGGTTCTTCTCCTTTAACTCGACCTGGAACCGCCCGTTCGGCGTCGAGAAGTCCCACGCATCCTCCTCGGCGACCAGGCGCATCCCGGTTCCGGTCCCGACCGGGGCCGACCAGAGCGTGAGATCCCCCTGCTTGAAGTACAGGCGGTTCTCGTCAAGGTCGATGAGGACGGCGTACCGTCCACGATCGAGGGCGGTAGGTCCGGCATCGGCATCAGCCCCCGCCGGATCGGCATGTAGCACAACGGCCTCGTTACGGGCTGATTCGCCAAGGATCTGGGCCGTGACGGGGCCGGCTAGAATGCCGTTCGTCAGGGTCAGCACAAAGATGGATAAGCTGTTCCGGCACATGTATTTGGCAGCGTAGCTACTTCTCACGTTTCGAATGTTTTTACGGCTGTCACGGGTGCAACGGGCATGCCATCTCCAAGGCGCTGCCTCTTCGGGGCGGAAGATCGGGGGATAGGCCGGTTTCGAGCACATATGCGCGCGGGCCGGCCGTAGTCCCGGCTCGACCGCGCAGAAGGCGTCGGGAATGTTAGAGCCAGCCGGTACAACTGTTACAGCGGCCGCACGCCGGCGCTGGCGAAGACATTGGAGGACTTGCATATTGGCACCTCTTCCGGCGCTGCGTTCGACCTAAGTCGTGGGCCGACAAGGTCGATTGCCGCCGTGGACAGGACCCGCACAGGAGGATTGTCGGCTTGGAGCAGTGGGTGGTGCACAAGTTCGGCGGGACGAGCGTGGCGAGCGCCGAGCGCTATCGTCACGTCGCGCGCATCATCGCCGGGCGCCCCGAAGCGCGGCGGATGGTCGTCGTTTCGGCGATGGGAGGCGTGACCGATGCCCTTGTGCGAGCCGTGGAACTCGCTTCTCGTCGGGACCGCGAATACTTCACGGTGGTCGAGGACCTCCGGCGCCGACACAGGGAAGCCGTCGTCGAGCTCGTGTCTCCTTCGACCGCCGAGGAGCTGCTCGAGCGCTTCGAGCGCGATTTCACTGACCTCTCGGATGTGCTGCACGCCACATGGCTCCTCCGGTCCCACTCCGACCGTGCGATGGACCTCGTCTCCGGGTTCGGGGAGCTGTGGTCGGCGCAGATACTGGCGGCGCACCTCAGGGAGCAGGGCGGTGATGTGAGCTGGCTGGACGCCCGGGAAGTGCTGGTGGTTTCCCGAGAGAACGGGTCCGTCGAGGTCGATTGGTCTGCGAGCTCGGAGAAGCTGACCGCGTGGATGGACCGGAACGAACCCGCTTCCACCCTCGTGGTCACGGGGTACATCGCGTCTACTCCCGATGGCCTGGCCACCACCCTCGGCCGCAACGGCAGCGACTTCTCGGCCTCGATCTTCGGCGCGCTGGTGAACGCGAAGGAGATCCACATCTGGACCGATGTGGATGGGGTGATGAGCGCGAATCCGCGGCTGGTGCCTGATGCCGTGCTCCTCGAGGAGCTGTCGTACAACGAGGCGATGGAGCTGGCGTACTTCGGTGCCCGGGTCATCCATCCCGGTACGATGGCTCCGGCGGTTAGTCGGGGAATCCCGGTGTTCATCCGCAACACGTTCAAGCCGGAGAACCCGGGCACGCGCATCCACGTGGGCGGCGCGTCCGCGTTCGACGTAAAGGGGTTCGCCACGATCGAGAACGTGGCGTTGATCAACGTCGAGGGCACGGGGATGATCGGCGTGCCCGGAACGGCGCATCGGCTGTTCGGCGCCCTGCATGAGGAGGGTGTGTCGGTGATGATGATCTCCCAGGGCAGCTCGGAGCACTCGATCTGCTTCGTGGTGCCGGGTGCACTGGGTGATCGGGCGAGGGCCGCGGTCGAGCGGGCGTTCTTCGTCGAGCGTCACTACGGGCAGGTGCAGACGGTAGAGCTGATGCCGAACTGCTGCGTCCTGGCCGTCGTCGGCGATCGGATGGCCGGGCAGCCGGGCGTCGCGGGGAAGTTTTTCGGGGCGCTCGGGAAGGCCGGCGTGAACATCCGCGCGATCGCTCAGGGATCGTCGGAGCGAAACATCTCCGTCGTCATCGACGACGCGGACGCGAGTCGGGCGCTGCGGGCGGTCCACAGCGGCTTCTACCTTTCGCCGCAGACGCTGTCGATCGGGATCGTGGGACCGGGTATCGTCGGCGGGGCGCTGTTGGGTCAGCTGGCCGAGCAGTCACAGAGGTTGAAGGAAGAATTCAACCTCGATCTGCGAGTTCGGGCCATCGCGAGCTCGCGGAAGACCGTTTACGCCGACGGCCAGCTGGACCTCTCCCGCTGGCGCGACCTGATGGAAGGCGAAGTCGAGCGGACGGACCTGGAGGCGTTCGCCCGGCACGTGCACGCGGACCATCTGCCGCATGCCGTGATCATCGACTGCACCGCGAGCGAGGAGGTCGCGCGCCGGTACGCGGACTGGCTGGGTCGAGGGATCCACGTCATCACGCCGAACAAGCGCGCGAACACGGCGGAGCTGGCCTACTACCGAAAGCTCCGCGAAATCGGCCGTCAGAACGGTGTGCGATACCTCTACGAGACGACGGTCGGCGCCGGGCTGCCCATCATCCAGACCCTCCGTGACCTCGTGCAGACCGGCGACGAGGTCTACTCGATCGAGGGCATCCTCTCCGGGACCCTGTCGTACCTTTTCAACGTGTACGACGGCAGCCGCACGTTCTCGGAGATCGTGGCGGACGCGAAGGCGCGCGGCTTCACGGAGCCGGATCCGCGAGACGACCTCTCGGGGATGGACGTGGCCCGCAAGGTGGTGATTCTGGCGCGCGAGATCGGGCTCTCGATCGAGCTCGAGGATGTGCAGGTGGAAGGGCTGGTGCCCGAGGAGCTGCAGAACCTCAGCGTACCCGAGTTCCTGGAGTCGCTGCCCCGCCACGACGAGGTCATGGCACGTCAGTTCGAAGAGGCGCGAGCGCGTGGGGAGGTCCTGCGCTACGTCGGCGCGGTGGACAGGGATGGGCGCGCCAGCGCCCGCCTGCGTGCGTACCCGCTCGACCACCCGTTCGCGCGAATCCAGGCGACCGACAACATCGTCCTTTTCAGCACCCGTCGGTACCAGCCGAACCCACTCGTGGTGCAGGGTCCGGGCGCCGGGCCCGAGGTGACGGCGGGCGGCGTGTTCGCGGACCTTCTGCGGCTCGCCACGTCCCTGGGAGCGAACCTGTGACCAGGACGCCGCGGACCGCGACGGCCTTCGCCCCGGCCACGGTCGGCAACGTCGGGGTGGGCTTCGACCTGCTCGGACACGCCGTGCGCAGTCTCGGGGACAGGGTGACGGTAACGCGGATCGATGAGCCGACCGTCGTAATCCTGGGCGACGAGGAGGGGACGATCCCGCTGGACCCCGCCGGCAACACGGCGGGCGCGGGATTGCTGCGCCTCCGCGAGGACCGGAACCTCCCCTTCGGCTTCGAGGTGAAGCTGGAGAAGGGCATCCCGCTCGGTTCGGGGATGGGTGGATCCGCCGCTTCCGCCGCCGGCGCCATCCTCGCCGCCAGCCGCCTCCTGGACGAGCCGCTCAGCGAAGCCGAGCTCCTCCGCTACGGGATGTACGGTGAGGAGGTCGCCACGAATTCCTTTCATCCGGACAATCTCGTTCCCTGCCTCGTCGGCGGGCTGGTGCTGACGATCCAGGGCGATCCGATGGACGTCGTGCGGATCCCCGTCCCCGAGGACCTGTACTGTGTCGTGGTGCACCCGCGCTTGCGGCTCGATACGCGCGACGCGCGCCGGATCCTGCCGGATCGGATCTGCTTGCAGGAGCACGTAACGCAGTCGGGCTACCTGGCCGCGTTGATCGCCGGCTGCTACTCGAGCGACTTCGACCTTATCGGCCGGACGCTGCGTGACATCATCGTCGAGCCGCGCCGGGCGCCCCTGGTCCAGGGGTTCGAACGGGTCAAGGCGGCGGCGATGGAGGCCGGAGCGCTCGGCTGTTCGCTCTCCGGGTCGGGGCCGAGCCTTTTCGCGTGGTGCGTTGGACCTGCCGCCGGGGAGGTGATCCGCGAGCGGATGATCGAGGGCTTCGCGGCGGTGGATGTTCCGGCCCGCGGATGGGTGTCTCCGGTGGGGGCGCAGGGCGCCCGGATCGAGCACGAAGAGTAGTCCATGCGATTCGTCAGTACCCGTTCAACAGCTCCCCACACGACACTCTCCGCCGCGATCGAGCGAGGGCTCGCCCCCGACGGCGGGCTCTACGTGCCCGAGCGCTTCCCGCAGGTGGAGGTGGAATCGCTCCGAGCGGCGCCGTCCCTGCCACGGCTGGCGGAACGGTTGCTCGGCCCCTTCTTCGAGGGTGATGCGCTGGCTCCGTCGCTCGGCGAGATCTGCGACGAGGCGTTCAACTTCCCGGCGCCATTGCGCGACCTCGCCCGCTCGACCGCTGTGCTGGAGCTCTTCCACGGTCCGACAGCGGCCTTCAAGGATTTCGGCGCACGGTTTCTCGCCGCTACCCTGTCCCGCATCGTGGCTGACGGCGGGCCTCCGCTCACCGTGCTCGTCGCCACCTCCGGCGATACGGGTGGCGCGGTGGCGGCCGCGTTCTCCGGCAGGCCGGGGTTCCAGGTGGTGGTCCTCTATCCGGCGGGGATGGTCTCCGCGAGGCAGGAACACCAGCTCACATGCTGGGCTGGAAACGTCCGCGCGTTCCGCGTGCGAGGGGATTTCGACGATTGCCAGCGGCTGGCGAAGGCGGCTTTTGCGGATCCAGAGCTCCGAGGGCGGCTGCGGCTGACCTCCGCGAACAGCATCAGCCTCGGCCGGCTGCTACCCCAGATGGTCTATTACGCCAGCGCCAGCCTGGAGTATGAGCGGCGCCACGGGAGGTCGCCCGGCTTCATAATCCCCAGCGGCAACCTGGGCAACGCCACGGCGTGCTACTGGGCCGCGCGCTGCGGACTTCCCGTTCGCGAGATCGTCCTCGCCACCAACGCGAACGAGACCCTTGCCCGCTTCGCCGAAGGTGAGCCGTGGCAGCCGCGGGCAACGGTCGCCACGCTGGCCAGCGCGATGGACGTCGGCAACCCCCGCAACATGGAGCGCCTCTTCCAGAGGTTCGGTGGCGAGGAGAAGGCGCGCCACGAGGTAAAGGTCTACCGGATCCTCGACGACGAGATCCGTCAGCGGATCCGCGAAGGGCCGGAACGCTGGGGAGAGATCTGGGATCCACACACGGCCACGGCGGTCGCCGTGCGCGAACGGCTCTCAACGCCCAACTGGATCCTGGTGGCCACTGCGCATCCGGCGAAGTTCGAGAAGATCGTCGAGCCGCTGATCGGTCGGGAGGTGGAAGTCCCGCCCGCCCTGGCCGAGCTGCTCGACCGCCCGTCGCAGTACATCGAGATCGACCCCACCCTGGACGCCCTCAGCGCGACGCTCTGAGAAGGGCCGCGCTCCTCGGCGCCTGCCAACAATCCTCCCCCACGAAGCGGCCGGACGGCCTGCTGCGGCCTGCCAGTTGCAGCCTCCTCTCAGGGCTCTCGAAACGAGAAAGAAACCGGGGACATTCTCCACGGCAGGGTCGGAGTCATCCGCGACTCCGCTGCCGCGTTTGATCGTCGGAGGACCGGTCGTCTAACGCGTTGACTCGCAGGCGTCGAGACTAAGCAGCGGACCGCCGGTCACGGATCTTTTGCCCCGTCGCGGGTGTACGGCTTGGAAACCCGAGTGCTGGACGTACGCGGACCCCCCGTTCGCGTCTCAGGCGGAATCCCCAACCGCCGTCTGCAGTCCGTACGTTCGCACCGATCTCCGCGGCATCCCGCTGTTTCTATACCGCTGTTTTCCGTCCAATCGACCAGGCAGGGGAATCCTCGCGGCATCCCCCGCCGCTGCATACCGCCGCATTCCAGGAGTTTGGTGCCATGCCAGAGCCCGCAGCCGTGTC
This sequence comes from uncultured Gemmatimonas sp., assembly GCA_964544905.1. Classification (GTDB taxonomy): domain Bacteria; phylum Gemmatimonadota; class Gemmatimonadetes; order Longimicrobiales; family Longimicrobiaceae; genus WHSP01. Next base: position 15,733 of record CAZJEH010000076.1, read on the forward strand.
CGTCATCGACCAGATAAGGGAGCGTCAGAACTGGGACGACTACCATGAGCTGCACTGGGAGGGCAGCTTCGCCGAGTATCTCGAGCTGGTCCAGGAGCACCCTCACGTCGCGCGAAACGCCTTCCAGCGCCTGTACGACATGATCATCTCCTTCGGGTCGCGGAAGTACACGGAGTACAAGAAGGAGATCATCCACTACAACTTCTTCGATGACCCGATCGGCGGGGGACGCGACGCCATCTTCGGCCTGGACATCCCGCTGATGAAGCTGGTGCAGGTGCTGAAGGCGGCCGCCATGGGCTACGGCCCCGAGCGCCGCGTTCTGCTGCTCCACGGCCCGGTCGGTTCCTCCAAGAGCACGATCGCGCGGTTGCTGAAGCACGGCCTCGAGCACTACTCGCGGACCCCCGAGGGAGCCCTCTACACCTTCACCTGGGTCGATGCCGAGGTGGACCTCCCGGAGGCGGCGAGCGGGCGCGAGCTGCCCTGCCCGATGCACGAGGAGCCGCTGAAGCTCCTCCCGTCCAGCTTCCGCGACTCCTTCCTCGCCGAAATCAACGCGAGGCTGGCCGGAGACCGCCGCATCCAGGTGGAAGGCGATCTCTGCCCCTCCTGCCGTCACGTCTACAACCAGCTGCTCCTGCGGTACGACGGCGACTGGACCCGGATGATCGAGCACGTGCGCGTCAGGCGACTGCTCCTCAGCGAACAGGACCGCGTCGGGATCGGCACGTTCCAGCCGAAGGACGAGAAGAACCAGGACTCGACCGAGCTCACGGGGGACATCAACTACCGGAAGATCGCCCTCTACGGCAGCGACTCGGACCCGCGCGCCTTCAACTTCGACGGCGAGTTCAACGTGGCGAACCGCGGGCTGATCGAGTTCATCGAGGTGCTGAAGCTCGACGTCGCGTTCCTGTACGACCTGCTGGGCGCGTCGCAGGAGCACAAGATCAAGCCGAAGAAGTTCGCGCAGACCGACATCGATGAGGTGATCGTCGCGCACACGAACGAGCCGGAGTACCGGCGGCTCCAGAACAACGAGTTCATGGA
>CAZJEH010000077.1:0-16766 GCA_964544905.1 uncultured Gemmatimonas sp.
CGCTTGCACACCGAACGACTCGGTCTACGAAAGCACATTCTCGCTTGCGGCGACGAGGCGTTGACCGCGGATGGCGTCATCGTCCTGGAGGACGATTTGATGGTGGACGCTTGCTTCTACCAGTACACTTCCGCTGCGCTCGAGCACTATCGCCAGGACGAGCGCGTTGCCGGGATCGCGCTGTACGCGCCTGAGTTCAACGAGCTTGCGGGAATACCATTCGTTCCGCTTCGAAACGGCTACTCGACCTACCCGATGCGGGTCCCCTGCTCCTGGGGACAGGCCTGGACGTCCGATCAGTGGAAGCGATTCCGTGCTTGGTATGCGAACGCGGATACCGCGATTGTGGAGAGTCGGATCGATCTGCCGGAGCAGGTGAGGCGGTGGCCCGAGAGCTCGTGGAAGAAGTATTTCGCCTGCTATCTCGTGTCGGAGTGCAAGGACGTCATCTACCCGTACGAAGCCTACTCCACGAATTGTTCGGATGCCGGGGGGGCTCACATCCGCTTCGGTTCGGATGTGTTGCAGGTCCGGTTGGGGTACGCGGGACGACCTTCGCCCATTTTTCGCTTCTGTGACCTCGATGAGCCGGCGGTTGCCTACGACGCCTACATGGAGCCGTGTGGGTCGCAGATATCAGAGGCGCTGGGCATGGGGCTCGAAGAGGTCGAGGTCGACCTCAACGGCCTCAAGCCTCTCGAGCTGCTGCGGCGAAAGCGACATACCGTCACCAGCAAGCAAGTAAGTGAGCGGCTGGCGACATTTCCGCTCCGGCTCCGCCCGATCGAGCTGAATCTTGAGCATCCTTCCGACGAGGCGGCGGAGGCCGCGGTGTGGCTAGCGAGAACGGACGCGGTGACAGAAGGTCGGCGCACAAGGCGGACGGTCGGCGAATATAGCTACCACTCGGGGATACGGGTGGGCTCGCGTCCCGTGCTCTTCGCCGTACTCCGGGGAATACCGGCGGCGCTTCCCGGATTCATCGAGCGGTTGCGGGGTTAGTGAGCCAGACGATGAGTATGGAGCTGAGGAAGCTCCGATTCGCACTGACGCTCGGAGCGGCGATCGCTGTCCCGCTGGTCGGGATCGCTCGCGCGCCATCCGAACCGGTCGCGCTCGTCTTCATCGTTTTGCTCGGTCTGGTGAGCGTGAAGCGCCCGGTCGAGGGGCTGTCACTCGTACTGCTTGTGAACGACTTCTCGACCCTGGCTCGCGCGTCCAACCCCGGGAGCATGATCTTGGCTGGGTTTACGACGCTGAGCTCCGTCGCTGCAATCCTCGGAGCTTTCGTCTGGATAGCGCTCCGGCCGCGAAACGCCCTCATCCCCGTACCCAGGGACAGGATGTCGTGGAACGCCGCGCTTCTCGGAGGGGCTGTCGCTTGCTTCGTGGCGGCGACCATCGTTGCCTGCGTCCGCGGAGCCACCACCCCGGTTCGCCTGGCGCTGCTGATCCGTGAGCACATCGTCCCTGCGGCGCTGTTCTTCGTTGCCCTATTGGCGGTACGACGGGGGGACCAGCTCGAGAAGCTCATCAAGATGTTCGGCGTCGGAGCCGCGATCGTCGCCGCCGCCAATCTGGTTCACTATGCCTTCGGAATCAGCGGCCTCGATGCGAACCGCATCGTGATCCACGGCGGTAGTTCCACCCCCGCCCTTCGCCAGTTCCTGATCTTCCAGGGCATCCGGCTCTATCACATCCTCGGCTTGAGCACGCAGGGCGGTGGAGCCGTCTACTACGGTCTCGCCGCCATCGGGCTCTACTACGCAGCCGCGAACACGGAGTCCGGGCGCAGGCGGATCTGGTGGGTTCCGATCACGATTCTGCTCGCAGCGGGCATCTTCACCTTCTCGAATTCGTGGCTCGTTCTGATGGCGGTCTTCGCCGTCATCGAGGCCTACCGAAGAGTCGGACGGGACATCTTCGTGCGGATCATCCTTCTCCCGGTGCTGGTGGGCGGAATGCTGCTGATCGTGGCAGTGCCGGGGGTGACGGGCGGGCGAAGCGTGCTCAGTTACGGGATGGAGGCGTTCATCCGGCCCGGGATCGAGGTTTTGCAGAGCCAGGGGCCCGTGGGGATTCTCATCGGTCAGGGGCTCTCGTTGATCTCCGGAGGTATGGTCGGCCTGCAGGATCAGGACGTGGCGACCTACGGGGCTCACGTGGCGCGAGACCGCTGGCTGCTGGTCGTTCAGCTCCAGATGGGGTTCATCGGCTTCGCACTTGCGGCATTGGTTATGATCGGAGCTGCAACCACCCTGAGAGCGTCTCGTCGACTCGAGGATCCACGGGACCGTCAGATGGTCGGCACGGCGCTCACACTCGTCCTGCTGTCCCTTTCGTTCGCCCACGGCTTCGTCCTCATCGAGCGGCTCTTCTCGCCCATCATGTACGCGCTGGCGGGGGGCGCGGTAGGCATTTGCCTCTCGAGACAGCGGCTCTTCGTTCGCCCGCTGCCAGGTTCCGTCCCAATGGAGCGATGGGCGGCGACAACCTGACCATCATCGTCGACCCCATCCTCCGAGCGAGCCGACTCGATCAGACGCTGGAGTTCGTCGCGGAAGCTCGGCGCGCCGGCTCGGCCTCCGCACTCGTGACACGCGTCCTGACCGATGACGAGCGAGCATCGTTGCCGTCCGATCTGCAGATCCACGAGGTGGTGCACTTTCCCGACGGCTTCTGGTTCGGGCACCTGGACGGCGTGCGTGTCCGGAAGATCCTCCAGACCTGTGACGAGATTGCTGGCGGTTGGAAAGGCGGTTCGGTAGCAGTCCGGATTGCGGGTCTCAACGAACTGCTCAGTCCCGCGCTGATTGCGGGGATGATCAGGTATCGCGGGCTCTCCGTACTTCCAACCGTCGCCGTGCATTACGACTCGAACGTCATCCTGCTGAAGCGTCCGAGTTGGCGGCGTTTGCTGTCGTCTGCGCAGAAGCGGATACTCCTCGGAGCCCTCCTATCCGTGGCCCGAGGGGTCGGCGTGGTCTATCCTGACGAGCGGGTCCTCGAGTTCGGCCTCGGTCCGCGTATCGGGTACAAGCCCGATCCATTCGTGCATCCGTTCTTCCGCGCAGAGCCGAAGGATCTCCGGTCAGGCCCGATGACGCTTCTATTCGTTGGACGACAGGACGATCGCAAGGGCTTGGCGCAACTGCTGGCCCTGATCGATGCCGGGGATGTCGGTCCATTCAGAATCCGCGTAGTGGGGCCGGGGAACGATGCCATTCCCCGAGAGCCGGGGCGGGTCGAGGTCCGGTCTGAGTTCGTCAGCAACGAGGACCTATGGGAGGAGTTCTCGCGGGCGTCCTATGTGGTTCTGCCCTACAGCCGCCGGTTCGACAGCCCCAGCGGCGTGTTCGTGTGGGCTATGGTTTCGGGTACCCCGCTGATCGCGAGCGACCATGGGTTCCTCGGATACATGGTGAGAAAACATGGCCTGGGTCACCTGTTCGACGACCGGGTTCCGGGAGGGCTCGCCGACTTCCTCAGAAGGTCCCTACCGACGCTTGCGGACCCAGATCGGTACCGTCGACTGAGCGCCGTCTGCATCGACTATTCCCAACGACACAGAGCCGGATCGGATGCGCAGGCGGGTATTCGTCAGTAACGTTTTCGGCAACAAGAACAAGGGCGACCAGGTTCTTTTCGAGAGCCTGCGAGAGGCCGTGCGGGCTCAGGGCGGGGAGATCTGCTGGGCAGTCGCGACGAACCCCGCCGATAATGCGAAGATCTATCCGGACATTACCTGGTTTGGCGTGCCGTGGTATACACCGCACCGGGGAAGAGCCGCAAAGGTGGTGCATGCAGCGCTGTCGATTCTCGGCTTGCCGCTGGCGGGCACGCTGGGGCTGGGCCAGTCCGGGCGCCTGGTAGGTGCGTTGCGGGAGGCGGACCTCGTCATCGCCTGCCCGGGAGGGTACCTGGAGGACAGCAGCCCGTCCTACATCTCGCATACGTTGCAGCTGCTGCTGGTCGTCCTGCTGCGGAAGCGGCTGATCATGGCACCGCAGAGCGTTGGCCCCGTGGGTTCGCCCTTCTGGAGACGGGTTCTTCGCTTCATCCTCCTCCGGACAGAGCACGTGTACGTTCGTGAGCTATGGTCCTATCGCTTCTGCGCCGATGACTTGAAAGTGCCTGCAGATCGCCTGTCACTGACGGTCGACCTGGCCGTCCAGGTTCCTTTCACCCTGGGCAACCGGAGGTTCGAGTTACGCCGACAGAAAGGCGGCCGGTGCCTCGGAATTACGGTACTCAACTGGGGATTCCAGGGTAGGGCCGACGTAAAGCAACGATACCATGACGGGATCGTCGATCTGGCACGTCGGTTTCACGAGCGCGGCTGGCGCGTCAAATTACTTCCGCAAACATTCTCGCGGGACGCGCCAAATCCGGATCTCGAGTTCGCGTCGTCGATCCTCGCTGCCTGCCCTTTCATCGAGGCGGCACCGCAACCCGAGCATCTGTCCGATTTCTTGCGGCAGTTCGCTGAAGTAACGGTGACAGTCGGATCGAGGCTACACAGCTGTCTGCTCTCGATCGTGGCGGGCGTTCCTGCGGTCGCACTCGCGTATCTGCCCAAGAGTACCGGCACGTTCGAGTTGATGGACATCGGGCAGTACGTGTACGAGATGGATCGATTCTCCGTGGCTGAACTCGAAGCACGAGTAGACGAGCTGGCCGAGGACGAACTGGCGGAATTGTATTTCGAGAGGATAAACGCGTCCCTTGCTGCGAGCCGTACGGAGTTCAGGCTCTGGTAATGGAACGGAAGCGACTCCGACGGGAAACGCCGGTGAATTTCGGGGACGGCGCCACGACGGTGTCGTCGGCATGACAAGACTTCCGGAGGAACTGATGAGCGGTCGGCAGCGGCTCGCGAGGACGGCATACGTCGGAGAGGCGGCGTACACCTACGATCAGAAGCGTTTCGAGGATCTCCATGGAATCGCATTCGCCAACATGGAGATGCGCCAGCTCCGACTGGCCTTGGGCAGGGTTCCGCAGGGCTCGCGGGTGCTCGAGGTCGGCTGCGGTACGGGCCGGTTCTCGCGGGCGCTCGGGGAGGACGGCTACTCGGTCGTGGCGGTCGATCCGTCACCGGACATGCTCGAGATCACCCGGGAGAAGTGCGCGGATCTTGGCAACGTTGAAGTCCAGCTGGCCGAAGGCGCCAAGCTGTCCTTCGCGGACGGGAGCTTCGATTTCACCTTCGCCATCCGCGTTCTGAACCAGACCGAATCGCCGGAGTACGCCCTCAGGGTCGTCGATGAGATGATTCGCGTCACCCGCCCCGGGGGATACGTGCTCGTCGAATTCGTCAACCGGAGGCCCTTCGCGCGGGCGAGCCGGTCGGTCAGGCTGAGCTTCGGCGACGTCGAGAGCCGGGCGGCGGCGAACGGCTGCGACGTGCTCACCCGGTCCGGGGTGCTCCTGTTCTCTCAGACCGTCCTGAACCGGGTTCCTACCTCCCTGCTCCGCCCGTGGGTCGCGCTAGAGACGGCACTCTGCTCAGTGTTCTGGCGTCATGCGTCGCGCGGGTACGTTCTGCTCCGTCGGACCGAAGGTGAACCGAGCGGGCGTCGATGACCGGAGGGCCGGCTGTGGAGCCGTCGCCCGGGGTCGAACGGATTCGCGACGGGCTGTTCATCGAGCACACTGCGGGAGAGGGCGGCGGGCGGGTCGTACGCAAGGTGAAGAAGGAGCGGCGAGGTTTCATTGGCCGCTTCCTCGCTGAGCGTGACTTCCGGACCGAACTCCTCGTTTACCAGCAGCTGGGATCGTGCGGGGGCACCGAGACGAGTCCGCAGCTCCTCGAGACGGACGGGCGTTCCTACATGCTGCTCACCTTCGTCGCGGGCGAGCACCGCCGCATCCCGGAAGACCGGGCTGAGGAGGGGGCGAGGCGCATCTTGGCTTTCAACGCATCCGGGATCCGCATTTCGCCGCTGTCGTCACGCCCGTTCAACGTACTGCTGGCGAGGTCCCCGTGGTTGCTGACCATCAGGAAGAACACATTCCTGGCGATTCGGGACCGGAGCTACGGCGTACGGCACTGGGCAGCCTGCGGTGCGCTTCTCGCGCGACTGCGGCGCAGACAGCCGCCGATTCCCGCCAGCGAGCTGCCCTCGTCCGCCCGCGAATGGCTGCTGCACAACGACCTTGGGAATACGGGCAACACGCTCCTGCTTCCCCACGGGCAGGTCGGCCTCATCGATTTTGCCGCCTGCCAGACGACCCGGCGCTGGATCCTGCTGGACGTGGTCAACGCTGCGTTCGACCACGGCAGAATGCGTTTCAACTCGGCGCTTCTCCGGAGCTACCTGTCGGGGCTGCCTCCCGCGACGCTGGATCATGTGGACATCGAAGCCCAGGTCCGCTTCGCCTTGGTCGGCAGAATGCTCAACCTCCTCCTGCTCGGTGGTCCCTACCACACCGACCCGGCCAGACGCGGCGGCTGGATGGCGTTTTTCCTCGAGCAGGTCCTTTCCGACGGAGGGTTTGCGGGATGGGCGGCCAGCGTCGGGATCCCGGTCCATGTTGCACGGGAGAGACGATCATTTCCCGGATGAGTCGGGGTGGCAGCCGTCGATGGGTCGGAGGGGTGCGCATTCCGGTCGTGGCGCGCGGGCTCGGGTTCGAGCGGTGATGGGGTCATCGCCGGACCTGTCCCGCGGCGGACTGGATCATCGACCGCAGTCGCGACGTACGGCAGGCGAACCGTATCTGATCGTCATTGGACCAACTTCCCGGGGCGCCGTGACGGGGCTTTCGACTGCCTTCGAGACGCTTCTGGCGGAGCTCCGCTTCCGCGGCATTTCGCATCGGCTCATCGACACGGCTCCGGCCAATCCGCACGAGGGAGGCGGTGGGTTGGTCTCGGCGCGTCGCGCCGCGGAGGTTCTGCGGGTCATCGGTTCCGCTGTATCCGCGATGCCGCGCGCCGGACGCCTGTACATGACGATGGGCGGGTCGGTGCCCGGGATGCTGCGCGACCTCGCTGTCGTCTCCGTCGCACATCGCCACGGGATCCCGACGATCCTCCACCTGCACGGCGGTGGGTACGATGAGCTATACGCACGGTCCCATCCGCTGGTGCGAAGGGCGATTCGCGCGATGCTGCGGCAAGTCGACGTCCTGATCGTGCTCGGCGAACTCCTGAGCAAGCAGTTCGACTTCCTGGACGACAGTCAGAGGCCGCGGATCGCCGTTGTACCGAACGGTGTGGATGTCGATCGTCCCCCCGCCGCCCCCCGGTCGATCCGTATGGGGGAACCACTCCGTCTGCTCTATCTGTCGAACCTCATCCCCTCAAAGGGCTACCTCCAGCTGCTCGAGGCCGTGCACCTGCTGCGCTCGTGGGGCGTCGGGGTGGAGTGCGACTTCGCCGGAGAGTTCATCCGGGTAGGCCGGGGCGAGGATGCCCTGGAGGTCGGGGCGGCGCGGCAGAGGTTCGAGAGGCGCATCGCCGAACTACGGCTCGAGAGAGCGGTCAGGTACCACGGGACCGTCAGCGGAGAGGACAAGTGGAAGCTCCTCGAGCGGACGGACGTCTTCGTCCTTCCAACGCGCTATCCCGGGGAGGGACAGCCGATCAGCATCATCGAGGCACTCAGCCGTGGTGTTCCGGTAGTCTCGACACGCTACCGCGGGATACCGGAACAGGTGAGACCGGGCGACAACGGAGCGCTGATCGATCCCTCCGACGTGACCCCTGAGGCGATCGCCCGCGCGGTCAAGGAGATCGTCTCGAACCCTGCGAACTACACCAGACTGAGCGCTGGCGCGCTGAGGACCTACCGGGAGCGATTCACGCGACAGCAGCACCTGGAGCAGCTGATGGCCTTGATTGAGGGCAAAGGCAGCCCCGCCGGGCGAGGTGTTGGATAGCGCTTCGGGAACCGCCCATGGGGGTCCGTTCCGTGAAGTAGCGATCCGAGTCCGGATCGCTGGAACGATCCCGGAGGATGGCACAGACAGTCGAGGGGAATCGCCGACTGCAATCATTCTGGCAGGACCTGGCTCTCGGGTGTGGCCTCTCCCATCGATGCCTCGCTCATCCGTCCGCCAGAAAGGAGAGGCCGATGCCGCCGCGCATGCGCCGCCCAAGAGCTGCGCCACGCCGGCGCAGCGGCCGCGAGGGTTGCGGCACGGACCACGATCGGCCGAAACTACCCGACCAGTGTGAGGAACCGACCGTTGCGTGGGTCGGAACCGCCCGGACATCCCATCTCAGAGCATTGAACGAAACAGCGCACATGCAGGAGCCGGCCACGAGTGCGGGCAGGCCGACGTTACCCAGGGTTTCCCTGATCACCGTCAGCTACAACAGCGCGGCGACCATAGGCGCTACGATCGACTCCGTCCTTTCCCAGGACTATCCGGAACTCGAGTACATCGTCATCGACGGCGCCTCGGCCGACGGAACCGGCGACATCATTCGCTCGTACGGCGACCGGATCGACCGCGTCGTCATCGAGCCCGACCGTGGCATCTACGACGCGATGAACAAGGGTCTGCGTCTGGCGTCGGGAGAGATCATCGGCTTCATCAACGCCGACGACTTCTATCCTCATGATGGCGTCGTCAGCAGGGCGGCGAGAGAGTTCGGTGACGATGGCCTCGGCGCGTGCTACGGCGACCTCTGCTACGTCGATCCGGTGCGGACTTCTGACGTCGTGCGCTACTGGAAGAGCGCGCCCTTCCGGCCAGGGTCGTTCCGCTACGGGTGGTGCCCTCCCCACCCCACGTTCTTCGTTCGCCGGCGCGTGTACGAGCGTTACGGCGGGTTCGACGAGCGGTACCGGATCGCCTCCGACATAGAGCTGATGATGCGCTTCCTCGAAGTGCACGGGATCCGCACCGCATACATCCCCGAGGTGATGGTGCACATGCGGATGGGAGGCGCAACCAACCGCAGCCTCCGCAACATCCTCCGGCAGAACCTGGAGATCTGGGACGCGCTCAAGCGCCACGATCTCCGCCCCTCGCTGGTGCGGCTGGCCGGTACCAAGGTCATTTCGCGGGGGTGGCAGTACCTTTCGAGGCCAGCGCGGACGGGTGGGTGACGCCGTACTTCTGACGGGTGCGAGCGGCTTCGTCGGGCGCTCGCTGCTCGACCGTCTGCGCCGGGACGGGTACGACGTCCGAGTGGCCGCGCGCGGGCGTCGTACCTTGGACGACGGCACACCCGTGGACGTGGACGCCGATCTCGGCGAGGCCTTCGACTGGCGTCCGGCACTCGCTGCCTGCGGGACAGTCGTCCACTCAGGAGGACGGGCGCACGTGACGCGCGAAACCGCCGCCAATCCACTCGTCGAGTTTCGCCGGGTCAACGTGGAGGGGACGATGCGCCTCGCCCGGCACGCAGTCGAAGCGGGTGTACGCCGTTTCGTGTACCTCAGCTCGATCAAGGTGAACGGCGAGAGCACAGCGCCGGGCAGGCCGTTCCGCAGCGACGATCCTGCCGATCCCAGGGGTCCCTATGGGCTGTCCAAGTACGAGGCGGAGACGGGGTTGCGCGAGCTCGGCAAGACGACGGGGATGGAAGTTGTCGTGATCCGTCCGGTGCTGGTTTACGGTCCCGGCGTGAAGGCGAATTTCCGGTCGTTGATGGGCCTTGTACACCGAGGCATGCCGCTTCCGTTCGGGCTGGTCGACAACCGCCGCAGCCTGGTCGGCATCGACAACCTCACGGACCTCGTGGTTACGTGCATCGCTCGCCCGGTGGCGGCCGGGAAGGTGTTCCTCGTGAGCGATGGCGATGATCTCTCCACTCCCGAGCTCATCCGCCGGATTGCCCGTGCGATGGGACGAAGGCCACGTCTGCTGCCGGTCCCTCCCGGGCTGATGACGCTCGGCGCGGCAGTCCTGGGCCGGAAGGAAGTCGCCTCGCGGCTGCTGGGTTCGTTACAGGTCGACATCGCCCCGACTTGTGATACCCTCGGCTGGTCTCCCCCCGTTTCCGTCGATGACGGACTTGCCCGTACGGTCGGCGATTTCCTGGCAGGTGGTCGACAGTGATGACGGTGATCGCCGCCGCCGTCGCCGCAGTGCTCGCGTTTGGCGGGACCGGGCTCATGCGCCGGTACGCCTTGGCGCGGCAGGTGCTGGACCTCCCGAATGACCGTAGCTCCCACGTCATTCCGACACCACGCGGTGGCGGCCTGGCCGCCGTCGTTGCCGTGGTCCTGGTCTTTGGTGCTCTGCGCCTGACTGGGATCGCGGGCTCTGCGGAAGGCGCGGGTTGGGCGGTTCTGCCACTGGTCGGTATCACTCTCGTGGCCTGGATCGGGTGGCGTGATGACAACTCGAGCCTTACGGCGGGTCCACGGCTCGTGACCCACGTCGTGGGGGCACTCACGCTGCTGCCCCTCGTCCTCTCCCCCTCGCCCGTCCCGGCCTGGATGGGGATGGCTGCCGCCGCCTGGTGGGTCTTCTGGGGAGTGTCCGCGATCAACGTCATCAACTTCATGGACGGGATCGACGGCCTGATCGGCAGCCAGGTAGTAGTGTTCGGGCTCCATCTCGCCTTTGTAGCACCGACGTCACCCGCATCCCGCGCCTTCGGACTCATCCTGGCCGGATCGGCCGCTGGCTTCCTCGTCTGGAACTGGCCACCGGCCCGGATCTTCATGGGCGACGTCGGATCGGGCGCCCTCGGGCTGGCACTCGTCTATGGCGGTGCCCTCCTCATGCGCTCGACGGAGATCGGTCTTGTTACGACCTTCCTCCCGCTCTTCCCCCTGTTCCTGGACGCGCTCGTCACGCTCGTCCGCCGGGCCCTTCGCGGTGAGCCAATTACCTTGCCGCACAGGTCACATCTCTACCAGCGACTCGCGAACGGCGGGTGGGGACACCTCCGGGTATCGGTCCTCTACTTTGTGCTCGCTGCGGTCGGTATGGCGGTCGCTCGCCTCTTCGTGACAGGTTCTGGCCTGTGGCCGGTTCTGTCCTACCTGGCAGGCACATCCCTGCTGGGAGTCGTCCTCGACCGGCAGGCCCCCGGGCCCACCCCGCAAGCGCGACACCGGGCTGCGACGTGAGTGCCTGAGATCCAACAGATGAACACGCGCCACTCCCGGTTTTCCAAGACGCACATATGCGCACGACCGTAGACTCAGGAACGCTCGATATCGCTTGTCGGCTGGCGCGCGAGGCAGGAGCGAAGATCATGGCGCGCTACGGCGATACGCGAGCGGAGACCAAGCACGGAGGTGCGCCGGTCACCGCCGCGGACCTGGAGGCGAATCGATTCATCGCCACGGAACTCCGTCGGTCCTTCCCGGGGGATGCGATCCTCGCCGAGGAGTCCACCGATTCGGTTGAGCGCCTTCGATGCGAGCGAGTGTGGATCGTCGACCCGCTCGACGGAACGAAGGAATTCCTGGCTGGCAACGGAGAGTTCGCGGTAATGATCGGTCTGGCCGTCCACGGCGAGCCGGTGCTCGGTGTCGTCTACCTGCCGGACGCGGACCGGCTCTACTACGCGTCCGCGGGCGAGGGGACGTATCTTTCCGTGCAGGGAGGCGCCGCCACCCGACTTCGACACGACGCCTCCGCCATTCCGCCGCGCATGATCGCCTCCCGCTCCCACCGCGACGCGAAAATCGAGCAGATTGCTAGGATGCTGGACGTCGAGAAGATCGAGCGATCAGGGTCGGTCGGTGTGAAATGCGCTCTCGTCGCTGAAGGGCGGTTCGATCTCTACGTTCACCCCGTGTCCTACCTGTGCGAGTGGGACACGTGTGCCCCCGAAGTCATCGCCCGGGAGGCTGGTGCTACGGTCACGGACTGTCTAGGCGAACCGCTTCGCTACAACAAACCGACCCCAACGCAGCGACACGGCATGCTGGTGATGGCGCCGGGCGGAGACCCGCGTACGCTTGAGGCTGTCCGGACCGTCTACCTCAGCGGCCCCTAGGCTGGCGCCGCCCGTAAAGGGGATACCCTCGGCGAAGACCACCGGACTCGTTGGGGAATCTCCACACTACCCGCCCGGGTTTGTCTCTGCCCGCCTTGGCTCTTGCGGTTTCCGCGGGACGCGCCGACCTTCCCTGCGCCGTCGGGTGACCTCGCCCCTGGAGTCGCCGGCGCCCGAAACAAACGAGAAATTATCCATGTCCGAACCCAAATCCCCCGCCGTCGCCCCGCGCATCATCCCCAAACCCTGGGGGCGGGAGATCTGGTACGCGCACGAGGACCGGTATGCGGGCAAGATCCTCGAGGTCCACAAGGGCCACGCCCTCAGCCTGCAGAAGCACGAACGGAAGCAGGAGACGATGTACCTCCAATCGGGGCGGCTCCGGTACCACCTCAACGGGGTCGAGTTCGAGATGGAGCCGGGTCAGTGTATCACGATCCGCCCGGGAGACGTCCATCGGATCGAGGCCCTCGAGGATGCGACGATCCTCGAGGTGAGCACGCCCGAGCTGGACGACGTCATCCGGTTGGAAGACCGATACGGAAGGGCTTGACCGGACCGGGGGAACACCCGTGACAGCTCGAGTCGCGCCCTGAGCGATCCACGCGACCCGTTTGCCCGGGAATTGCGGCGATCGAGCAGAAGTGCCGATCCGGCCAACACTTGACCCGCTCGGCGGCACCCCGCGGTGACCTCACCGGACTACCGCGGGCGGCCGCCTACGCGACGAAACCGACCCGCCCATCGGCGGGTACCACCTGCATGATCAGATCGGACGTATACATACGGCGTTTCCGCCGCCTGTGCCTGATGTCGCTCGCGCTCCTTGCCGTCGCATGCTCAGGCAACCGCGAGAACATCAACCTGATGGGCCCGGACGATCTCTACGCCCGGGGGATGCAGGAGTTCGAGAACCGGGAGTTCCAGCGCTCGATCATCTACCTCGAGCGCTTCCTCTCGACGACCCTCGGCGACCCGCGAGCTCCGGACGCCCGCATGCTGCTCGGTGACGCGCACATGGCACGCCGGGAGTACGCGACCGCCGCCACTCACTACCAGAGGGTCGTAACGGACTTTCCCGACCATTCGCGGAATCTCGAGGCTCGCTTCAAGATCTGCGACGCCTATTACAAGCTGTCCCCGCCTCCTCCGCTCGACCAGGAGTACACGATCTCGGCCATCGCGCACTGTCAGTCCGTGGCGGATTACTTCCCGGGGACCGAGGAGGGAGACAGCGCGGCCGGCTACGTCGAGCAGATGCGGGAGAAGCTGGCGAAGAAGTCCTACGACGCGGGGATGCACTACTTCAAGCGTCGGGCGTACGACGCCGCGGTCCTCTACTTCGAGGAAGTGGTCGCGCAGTTTCCGGACACCTCGCTGGCGCCGTCGGCGCTCGAGCAGCTGGCGGAAACATACGACAGGCTCGGGTACGTAGAGGATGCGGAGGAAGCCCGGGAGCGGTTGCTGCGCGACTATCCCGAGAGCCCCGAGGCACAGGCCATGCGGGTCTGAAGCCGATCGTGAGCCACCGGCGGTTGGGGGTATTCGGAGGTACATTCGACCCCGTCCACCACGCCCATCTGATCGTCGCGGCGGAGGCGTTCGAGGCACTGAATCTCGATCTGCTGCTCTTCGTCCCCGCGGCCGAACCTCCCCACAAGCGCGGCTCGGTCGTCGCGTCCGCCGAGCAACGGATGAGGATGCTCTCGACGGCGATCGAGGGAGATCCGCGGTTCCGGGTCGATGACCTGGAGCTACGCAGGCCCGGGCCATCGTACACCGTCGACACTCTGCAGGCGCTGAGGGAGCGAGAGCCGGAAGCGGAGATCTTCTTCCTGCTCGGTGTGGACCAGTTCCGGGATTTCGGCAAGTGGCGCGAGCCCGACCGGATCGTCCGGCTCGCGCGTCTCGCCGTGCTGGCTCGCGGGGGCGAAACCGTGGATGTCGATGGACCGTATCCGGCCACAGCCGTGGCGGTGAGCCGGATCGACATCTCCGGTACCGAGATCCGGAAACGGACGTCGGAGGGGCGCTCCGTGCGCTATTACGTCCCCGAAGGGGTACGAGAGATTATCGAGCGCGAACGAATATATTGATGGCAGCGAATCGTCGTACGTGATCCGTCGTGGAGGATCGTCGAGCGCCGGCGCGCGGACTCTGGGTGCCGCGTGAACGTTTCGGCGGCGTAAAGGACGGCGGAGGCGGGCGGCGTCAACGAATAAGGACATGCTCAAGCAACTGGTGCGAAACGTCTTCGGGACGCGACACGACCGCGAGGTGAAGCGGTTGATGCCGCGTGTGAAGGCGATCAACGAACATTGGGAGCGTCTGCAGGGGGTTTCCGAGGAGGAGCTCCGCAACCAGACGCTCAAGTTCCGCGCGATCATCCGCGAGCGGGCGGAGGAGCTGGAGAACGAGCTCGAGCAGCTCCGCCAGCAGAAGCGTCAGGCCGAGGACGCGTCCGAGCGGGAATCGATATCGCTGCGGATGAGCGAGGTCGAGAAGCGGCTCAACGAGGAGCTCGAGGATGTCCTGGACGAGATCCTCGAGGAGGCGTTCGCGACCGTAAAGGAGGCTGCTCGCCGGCTACTCGGTACCGAGGTGCAGGTGACCGGGCAGACGCTGGTCTGGGACATGGTCCCGTACGACGTACAGTTGATCGGCGGTATCGCGCTGCACGAGGGGAAGGTGGCGGAGATGGCGACCGGTGAGGGGAAGACCCTCGTCGCCACGATGCCGCTGTACCTCAACGCGCTGACGGGGCGCGGGGTCCACCTGGTAACGGTGAACGCCTACCTCGCCCAGCGCGACGCGGAGTGGATGGGCCACCTCTACAAGTACCTGGGGCTCACCGTCGACTGCATCGACCTTCATGAGCCCGGGTCCGAGGCGCGCCGAAACGCCTACCTCGCCGACATCACCTACGGCACCAACAACGAGTTCGGCTTCGACTATCTCCGCGACAACATGGTGCACTCGCTCCAGCAGCGGGTGCAGCGGAAGCATTACTACGCGATCATCGACGAGGTCGACTCCGTCCTGATCGACGAGGCGCGGACGCCGCTGATCATCTCCGGGCCTGTGGCGTCGGAGACGAACATGGCGTATGCGCGCTACAACACGGCGGTTGCCGACCTGGCGCGCCGGCAGGCTCGCATCGTCAACGACCTGATCGGCGAGGCGGAACGCGCCCTCGAGGCAGGGGACGAGATGACCGCCGGCGAGAAGCTGCTTCTCGCGCGGCGCGGCGGCCCGAAGAACCGACGGCTGGCGAAGCTGTTCGCGGACGATCCGTCGCTGCAGAAGCTGGTGCAGCGGACTGAAGCCGCGTACATGCGCGAGAAACGGCTCCACGAGCTGGACGAGCAGCTTCTCTTCGCGATGGACGAGAAGGGCCACAACGTCCACCTGACGGACCAGGGGCTCGACATCCTTTCGCCGGGCGATCCCGAGGCTTTCGTCGTGCCCGACCTGTCCGAGGCCGTGCACCAGGTCGAGGAGGATCCGGACCTGACGCCGGACGAGAAGCGAGAGCGCCGGGCCGCGCTCGAGCGCGAGTACGCGGAGAAGAGCGAGAAGATCCACGTCATCCATCAGCTCCTGAAGGCGTACACGCTCTTCCACAAGGACGAGCAGTACGTCGTCCAGGATGGACAGATCGTCATCGTAGACGAGTTCACCGGGCGGATGATGCCCGGGCGCCGCTGGTCGGATGGGCTACACCAGGCGGTGGAGGCCAAGGAGAACGTGACCGTGAAGGGCGAGACGCAGACGCTCGCCACGATCACGATTCAGAACTACTTCCGGATGTACGAGAAGCTCGCCGGCATGACCGGTACGGCCGAGACGGAGGAAGGCGAGTTCCACCAGATCTACGGTCTCGACGTGATGGTCATCCCGACCAACAAGCCGGTGATCCGGGACGACCGTCACGATCTCGTCTTCCGGACGAAGCGGGAGAAGTACAACGCGATCATCGACGAGATCGAGCGCCTGCACAAGCTGGATCTGCCGGTGCTCGTCGGTACGGTGAGCGTGGACGTGTCGGAGACCCTCTCGCGGATGCTGAAGCGGCGGGGGATCCGTCACGAGGTGTTGAACGCGAAGTACCACGACCGGGAGGCGCAGATCGTGGCGCAGGCCGGCCAGCCCGGCGCGGTGACCATCGCGACGAACATGGCCGGACGTGGCACCGACATCAAACTCGGGCCGGGCGTCAAGGAAACGCGGATCGTCGAGATCGACGGCGAGACCGTCGAAGAGATGGGCGGCCTGCACATCATCGGGTCCGAGCGGCACGAGTCGCGACGGATCGATCGGCAGCTCCGCGGCCGGGCCGGTCGTCAGGGAGACCCGGGCACGTCCCAGTTCTTCCTGTCCCTCGAAGACGATCTGATGCGGCTCTTCGGCTCCGAGCGCATCGCCGGGGTGATGACGCGGCTGGGCGCCGAGGAGGGCGAGGTCATCACGCACCCGCTGATCACGCGGTCCATCGGGAACGCGCAGAAGCGGGTGGAGATGCAGAACTTCGAAGCTCGCAAGCGGCTGCTGGACTATGACGACGTCATGAACCAGCAGCGCGAGGTCATCTACGACCTCCGGACGTTCGCCCTGGAGGGCGGGGAAGATCTGAAGGGCGAAGCGTGGGACATGATCGAGAAGACGCTCGATCGCCTCATCGACGAACACGCTCCCGAAGGAACGCATCCGGAAGAATGGGACCTCGCGGAGCTGCGCAACCGGCTGCTGCTGGACTTCTTCATCACCGCCGACCGGCTTCCGCAGAGCGAAGATGACACGCACGACTTCGGCTCTACGGACGAACTGCACGAGTACCTGACCGAAC
>CAZJEH010000078.1:0-16731 GCA_964544905.1 uncultured Gemmatimonas sp.
ACCGGTGTCAGCGAGGAAGATTGGGTCCGCACGTACGACATCAACCTCAAGGGCATCTACTACATGTCCAACGTGTTCATCCCGCTGATGCTCACGCACCCCGACCCCTGCGCGATCATCAATACCGGGTCGATCCTTGGCTACCGCGCGGTTCCGGAGCGCGCGGCGTACGCGTCCTCGAAGGGGGCGATCGAGACGCTGACGCGGACGATGGCCTACGACCTGGCGCAGCACAACATCCGAGTCAACTGTGTCGCCCCTGGCGCGATCGACACTCCCCTGCTGCGCGGCTCGATCAATGATTCCCCGGATCCGGCAGCGACGGAGGCGTTCCTCAACTCGAAGAGCGTCCTGAACCGCATGGGCCGTCCGGAGGAGGTCGCCAACGTGATGTACTTCCTCGCCTCCGAAGAAGCATCGTTCGTGACCGGCGCGACGTACTTCGTCGACGGCGGCTGGCAGATCATGTGATCGCCTGCGAGGGCGCGAAGCCGGCGAAGTGATGACTGCTTCACGGTTTCGTGCCTTCGCGTGATGCCCTTGTCGTTCCGTATCCACACGCTATAGCACGAGTCTCCGTTGCAACATCAACTCCACAACAAGGCCCTGGTCTCGCTCCTGGAGATCAAGGATTCCGATATCCGGCTCCTGAGCCTGCACCAATGCCGGCTGGCCGCTGACCGCGCGATCCATATCGGCGGGGCGTTCTCCGCCACCATCCCGATGGTAGCCCTCTACTACGGCGGCATCATCGAGGTCGACGTCGCTCACCCGACCGCGATCGGCCAGGACATGTTCGTGCTCAGTAAGGGGCACGCGGTGGCCACTCTGGCGTCGATCTACTCCGACCTCGGGTACTTCGACCGGTCGGTGCTGGACAACTCGCGCTCGCTGGAGAGCATCCTGAACGGGCACCCCGGCCCTCTGCTCCCCGGCGTGCACGTCGCGACGGGCCCGATGGGCCAGGGCATCGGCGTGGCGCAGGGGCTCGCGATCGCGGGGCAGCGCGACCCGCGCTTCGACGTCTACGCGATCACGGGAGACGGAGAGCTGCAGGAGGGGCCCGTCTGGGAGTCGATCATGTTCGCCGGGTTCAAGCGGCTCGAGAACCTGTGCGTCATGGTCGACCACAACGGGGGACAGCTCGACAACCCGTCGCAGCTGCACTTCCCGTACTACGACCTGGCGAGCGCCTTCTCGAGCTTCGGGTGGCGAGTGCTGGAAGTGGACGCCACCCGCATGCATACCGTCCATGAGGCTCTGCTGGAGTTCAAGCACGGCCGGCGCGACGGCCGCCCACTGGCCATCATCTGCATGACCACCAAGGGGCACGGCGGGTTCTCCAGCTTCATGAACAGCCACAAGGTCACCATCCCCGAGGAGCTCCTCGACCAGGAGGTGACACTCCAGAAGCGGCAGCGGACGGCGCGCGTGGAATCGTTCTGCCGGCTTTTCAACCGCCTGCTGGACGAGCCGGCTTACGAGGACATCGCCCAGGCCATCCAACGACACGCGGGATCGATCGGGTACCAGCTGGAGATGCAGGACGGCCGGGTCGTCGGAGTCAATGAGCGAGCGCCGCAGGTACGCACGGAGCGTGCGCCGCCCCGCGACAAGCGGATCCGCTACCACGCCGACTCGCTACCGAAGATCGAGGTCGGAAAGTCGTACGCGGTCGACAAGATCGTCGACGGAGCGATGCGCGTCTTTGCCAGGGACCCGCGGGTCGTCTCGATCGACTCCGACCTCGCGTCGACGAGCGGACTGCAGGGCGGAGTGGGCTTCGTCGACAAGTACCGGGCGCTCAACGCCGGCGTCGCCGAGGCCAACATGATGCTGATCGGCGAGGCGTTCGGCGTCCTCGGCTACAACACATGGATCAGCACGTTCTGCCCGTTCTACGACTGGAAGGTCCTTCGCCGGATCGCCGTGGGGCACCAGGAGCGACTGGAGGTGATCGAGGCGGGGGGCTGGCTTTCGGAGGGCCACGGGATCGACCTGGCGATGCTGGCCACCGCGGCGGACCTCGAGACGCAGGCAAACGGCGCCACGCACATGGGCAACGACGACGCCCTCCTGCTCTCGGAAGCCGCCCACGTCAAGATCATCAACGTCTCGTGCCCGCAGCAGCTGCTCGCCGTGATGCGCTGGGTGATGGAGGGCAACCGCGGACTCGTCTACATTCGCGTGCTACGCGCCCCTGCTCCCGCGATCTACGGACCGGATTTCACCTTCGAGTTCGGCCGGGCGTACGCCGTTCGGTCCCCGGAGAAGCCGCGGGCGACCATCATCACCAGCGGGCGAGGTGTGTTCGAGGCGATCGGCGCGGCAGACCGCTTGGAGGCGCGCGGCATCGGGGTAGAGGTGCTCGACATGCCGTCCGTCGATCGGGAAGCGATTCTGCGGATCTACGATTCGGGACGACCGGTGTTCATCGCCGAGCAGAACAACGGCTACCTGTGGGGCCAGGTCCGCAAGGTACTCTTCGCCTCGCGGGATACGATCGACACGCGGAACCTCCACCCGATCAACACGACGGGGGGACGCGATCCGCACTACATCCACTCCGGCACGTACGCGGAGCTGGCCGCCCACTACGGCCTCGACGCGACCCAGCTCGCGTCCCGCATCGAGTCGACGCTGTCGAGCTAGACATGAAGATCATCCACGAAACCGACGTCCCGGAGATCGAGCAACCGGGCAGATCGATGCGCTGGCTGGTCAACGCCGACGCAATGCCGGCGAAGAACCTCTCCTTCTGCGTCATCCGCGTGCAGCCGGGGGAGACGGTTCGCCCGGCACATTCTCACCCCCACAGCGAGGAGTTGATCTACATCCTCAGCGGACGGGGGAAAGTGATGATCGAGGGGGAGGTCGGCGACGTCCGGGCGGGCACGGCGGTGCTGTTCGAGGAGGGCAAGGTCCACATGCTCCGAAACACGGGCGATGTGGAGATGAAGGTGGCCTGCTTCTTCGCCCCCGCCACGAGCCTGGACAACTATCGGACGTTCGAGGATATCCGGTTCCCCGAGTAGTCGACCAGTCTCACGCGAAGCCGCGAGGCCACAAAGGAACGGCTAACTGGCAGGGCATCGCGCAGAACCGCTGAGCCGCTGAGGTGTTCCGGCACGACCACGCTCCGAAGTTCGTCCCAATCAGCTTCGATTTCACAATCGTGGAATGTTGCTGTAGTGTGGTCGCAGCCCAGAATCTCTGCGGCTCGGTGGCTCTGCGTGAGACCTCTTGGCCCTCTTTCGTGTCCTCGCGGCTTCGCGTCAACCTTGGGCCGCTACGCCGAGGTCGGTACGCTCCGGGTGAGCGGCCATGGTGGCGCTGAGCACCCAACGAACGAGCCCCGCGATGTCCCGCCCCGGGGAGCCGGTCGAGCGGAAGATTGTGAGGCGCCGGTCCGCCCCACGGTTCGGTGAGTCCGCTCGCATGCGCTGCCAGAAGTGCTCGACGCTCGAGCGGAGGAAGGCCTCGTCCGTGGTTTCGTCGATCACCAGGATCACTCGCTCCAGCGGCGCCAGGTTGACGAGTTCACCGAGCTCGTGCAGCACCCCCGAGTTGTTCCTCGAGAATCCGCGCAGGTCCATCAGGATGACGTCGCTCTCGCGAACCAGCCGCGAGAGTACCATCCGCCAGGTATCGTCGTGACAGAAGAAATCATGGACGCGGTAACGACCATCCACGTCCGGGACGAGGTCCATCTCGGATAGGCGCAGCGCCAGCGTCGCTTCGTCCGCGATGAAGCGGCGGTCGAGCCGACGGCCCAGGAAGTCGAGGAACTCGTGCGGTTCGACGGTGGTGGTAGCGAGGTCGGGCCCGGCGATCATCTGTATGCTACCGACGTGCCGCCACCAGCGGTCGAGCCGGCCGAACAACGCTTCGCTCCTCCGACCCAGTGCGAACACGCGCAGCAACAGCAACCGCGGCGCCTGGCCGGACGTGAAAACCGGCCTTGCCCAGCGCGACAATCCGACCCCCACGATCGCTCGGTACAGGAGAAACGCCACCACCCCCGACACCACCCACCACGCCCCCTCGAAGGCGAGCGGAATCGCCTGTACGACGGCGAACGTTAGCCAGATCGAGTCGACGGTCAGCGTCTGATCGCTCAGCCGCTTACTCTCGTATCGCCGGCGGATCCAGGGAAGGCCGAACCGGCTCGCCAGGAAGCCGCCGACGGCAAAGCCTGCGACGATCAGACCAAAGAAGGCACCGTAAGCGCCCACGCCAAGCGCGGAGCCAAGACCGGCGATCACTCGCAGGAGGGCGTCGCTCGAGCCGGCGGCCGCGAGCGCCAGGTTCGCCCCGAACATCCCCAGGAAGGAGAATACCAGGACGAGGGGCCCGACCGCGCGCACCCGCCCGTTCAGAAACGCGAGCACCAGGATCGTCGCCGGCAGGTTGACGATCACCCAGAGCGCCCAGACCTCGCGCCAGGTAAGCTCGCCGCTGCTGACCCCGATCGCCGTCGCACCGAGCAGGATCCAAACGCCGAAGTATCCCAGCAGCAGCGTTGGCCGGAGGCCGCGCACCGCGGGTACGACCCGGTCGACGCTCAGCACGGCCGGCCACAGGAACAACCACAGGAGTACCACGAGACGGATCAGAGAAACCGGCTCTCCCGCCGAGACGAGCGTGGCGAGCGCCATCACGGCCGAGTACGCCAATCCGCCGACGCAGTAGATGGTCGCGTTGCGAAGGGGGGCACGAACGCTCGCGGAGTAGGCAGCCTCCAGGCTGGGAGCCGCCGCATCGCCAACTCGTCCTTGGTCGACGATCTCGATCGACAGCCTCGCGGTCGGCGGCACAGGTTCCCCGCCCGGCTCGCGCGACTCCAGGTTCGCCGCGGCGGCCGATCCGCGGGCTCGCATGGAGGCGACCACGGCCCTCCTGTACGCGCGGAGCAGCACCTGCGACGACACCGCTGCTAAGAAGACGGCCAGCAGAAGGATGAACGGGAGGCCGCCGGTCAGCTGCAGAACGACGGGATCCATGGCGATCCGCCTTTGTGCGGGTGAGCGATGGAAGCTGTCCTCGTGCAACCCCGATACGAAGTGTTGCGGCCGCCACTCGGATTGGCAACGAGGTCGTGGAGGATATGGCCGCCCGCGAACCTCGCTCGGCAATGCACGGGATGGTCATTGCCCCTCGAGCGCAGTTGACCCCGCGAGGGTGGACGGTCAATTTCACAGCGACTGCTAGACTCGCGATTACTCCCTGCCTTCCACGAAGCAGGCGCACCCAAAACGCGGTCCCAGCCGTACGCACCACCCATCGGCCCCCTCGAGGGCAGGCCAGGCACTCTGATTCGATGACCTCCCACGCCCCCCGCACCCCCGTCGCCATCATCGGCTCGGGCAACATCGGCACGGACCTGCTTCTGAAGCTGCTCCGCTCGCCGATCCTCGAGCCGGTGATGATGGTCGGGATCGACCCGGCTTCTACCGGCCTGGCAATCGCCCGCGAGCGCGGGGTCGACGCCTCCCCGGAGGGTATCGACGCGCTCCTCGAGCGCCGCTCGGACATCGCCATTGTGTTCGACGCCAGCGGGGCGAAACCGCACATCCGACACGCGCCGCGGCTGGCCGATGCGGGACTGGTCGCCGTGGACCTGACCCCGGCCGCGGTCGGCCCCCCCGTCGTCCCCTACGTCAACCTGCACGCGCATCGAGGCGCCCCGAACATCAACCTGATAACCTGCGGCGGACAGGCCACGATCCCTATCGTCCGGGCGATCGGCCAGGTCGGGCGGGTGCGCTACGCGGAGATCGTCTCGTCGGTCGCGAGCCGCAGCGCGGGGATCGGCACGCGCCAGAATATCGACGAGTTCACCAAGGTGACGGCAAGGTCGCTGGAGAGCGTCGGCGGGGCGGAGCGCGGCAAAGCGATCATCATCCTCAATCCGGCCGAGCCGCCCATCATGATGCGCAACACGATCTACGCGCTCGTCGACCAGCCCGACGCAGACGCGATCGCCGAGTCGGTGCAGGTCACGGTGCGCCGGATCCAGGAATACGTGCCCGGCTACCGCCTCAAGCACACACCGGACATCGACGGTGATCGGGTAACGGTGCAGATCGAAGTGACTGGCGCGGGCGACTACCTGCCGCCCTACGCGGGCAACCTCGACATCATGACGGCCGCGGCGGTAGCGGTGGGCGAGCAGCTGGCGCAGGATCTGGCCGTGCGAGAGGAGACGGTTCGATGAGCGGACAGCGGGTACGCATCGTCGATAGCACGCTCCGCGACGGGAGCCACTCGATCAGCCACCAGTACACCGAGGAGCAGGTGGTCGCGATCGCGGGCGGGCTGGACGACGCGGGCGTCGACATCATCGAGATCTCGCACGGCGACGGACTCGGTGGATCATCGATCCAGTACGGCTTCGACCGGACCCCCGACGAGGTGAAGCTGCGCGCCGCTGCAAAGTTGTGAAGCGGTCACGGATCGCGGTGCTGTTACTGCCGGGCGTCGGCGTGAAGGAGGACCTCGCACTCGCCCGGGACTGCGGCGCGACCGTCGCCCGCATCGCTACCCACGTGACCGAGGCAGACATCTCGGAGCAGCACATCGGCCTGGCGAAGAAGCTGGGAATGGATGTCCTCTGCTTCCTGATGATGAACCACATGGCCGACGTGGAGACGATGGCCGAGCAGGCGGCGCTGATGGAGGGCTACGGGGCGGACGCGGTTTACGTCGTCGATTCGGCCGGCGCCCTGCTCCCGCACGAGGTCCGCGAGCGGGTCGGACGGCTCCGCGAGCGGCTGCGCATCGAGGTCGGCTTCCACGCACACAACAACCTCGGCCTCGGCGTGGGGAACAGCCTGGCCGCGATCGAATCCGGAGCCACTCTGGTAGACGGGTCGCTTCGGGGGATGGGGGGCGGCGCGGGGAATGCCATGCTCGAAGCGCTGGTAGCGGTCCTCCAGAAAGCAGGCTACGAGACCGGTGTCGACCTCTACAGGCTGATGGACGTCGGCGAACAGGTGGTGCGGCCGATCATGCCGCGAGCGCAAGAGATCGACAATGCATCGCTCATCCTGGGTTACGCCGGCGTCTACTCGACCTTCCTCCTGCACACGCAGCGAGCGGCTGCGAAGTACGGGCTCGACCCGCGCGACATCCTCATGGAGTTGGGCCGACGAGGCGCCGTGGGCGGCCAGGAGGACTGGATCATCGACGTCGCGCGGGAGATGGCGGAACGGCATTGAGCACACGAAGCCGCCAAGCCGCGAGGGAGTTGTCTGCCGCGACGCCATAGAGTTGGCGATCGGAGTTGCGTTCGAACATTCATCCAATTTCCTAAACGAAGGATGGAATCCGCGGTCTGCGCCGGGCTCCTTCGCGGCTTGGCGGCTTCGCGTGATGCCCTGTAGTTACATTTGCATCGCGGCTTCGCGTAATCCCCGTTTACTCCACCGCCAGCACCGCCACCCCCATCGGCGGCATCTGTACCACCACCATGCCGTTCTCGATCGTCCCGCTGAAGGGCTGCGGCGTAAGCGCGTTCGGACTATCGAAGGTGTTGTGGGCGTCCATCCGGTCGGACACCAGGATCCGACCCGTCGCCGAGCGACCGCGGAGGTTCGTCCGCACGGTCACCTCGCGGTGCGGGTCGGTGTTCACGACGGCGAGATACATCCGCCCGTCCGTGCCGCGCGCGACCGACACGTCGATCAGGGGGAGCTCGATATCCCCGTAGGTGTAGCGTGCCTCGGAAACGATGGCCGGGAACGGCGTTGCCCCCTTGAACGGCTTGTACAGGTCGAACGCGTGGTAGGTCGGCGTGAGGATCATCCGCGGTCCGTCGGTGAGGATGATGGCCTGCAGAACGTTGATCATCTGCGCGATGTTGGCCATCCGGATCCGGTCCGAGTACCGGTGGAAGATGTTGAAGCTGAGAGCCGCTACCTGGGCATCCCGTAGCGTGTTCTGCTGGTAGAGGAACCCCGGGGTGGAGCCGGGTTCCGGCTGGTACCAGGCACCCCACTCGTCGACGTACAATGCCGTCCGCTTCTCGGGGTCGTACCGGTCCATGATCGCGATGACGTCCTTCAACTGGCGATCGATGTCCAGCGTGTAGGCGAGCTGCAGGGCCCACTGTTCCTCGTCGAAGCCGGTGGCGGGGCCCTTGGGTCCGAGGTTGGGCGGCATGGCGTAGTAATGGTAGCTCAGCGCCTCGAGGTAGCCGCCGAACGTCGGACCGCCGTTCTTCATCATCTCCTCGGTGAACGCCTTGTAGTCGTGCCAGTTGTCGAGGTTGCCGCTCGCGCCGCTGGCGACCTTGATCATTCCCATCTCGGCGGGAGCATTCACGAAGGCCCACGCACGGGCGTTCGCAGCCGCTGCGGCTTCGGGGCGCATGTTGCCGCCGCAGCCCCAGGTCTCGTTCCCGATTCCGAAGTACTTCAGCCTCCACGGCTCCTCCCGGCCGTTCCGGCGCCGCTCGTTGGCCAGCGTCGCGTCCTCATCGGAGGTGATGTACTCGACCCACTGCGCCATCTGGTACGGCTCGAGAGAACCCAGGTTGCCGGAGATGTACGCCTCAGCCCCGATCATCTCGACGAAGTCCATGAACTCGTGGGTGCCGAACGCGTTGCTTTCCGTGACGCCGCCCCAGTGGACGTTGATCCGGGTCGGCCGCTGCTCGCGCGGGCCGATGCCGTCGCGCCAGTCGTACAGGTCGGCGAAGCATCCACCCGGCCAGCGGATGACCGGTACCTCCAACGCGCGCAGCGCCTCGAGGACGTCGTTCCGATAGCCGCGGGTGTTCGGGATGTCGCTGTCCGGACCCACCCAGATGCCCTCGTAGATCCCGCGGCCGAGGTGCTCCGCGAAGTGTCCGTAGATCTCGGGGGCGATGGGCTCGCCCGGGCGGGACAGGTCCACCATCACCTCGACGGTGGCTGGTTGGGCAGTCGTCGAGTTCGCGAATCCAAGGAGGGCGATGGCAAGCCCGGCAACCGGTACGAACCTGGTCATTCCTGTCTCCGTGATCGGGTTTGGAGAGAAGATGGACGCCTTCGGATGCTGCCTTGTGGAGCCACTCCCGGGCGCGCAAACGCCGGCGGATCCGTCGGACTCCAGTCGAGCGGCTCGGGATCGACCTCACGTCCCGCAGTCTGGCGCGGCCAGATGAGACCGGTCACATTGTCGACTCAGGATGTCGGTCGCGCTGCCGAATCCGCAAGGGAGCAACGAACGACCCGCCGCTAGAGCCGTCGTCGATATAGCCGTCGCTACGAAAACCGCACCCTTGCAGGCTTGCAGCGCGCAGCGTCCGCCAGCAATTTGGCCGGGGTCAGGCGTGATCGACGCGTTCGGTTCGCCCCGTCTCCGAACCATTCCGCCGTTCCATCGCGCAAGTGCCGTTGCGAGGAGATTCAATGGAGAACCCCAACGACCCGGGCTACACCCGCCGGGACTTCATTCGTCACGCTGCGCTGGCCGCCACTGCGGCGCCCGCCGCGAGCGCGATCGCCGCACCGGCAGCCGCTCAGGCCGCCCCGCAGGTCGCGCCGATCGAACCCATGAAGATCGGCGTATTCGGCATCGACTTCACGTTCTGGGGCATCTGGGCCGACCTTATGAGCCCGGACGGTCAGTACCTCGGCACGAGCGCCCTGCGTATGCGCCCCACACACATCTGGGACAAGAACGTGGCGAAGGCGCGCCAGTTCGCGGACCGGTGGGGTTGCGAGGTCGTCGACCGTTACGACGGCATGCTGGGCAAGGTCGACGCGATCCTCAACGGCGACCTGAACAACGTCCCCTGGCAGCACATCCTCCTGCGCCCCTACCTGGAGGCTGGAGTCCCCTGCTTCCTCCAGCGCCACTGGGCGGATACGCTGGCCCACCTCGACGAGATGCTCGAGCTCGCCGCCCGACACGGAACGCCGGTCATGGGCACCGTCCCGTTCGAGCACTACTCCCACGTGGACGAGCTGGCCTCGCGCCTGGAAACGATCGGCGCAGTCCAGAGCGTGTTCGGTACTTCATCCGTCGCCGACGAGCCCCACTTCCACCTACCGTACATGGTGCTGAAGGTGCTCGGCTACGACGTGGACTGGGTGAGCATGACCAGTGACGATGTCCGGCGCGTCGGCTATCTCAACATCAACTACGGCTACGCGAGGACCGATTCACGCCGTCCTTTCGTCGCTTCGCTGCACGCCAGCCGACCGGACGTGTTCAGCCTCACCATCGTGGGCGAGCGGGGCACGCTGTCGGCGAGCATGGGCTCGGCAGCGAACTACTACACCCGCTTCTTCGATCAGCTGGTCGATATCCAGAAGTCGTTCGAGCGCCGGACCCTCTATCAGCCGCACGAGGTCATCCGGAAGAAGTACCTCTGCCTGCAAGCCGCCTACTATTCGCTGATGGAGCGCCAGGGCGCGCCGGTGAAGGTCGGATCGGTCCCGGCAGATTGGGCGCTCCCGGCCTGGGAGCCCGGCTGGTATGACGGGTCGGAATTCCGGGCGGTGTGAAGTCGAGCAGGCTGTTGTTCACACCGAGCCAAGGTGAGGGCTCGCACTTTCTTCCGTTGCGGCGGCGACGATTGTCGAGCGCTCGGCCGGCGGTTACCCCGCCGCTACGTACCTCGTCTCCGGCATCCCGCCGAAGTCCGTCTCGAAGATGAAGAGCGCCCCCGCGAGCGGCTGCCGGGCCAGCTCCGTGTCGGACAGCCCGTCTCGCGCGGTGGTCACCGCAAGCCAGTTGAGGCCCGGCCCACCAAAGCATACGCAGGTCGGCTGCGTCACAGGCAGCGCCAGCGTCAGGTCGATGGTACCGTCCGGCCGGTATCGCACTAGCCGTCCCCCGCCCCATTCCGCATTCCAGAGGTGGTCCTCAGCGTCGATGCATGAGCCGTCCGGCTCCGCGGGTGGATCGATCCGCGCGAAGACGCGGCGGTTCGTGATCGATCCCGTTCCCGCATCGAAATCGTAGGCGTAGATCTGCCGAGTGGGCGAATCGGCCAGGTATTGCGTCCGCGAGTCCAGGCTCCAGCAAAGGGAGTTGGTGATGCGGATCCCGCCCTCCATCCGCGCGCAGACCCCGCGATCCAGCCGGTAGAGCGACCCCAACACGCGGTTGCCGTCCCTGTCACGGGCCTCGTCCCCCTCGACCATCGTCCCCGACCAGAAACGCCCCTGCCGATCGACACGCCCGTCGTTGAAGCGCGTTCCGGTCACGTCCACCTCGGGGCGTGCCAGCCACTCGATCTCGCCGCTCTCCGGGCGATACATCGCGAAACCCGACTCGAAAGCCGCGATAAGCGCCCCGGCCTCACCCTCGACCAGCCCGAACGAGCACAGCCGCTCCGGCGTGTCCCACGCGGTAAGCTGGTCCCGATCCGGACGATAGCGGTGGAGCTTGCGGCCGTGGATGTCGGTCCACAGGAAAGCGCCGTCCACGTCGTCCCAGATCACACCCTCACCGAGGATGTTGGCAACGGAGACGGTCCTCAGCGGTCTGATGCGATTCATGACTGGCCACCCGGACTGTTGTTCGTCACGCCCCTGCGCCCTCCGGCCCGGCATCCCGCCACGAGCCACGGAACGAGGTCAGCCCTTTCTGTAGCCCGATGAAGAACAGGAGCAGAAGACCGATGACGATCTTCGTCCACCACGAGTTCAGCCCCCCGTGGAAGGAGATATAGGTCTGGATCACGCCTGCGATCAGCACACCGACGAGCGTGCCGAATACGTACCCTCTGCCGCCGCTTATCAGCGTGCCGCCGATCACCACGGCCGCAATAGCGTCCAACTCGAGCCCGATGCCAGCGAGGGCGTAGCCGGAGAAGGTGTAGAACGAGTAAAGAATCCCCGCGAGGGCCGCGAGTGTGCTGCTGAGCGTGTAGATGGCGATGGTCGTCATCGCGATCGGGACGCCCATCAGCTCGGCGGATCGAGAGTCCCCGCCGATGGCGTAAACATTGTTGCCGAACGGCGTGAAGTGCGCGATCGCGATCGCCGCGGCCAGCACGACCGCGAGGACGAGCGTCTGGCTGCCGACCCATCCCCCACCGGGCACGCCGAACCCGAATGCGGACACGCTCGAATAGAACGGATGGGTGATCGGGATCGAGTCCTCGCTTATCGTCGTCGCCAGCCCGCGGGCGAAGAACATCCCCGCGAGCGTGACGATGAATGGCTGCATGCGGTAGAAGTGGATGAGCGCGCCCATCGCGGCTCCGAAGCATGCCGCGCCGCCGAGGATCAAGCCGAAGGCTGCAAGCGGGTGCCACTGCTGCTGCTCCACCAGCACGGCGACGACGATCCCCGTCAGCGCGATCACCGATCCCACGGAAAGGTCGATCCCGCCGGAGAGGATCACGAAGGTCATCCCGATCGCCGTGACCGCCAGGAACGCGTTGTCGGTGAACAGGTTGAGGAAAACCCGCACGCTGCCGAACCCGTCGAAGCGCGTGGCGCCGGCGATCCACGCGGCCAGGAACAGCGACACCGTGACCAGAAGGGGGAAGAAGCGGTGCCCGACAAGACGCTGGTTCACGATGCCACCTCGGGTCGACCAGTCGCTGAACGCGGGCGCGGCAGGAGTGCCGCAAGCTGCCCTCGGAACCGCGAAGTCTGGATGAGCAGCACGAGCAGGATCACCACCGCCTTGATCAGCAGGTTGTAGCGTGCGGGGAAGCCGCTCATGATGATCCCCGTCGTCAAGGACTGGATGATCAACACCCCGACGATGGACAGCCCGATCGAGAATCGCCCGCCGGCCAGCGACGCCCCGCCGAGCACCACGGCGAGGATGGCGTCCAGTTCCAGCCAGAGACCGATGTTGTTGGCGTCGGCTCCCTGGATGTCGGCGGTGGCGATGATCCCGGCGAGCGCCGAGCACAGCCCCGCGGTCACGTAGGCCATCATCTTGACCGAGGGAACGTGGATGCCGAGATAGCGGCTCGCGGTGGGATTGCACCCTACGGCCTCGATGAACAGCCCGAGAGCCGTCCGGCGCGTAAGCAGGTAGGTCAGCAGGCAGACCAACGCCACCAGCAGGACGGGTACCGGGAGGCCCGCCCAGCTTCCCACGCCGAGCCAGGCGAATCCCTGGTGCTGGAAGGTGATGATCCTGCCCCCGCTGATGAGCTGGGCGATCCCACGACCGGCGACCATCAGGACGAGCGTGGCGACGATCGGTTGCAGCCCGAGCCATCCGACGAGCGCCCCGTTCACCACCCCCGCCATCAACCCGACCCCCAGACCCGCCGCCACGATGAGCGGGGTGCTGTCGACGCCGCCGCTGATCAGCGAGGCGCAGACCGCTCCCGCGATCGCCATCACGGCCCCGACTGAAAGGTCGATCCCGCCGGTGGCGATCACCAGCGACATCCCGATCGCCAGCAGGCCGACCGGTGCCCCGCGCTTCAGCACGTCGACCAGCGTGCCGTAGAGCCGCCCGTCGCGGAGCTCGAGATGGAAGAACTCCGGCGCGACAAGGGTGTTCACGACGATTACGAGCAGGAGGGCCAGGCACGGCCAGGTCGCCGGACTCCTCAGCAGCGCGGAAGCGCGCGACGTCATACCGCCCATCAGCTCCCCGCGATCGCGCGCATGATGCCCTGCTCGCTGATCGCCTCGCCCTCCAGCTCGGCGACCTGCTCCCTGTCGCGGAGTACCACCACCCGATGGCTGAACGCTACCAGCTCCTCCATCTCCGACGATGCGACCAGCAGCGCCATCCCCCGCTCGCAGAGGGACCGGATCAGCTTCAGGATCTCCGCATGGGCGCCGATGTCGATCCCACGGGTCGGCTCGTCCAGGATGAGGAGGTCCGGCTCGGTCGCCAGCCAGCGGGCGAGGATCACTTTCTGCTGGTTTCCGCCGCTCAGGTTCTCGATCGGCGTCTCGAGCCCCGATGTGGCGATGCGCAGATCGTCGACGGCCTTGCGGGCCAGAGCCGCCTCGGCCTTCGCGCCGATCCGTCGCCACCAGCCCCGCCGCGCCTGCAGCGCCAGAACGATGTTCTCGCGGACGCTCAGAGGGCCCACGATCCCCTGCTCCCGCCGGTCCTCCGGGCAGAGCCCCATCCCGAGGGCGATGGCTGTCCGCGGATCGCGCGGACGCACGGTCCTTCCGCGGAACTGCATCTCCCCTTCATCTGCGGGATCGAGCCCGAAGATGGTCCGACAGGCTTCCGTCCGCCCGGAGCCGAGGAGGCCGGACAGTCCAACTGCTTCCCCCGCTCCCACGCTGAATGCCAACCCGCGAACGGAGCGCTGTCGGCCGACGCCGCGCAACTCGAGCACCGTCTCGCGCTCCGCACCGGTCCGCGCCGCCCCCCACCGCCCCCCCCCCCCCCGGGGGCCGCCGGGCGGGCGCCCCCGCCTCCAGCGCCTGAAGCTCCCTGCCCAGCATGTGCTCGATCAGCTGCCGACGCGGCAGCTCCCTCGTCGCGAAAGTCCCCACCTTCCTCCCGTTCCGGAGAACCGTGATCCGGTCGGAGATGGCGTAGACCTGATCGATGAAATGCGTGATGAAGAGGATGGCGACGCCCTCGGCTTTCAGCTGATTGACGATCGCGAAGAGCCGATCGACCTCCCGGGCGTCGAGACTCGCGGTGGGCTCGTCCAGGATGAGGAGACGCGCCGACATGTCGACGGCGCGCGCGATGGCGATGAGCTGGCGGACGGCGACGGGGTAGCTGTCGAGCGGCCGGGCGGGATCGATGTCGAGATCGAATCGGCGCAGGAGGGTCGCGGTGCGTTGTCGCATCTCGTGCGTGTCGACCAGCCCCCGGCGCTTCGGCTCCCGTCCCAGAAAGACGTTCTGCGCGACGCTCAGGTTGGGGAGGAGGTTGACCTCCTGGTAGACCGTGCTGATCCCGAGCCGCTGCGCCTGCGCCGGCGTGCGGGGGTCGATCGGGCGCCCCTCGAACTCGACGGTCCCCTCATCCCGCCGATAGGCGCCCGTCAGCACCTTGATCAGCGTCGATTTGCCGGCACCGTTCTCGCCCAGCAGCGCGTGGACCTCTCCAGCTTCGAGCGTCAGGTCGACGCCATCCAGCGCGGTGACGCCCGGAAAGCGCTTGCCCAGCCCGCGGGCGACGAGGAGGGGCGACTGACTCACGCGCTACCGGCGACTGACGGACTACCCTACTGGGCCGTCCGCTTGGCGTACTCCTCCGCCGCCGTCTCCTGCGTGTACAGGTCGCCGTTGACGGGGATGAGTTTGGGGAAATCGCGCTCGCCCGCCAGGTAGCGCTCGATGACGTCGAAGGCCGGTCCGCCCATGTGGGGGCTCAATTCGACCGTCGCGTTGAGCCGCCCTTCCATCATCGCCCGGAATGCGTCCGGGATCGCGTCGACCGACACGATGAGGATATCGGTCCCCGGTCTGAGGCCTGCCTCCTCGATGGCGAGCGCCGCCCCGATGGCCATCTCGTCGTTGTGTGCCCACACAGCGCAGATGTCGCGCGGGTTCTCGGCCTTAAGGAAGCTCTCCATGACCTCCTTGCCGCGGGCACGCGTGAAGTCACCCGTTTGCGAACGGATGATGCGCGCCTCCGGGTAGTCGGCGATGACTTCGTTGAAGCCCTTCATCCGGTCGAGGGCCGCCGTGGCGCCCACGGTCCCCTGAAGCTCCACGATGTCGCACTTCCCACCGGTGGCTTCCATCAGCCACCGTGCGGCCTTGCGCCCCTCCTCCACGAAGTCGGACGCGACCCGCGTCAGGTAGAGCGACTCGTCGCTCAGGGCCATGTTCCGGTCGATGATGACCACCGGGATGTTCGCATTCTTGGCCTCGCGCAGCACGGGCTCCCACCCGGTCTCCACCACCGGCGCCACGATGATCGCATCCACGCCCTGGGCGATGAAGCTGCGGATCGCCCGAATCTGGTTCTCCTGCTTCTGCTGCGCGTCCGAGAACTTGAGGTCGATGCCGCGCCGCGCGGCCTCCGCCTGCATCGACTCGCTGAATGCCGTCCGCCAGCCGCTCTCCGAACCCACCTGCGAGAAGCCGACGGTGATGGTCCCGTCGTCGTTGGCCCCTCCCGACGATCCGCACGCGGCGAGCATGGCCAGCCCGGCCAGCGACAGCGATTGCAATGTGCGTCTCACGATTGGCCCTCCCCTGGAACGTTGAGGCATCAGATCCATCCCCCGTCCACTATGAAGTTCTGGGCGGTGCACATCCGACTGTCGTCCGAGGCGAGGAAGAGCGCCATCGCGGCGATGTCGGTCGGCATCAGCGGGTCCTTCAGGCACTGGTTTCGGTCGATCTCCTCCCGGGCGGAGGCGTCGACCCTGTACTTCACCTGCTTCTCCGTCATGACCCAGCCCGGCACTAGCGTGTTGATACGAATCCGATCGCGACCGAGGTCCCGTGCCAGGCCGCGGGTCAGTCCCTCGATTCCCGCCTTGGCGGTGGTATAGCCCGTCATCCCACCCTGCATATCATGCCAGCTCATCGAGCCGAAGTTGATGATGGACCCGCCGCCGAGCCCCTTCATCTGCGGGTATACGGCCTGGATCGCGAAGAAGAAGTGGCGCAGGTTCACCGCGATCCGCTGATCCCAGTAGTCCCGCGTCACGGTCGTGAAGTCGTGGCGCGTGTCGTCGGCGGCATTGTTCACCAGGACGGAGATCGGACCCAGTTCGCGCCCTACCTCCGCGATCACCTGCTGCAGACGATCCACATCGATCAGATCGCAGGGGTAGAAACGGGGGACAGGCGCGTCTCCCTGGCTCCGGATTCGCTCGAC
>CAZJEH010000079.1:0-2633 GCA_964544905.1 uncultured Gemmatimonas sp.
GCCCGGTTCACCCGCGCCACCTCGGGGTGGCGGGGGTGAACGGCTGTAGGCCGTCATGAGGCGAAGTCACGGGTCAAGCTCTGCGCCGGGCGAGCTACGGCGCAGAACACCCCGCAGGAAACGTCGGTTGGCTTGGCCACATCGTCCAACTTAATCCGGCAAAGCCAGTATCTCACTCAGCGAGCGGACAGACGCCCATGGGGAGGTCTTGGTCCTTGCGGCTAGCAAGGGAGTTCTAAAGCCGTGCGGGCTCTTGCCGTGCCGCGAACGCGGCGTGGACGGAATCCGCTGACTCGTTAAGCTTTGACCGGAGGAGAGGAACTCAACCGCCGCGCGTCGGTGGCGACGACGTAGGAGCCTGCGTTCCCGGCCCTGCGACGATGTCCTGCCCGCCTGATCGATCGGGTGGTTCGCTCTTCAGCTCCCGAGCGAATCATCCTGTTACCGGACCGCAGTTCTAATAGACGTCGAAGAGCAGGAAGGTGTAGTCGTGCGAAGCGAGGAACGTCTCGAGTTTGCCCCAGACCTCCGTGTGAACGTCGGATGCGACCCACGCCTGACGCTGCTCCTCGCTCTCGTAGCGGATGGAGAACCGGTAGCTCAGTCCCGCGGGCTTGGTTCCCACAGGTACCGCCTCGAGCCGCAGCAGGTTGAGCGCGACGTAGCCGGGAAACTTCTCGGCGGCAGGTCGATAGACCGTCTCGAAGTACTCGACCATGGCGGCCTCCCTGCTCGGATCGACATCCAGGTCGGCGTGCAGTTCAATCTGACGGCTCATGACTTTACCTTACCCTTTCTGGCGAAATGGACTCGCGGTCGACGACGGCTAACCTGGGCTGGTGACGATGAGTTCCGTCACGATCAGGGTGACCGGCCGGCCTGTCTTGGGTACCTGCAAGATATCCCGATGAATGGTCGCTTGTCGACCCGATGACGTCCCCGCTTCGAGTCGACTGCTCGATCGAGCGCTACAGAAGCGGCCATAGGCTGACGCACGGGATGTCCTACAGGAACCCCCTCTTCCACGATGGCCCGGAGCCGTACCGAATCGTCGTCACATTGTGCCCAGGCGTCCGTTCGTTTCGCAATCCCCAGCTCACCCCACAACCCTTCTGGCACCTCAGGCACTCGTGCGAAGTGCGGGTCTTCCCCCAGGAAAAAAAACGGATCACCTGCATCAACATCATGACCGATCCAACAGCCAACGACCATCTCCCGGAGATCCTCCTCCCCCATCCCAACACCTACCACGTCCCCGGGACGCGCATTATCGCGGGCGAGTACCCGTTCCACATCCGCGAGGACGCGGGTGTCGACAAGCTCCGCCGCTACGTCCTGGCCGGGATCACGAACTTCGTCGACCTCACCGAGGAGGGGGAACTCCGTCCGTACGAGGCGGCACTCACTCGCCTGGCAGAGGAGCACGGCCGGAAGGTGGAGCACCGCCGCCTCGGCATCTGCGACGTAAGCGTCCCCACGGTCGAGCGGATGACGGAGATACTCGACACCCTCGACTCCGTGGAGGCGGCCGGTGGTCTGGCCTACGTGCATTGCTGGGGCGGTGTCGGCCGGACCGGTACCGTGGTTGGATGCTCCCTCGTCCGACGAGGATGGGACCCGGAGAAGGCGCTTTCCGAGGTCACCCGGTTGCACGGATCGACGCGGAACGTGAGAACGGGCCTGCGAGTCCCCACCTCCCCCGAAACAGAGGAGCAGCGCCAGTTCGTTCGCCACTGGACGGAGGTCGAGACCAGCCAGCGACCCGTTTTTCCGCCGCTCGGATGACCTCGAGGCGCGACCTGCTGCAGCAGCCCTTTGCGCCTAACCTCCCCCTTGGCGTCTTTCACCCTGGTCGCCTCCACCTCCCACGCTCCCATGCCGATAGACCTCCGCGCCCGCTTCCGCGGCGCCCTCCTCGGACTCGCCACCGGCGACGCCGTCGGCACGACCGTCGAATTCAGCCGGCGTGGCACCTTCCCGCCCGTCACCGACATGGTCGGCGGGGGCCCCTTCAGCCTTCTCCCCGGCCAGTGGACGGACGACACGTCGATGGCGTTGTGTCTCGCCGAGAGCCTCGTCGAGCGGCGGGGCTTCGATCCGGCGGACCAGGTGGAGCGTTACGTCCGCTGGTACCGCGAAGGCTACTGGAGCAGCACGGGTCGGTGCTTCGACATCGGCAACGCCATCGCCGAGGCTCTCGGCCGGTTCGCGGAGGACGCGCGGCGCAACCGTTACGCCGGCTCGATCGGCTCGAACACGGCGGGGAACGGCCCGTTGATGCGGCTCGCGCCCGTCCCCCTGGCCCACTTCCGCGACCCCGCGCGTGCCCTCGAGCTCGCCGCGGCCTGATGGCCGTCAACCTTGGCGAGGACGTGGACACCACCGGCGCGGTCTACGGCCAACTGGCGGGGGCGTTCTACGGCGTGGATGGCATCCCCGCGCAGTGGCGCGACCGCCTGGCGCGGCGTGCGGACATCGAGAACCTCGCGGACAGGCTGTTGGACCTGGCGGGTCAGCAGAAAACAAGGGCCTCACGCGAAGCCGCGAGGCCACGAAGGAACGGCGACTACCAGACCTCACGCCGAGACGCCGAGACGCCGAGACGCCGAGACGCGGAGGGCTCTCGCGACCGC
>CAZJEH010000079.1:2733-16418 GCA_964544905.1 uncultured Gemmatimonas sp.
ACGCCGAGACGCCGAGACGCCGAGACGCCGAGACGCGGAGGGCTCTCGCGACCGCCCAGCCTTCTCACACGTTCCATACCAATCCATCTTTGATGATTGGGGGAACGTATGAGGCGACCTCGGCGCACATCCCCCTCCGCGGCTCCGCGCCTCTGCGTGAGGCCCGATCCCTTCGCCGGTCGGCGCCTTCGCGTGAGCCTTGCCCGGCCGTTCGCGCAACCGTAAAATGCTGTCTCCGCGCGCCGGACCCCGCCGTATCCCGACGCCGCGACGATCCGCCCGCCATCAACCGACAATCCCCGAGATGAAGCCAATCGACAAAGGTTCGATCCTGTCGTGGGATCGGATGCCGCTCCGAGCCGTTCCTCGCCTCGCCGTGGTCCTCGGCGCGTTCGCGGCCCTCGCCGCGTGTACCGCCGGCTCCTCCGCCCCCGACCCGCAACACCTGGTCTGGGACAACTACGGCGGCGGGCCCGACGCCTCCAAGTACGTCGCGCTGACGCAGATCACCAAGGAGAACGTCAACCAGCTCCAGGTGGCCTGGGAATACGAGACCGGCGACAACACTTCCTATGCCTTCAACCCCATCGTTGTGGATGGGGTGATGTACGTGCTGGCGAAGAACAACTCGCTGGTGGCGCTCGATGCCGCGACCGGCGAGGAGATCTGGATCCACGCGCGGCTGGGCAACGTCCCGCGGCGGGGGATCAATTTCTGGAAGAGCGCCGACGGGTCCCAGAAGCGCATCCTCTTCCAGGTCAACAACTACCTGCAGGCGATCGACGCGAACACCGGCGAGTCGATCCTGACCTTCGGCAAGGATGGTCTCGTCGATCTGAAGGAAGGCGTCAGCCCGCGCGACCCGTCGTCGGTGGGTGGGACGCAGTCGTCGACGCCCGGAGTCGTGTTCGAGGACCTGATCATCATCGGGTCGGCGCCCGGCGAGAACTACATGGGCGCACCGGGGCACATCCGCGCGTACAACGTGATCACGGGCGAGCACGTGTGGACCTTCCACACCGTGCCGCAGCCGGGCCAGTACGGGTACGAGACGTGGCCGCCCGAGGCGTACCGCTACGTCGGCGGGACGAATGTCTGGGGAGAGTTCGCCGTCGATACGGAGCGGGGGATCGTCTACGCGCCCACAGGCTCGCCGAACTACGACTTCTACGGCGCGGACCGGATCGGCGAGAACCTGTTCGCGAACACGCTGCTCGCACTCGACGCGCGGACGGGCGAGCGGATCTGGCACTTCCAGGTCGTGCACCACGACCTGCGTGACTTCGATCTCGCTGCAGCCCCGCAGCTGGTGACCGTCAACCACAACGGGCGGGAGATCGACGCGGTGGCCATCGCCACGAAGCAGGCGATGCTGTTCGCGTTCAACCGCGAGACGGGCGAGCCGCTGTGGCCGATCGAGGAGCGGCCGATCCCGCAGAGCGACGTGCCGGGCGAGCAGTCCTGGCCGACGGCTCCGTTCCAGCCGCAGCTGCCGCCCTTCGGCCGGCAGGCGATGACCTCGGCGGACATCAATCCGTTCCTTCCGCCGGAGGAGCGGGCGGAGCTGGCCGCGCTGGTCGACAGCCTCGTGGCCGCCGGCCGGATGGGGCTGTACGTGCCGCTGTCGCACCAGCACATGACCCTGGCGATGCCGGGCACGATCGGCGGGGCCAACTACGGCCACACCGCGGCCGACCCGGTGCGGGGCAGGGTGTACGTCATCTCCAACGACGGGCCGTCGTTCTACGAGCCGATGGAGTTGCGGTTGCCGCCGGATCCGAACGCGCCGCCGCCGACACCGGGCGGCCCGGGTGGCGGTCCCGGCGGTGGGTTCGGCGGAGGCGGCCCCGGTGGTGCGGCGCTCATCGCACAGGGCGAGACGCTGTACCAGCAGCAGTGCCAGATCTGCCATCTCGCGAACCGGATGGGCAGCGGAGCGGCGCCGTCGCTGATCGGGCTGGAGACGCGGATGTCGGGCGCCGACTTCCTGGCGTTCCTGCGGGCCGGCCGCGGTGAGATGCCCGCCTTTGGTCACCTGAGCGACACGGAGATCACGGCGCTGTATCGCTACCTGGGCGGGTCGGCGGACGGCAACGTGGTCCCGCTCCCCGAGGGGCCGGTGGTCGCGGTCGGCGGTGCGCCGGGTGGCCTGCTTCCGCGCCCGGGCGGTGGTGGCGGCGGTGGCGCCTACGGTGCCCCGTACCCGGAGGGCTCGAACGCCCCGCGTGAGCGCTACTTCATCCGCGGCTACGGGATGCGGTACTCGGTGATCAGCCCGCCGTGGTCGTCGATCTCGGCGTACGACCTGAACGAGGGCACGCTCCTCTGGAGCCGACCGCTGGGGACGGACCGCATTGCCGCGGAGCAGGGCGTGCGCGACACCGGCGTGCCGGAGACGACGCACAACGGTATGGTCGTCACGGCGACGGGCCTCGTGTTCTCGAACGCCAAGGACGGGACGATCTACGCGTTCGATGCGGATACCGGCGAGCAGGTGTGGGCGTACGAGCTACCGGGCAACATCGGGTCGGAGGGTATCCCGGCGATGTACGAGGTGAACGGCAAGCAGTACCTGGTGGTGTCGGCTTCGTCGCCGCACCGTGGGTACCGCGAGCCGTCCGACCAGCCGAATCCGCCGCGCCGGTACGTGGCGTTCGCACTGCCGGACGGGGCAGCGCAGTAGGGCAGCTACAGGCAGATCACGCGAAGCCGCGATGCCGTGAAGGGTGTCGCGGCTTTTGCGTTCTTACTACCAGGCATCACGCGGAGACACAGAGAGGGCTCACGCCTGATCCCATCGTTCTCCGTTCCCTCCAAATATTCAGAGAGAGATAATTGGAGGGATGGCCGAAGGTGGGTTGCAGCGCGAGACCCCCTCCGCGTCTCAGCGGCTCTGCGTGAGCTATCTGCAGTTGCTGTTCCTTCGCGTTCTCAGCGGCTTCGCGTGATGCCCCGAGTCGTTCACAGAGCTCTCCACTCCCGCCCGTCTCGCCGCAGGAGCTCGTCCGCCTCGGGCGGCCCCGCCGATCCCGCCGCGTAGTTCGGGAAGTCGTCCGGCCGCGTTTCGGTCCATCGTTCCACGATCGGGTCGACGATCCGCCAGGCCGCGTCCACCCAGTCGGCGCGAGCGAAGAGCGTCTGGTCTCCCTGCATTGCATCCAGAAGCAACCAGGCGTAGGCGCGCGGCGGCTGCTCGAAGCCGAACGCATCGGCGTAGTCGAACTTCATCGCCACGGTCCGCATCACCAGGCTGGGGCCGGGCTGCTTGGCCGCGAACGTCTGGCGGATCCCCTCGCGCGGCTGCACCTCGAAGACGAGCACGCCGCGGTGGCGAGGGTCACGGCCGTCCGACTCGAACATGAAGTGCGGCGTGGGCTTGAAGTGGATGGCCACCTCGGTGAGTCCGCGGGTCAGCCGCTTGCCGGTCCGCAGGTAGAAAGGCACGCCCGCCCATCGCCAGTTGTCGAGCGTGAGGCGGAGTGCGGCGTAGGTGGCCACGCCCGAGTCCGGGGCGACGCCTTCCTCCTGCCGGTAGCCGGGGACCCGTCGGCCGTCGATCGTTCCCGGGCCGTACTGCCCGCGGACCGCGTCGCGGTCCACATCCACCGGCGTGACGTTCACCGCTTCCAGCACCTTCACCGTTTCGTCGCGCAGGGACTTCGCGTCGAAGCGGACCGGCGGCTCCATCGTCGCCATGCAGAGGAGCTGCAGCAGGTGGTTCTGGATCATGTCGCGGACGACGCCGGTCTGCTCGTAGAAGCTTGCGCGCGTTCCGATGCCGATCGCCTCCGCCACCGTGATCTGCACGTGATCGATGCAGTTGCGGTTCCAGACCGGCTCGAAGCCCGGGTTGGCGAAGCGGAAGACCAGCATGTTCTGCACGGTCTCCTTCCCCAGGAAGTGGTCGACGCGGTAGATCTGCTCCTCGCCGAAGACTTCGCGGAGTCGGGTGTCGAGGGCGCGGGCACTTTCGCGGTCCGCGCCGAACGGTTTCTCGACGATGAGCCGTCGCCACCCCTGCTCGGACGTCGCCAGGCCGGCGGCACCGAGGCCGCTCGCGATGACGGGGAAGAGGGCCGCCGGGACCGCCAAGTGGAAGAGCACCTGGTCGGGGATGGACAGCTCGGCCCGCACGCGCGCGATCTCGTTCCCGAGCGCGGCGTAGTCGTGTTCGGGAGGTGAATTGACGTCGGTGCGGACGTAGAAGAGCCGCTCGGCGAACGCGTCCCATCGGGCCAGGTCGCCCGAGCAGTGTTCGCGCGCAGCGGCGTGCATCCGCTCCCGGAACACGGCGATCGACATCTCCGTCGAGGCGGTGCCGACGATGGCGAAGGGCTCGGGGAGGAGTTCCTTCAGGTACAGCTCGAAGAGCGACGGCATCAGTTGGCGACGCGTGAGGTCGCCCGTCGCGCCGAAGATCACGACGACGCAGGGGTCCGGACGTCCATCGCCCGGGGATGCGGCCTGCCCGAGGGCGTCGATCGCGATGCTCGGCACTGGGTCAGTCATGGCTGGTTTCGCTCGCGGGTTGTTACTACGGGCATCACCCGGAGACGCAGAGAAGCGGAGGTCCTCGCAGCGGGATCACCATTGGACGTTCATCCAATCATCGAGCTCTGAATGGTTGGATGGAACGGTAGAGGAATGGTCGCGTGAAAGCCCCTCCGGCGTCTCCGCGCCTCCGCGTGATCCCCGTAGTTGCCGTCCCTTTGCGGCCTCGCGGCTTCGCGTGAGCCTCCGCAGTGGATCTCACGCCTCCGTCACTGCGTGCCCGCCGAACTGGTTCCGCAGCGCAGCGATGACCTGGTGCGCGAAGCGGCGCTCCGCACGCGAATCGAATCGCTCGTACAGCGAGATGCTGATGGCCGGGACCGGGATGGCGCGCTCGAGCGCGTATTCCACCGTCCAGCGGCCGGTGCCCGAGTCGTCGACGCGGTCCGCGATGTGTTCAAGCCGGCCGCCCTCCGCGCGCAGAGCGCTCGCGAGCAGGTCGAGCAGCCAGGAACGCACCACCGCGCCGTGGCGCCACAGCTCAGCGATCTGCGCGAGATCCAGGTCGAACTCGGAGCGCTCGAGACACTCGAATCCCTCGCCGAGCGCCTGCAGCATCGCGTACTCGATCGCGTTGTGGATCATCTTCACGAAATGGCCCGCACCGCTGGGGCCGACGTGGGCGTAGCCGCCCGGCTGGGCGAGCGCCTCGAAGATGGGCCGCAGCCGATCGAACCCGTCCTTCGCGCCGCCGATCATCAGGTTGAAGCCCTCCCGCTCGCCCCAGATGCCGCCGCTCACACCGACGTCGACGAACAGGATCTCACGTTCCGCGCAGAGTGCCGCGTGGTCGACCGACTCCGGGTAGTGCGAGTTCCCCCCATCGACGATGATGTCACCGGGCGAGAGCAGCGGGAGCAGCCGTTCCACCGTCGCACGGGTAGGCGGGCCGTGCGGAACCATCACCCAGACGGTCCGCGGAGCGTCGAGCCGCGCCACGAGGTCCTCCAGCGACGCCGCCCCTTCGCCACCCATCCGGGTGAGGGCGTCCACGTTCTCGGTCGCCAGGTCGTATCCCGCGACCGAGTGTCCCCGCTCGATGAGCCGCATCGCGAGCCCGGCGCCCATCCGTCCGAGTCCGATCAGTCCCAGTTGCATTTCGTCCCCTCGTTGGGGTCCATTGGAGCGGGGTCCGGGTCTACTTTGCGCTCCCTTTCTCATGGAAGGATCACGACAAGCCGCCAAGTCACGAAGCAGCGCTTTGCGACGCCGCGGTTTGCGTGAGGCCCCCCTTCGTTCACACCTGCACCGCCTGCTCGCGCCCGCGTTCCTCCGCCGGCGCCCTCCGACGGGTCAGGTTGAGGGCGCTGTTGATCAGCCCCACGTGCGAGAAGGCCTGAGGGAAGTTGCCCGCCAGCCTCCCGTGTGTCGTGTCGTATCCCTCGGCGAGCAGTCCGAGGTCGTTGCGTACGGTAAGCAGCCGCTCGAACAGCCGCGTCGCATCGTCGTGACGGCCCAGGAGCTCGAGGCAGTCGACCAGCCAGAAGCTGCAGAGCAGGAAGCTCGCCTCCCCGGGGGGGAGCCCATCGACTTCGGGCTCCGTTTCGTAGCGGGCGACGAAGCCGTCGCGGGTCAGGCGTCGCTCGATTGCCCCGATCGTCCCGCGGACTCGCGGGTCTGAGGCAGGCAGGAAGCCGACCAGTGGGATCATCAGCAGGCTCGCGTCGAGGAGCTTGGAGCCGTAGAACTGGACGAAGCTGCCAAGGTCGGGGTCGTACCCCCGTTCGCACACCTCGCGGTGGATCTCGTCGCGGATGGCGCGCCAGCGGTCGACGGGTCCGTCGAGCCCGAACTGCTCGACCCCCTTCACTGCGCGGTCCATCGCCACCCAGGCCATCACCTTCGAGTGGGTGAAGTGGCGTCGCGGCCCTCGCACCTCCCAGATCCCCTCGTCGGGCTCCCTCCATGCCGACTCGAGATAGCCGACCAGCGCCCGATCGATGCGCCAGTCGTTCTCGTCGTGCGGGACGCCGTGCTTCCAGCCGTGGAAGGTAGCGTCGAGGACCTCGCCGAAGACGTCTAGCTGGAACTGCGCGTGCGCGGCGTTGCCGA
This sequence comes from uncultured Gemmatimonas sp., assembly GCA_964544905.1. Taxonomy (GTDB): domain Bacteria; phylum Gemmatimonadota; class Gemmatimonadetes; order Longimicrobiales; family Longimicrobiaceae; genus WHSP01. The sequence continues at coordinate 9,337 of CAZJEH010000079.1, forward strand.
CGCGGACCGGTCTCGAGTTCTCGTAGCCCGGCAGCCAGGGCAGTTCGAGCTCCGGCAGCCTCCGCTCCCCGGCGATCCCGTACATGATGCGAATCTGCTCCGGCCGTCCGGCGGCGGCGCGGATGAGCCAGTCCCGCCAGGCCTTCGCTTCGCGCACGTACCCGGCGTTCATGAGCGCCAGCAGCGTGAACGTCGCGTCGCGGAGCCAGCAATAGCGGTAGTCCCAATTGCGGACCCCGCCGAACCTCTCCGGAAGCGAAGTGGTCGGCGCGGCGACGATGGCCCCGGTGGGCTGATACGTGAGGGCCTTGAGGGTGATGAGTGAGCGCACCACCGCGTCCCGATAGGGGCCGGAGACCGTGCACTTCGACGACCACCCGGTCCACCAGGCCTCGGTGTAGAGCAGGTGCTCATGGGCGTTCAGGTCCTGGCGCGGCTCCTCGTGGGACGGGAACCAGGTCAGGTCGAATGCGAGATCCTGCCCCTCGACGACGTCGAATTCGGCGACGGTGGAGAAGTGCTCCCCGTGGAGCGGTACCGGGCTGCGCAGCAACAGGCTGTCCGGTCCGGCCACGGCGGTGATCCCGCCAGGAACCTGCCGCACCCAGGGGACGATGCTGCCATAGTCGAAGCGGATGACGAGGTCCATCCGCATCCGTACGCGCCCACGGCGGCCGATCACGATGCGTACGACCTCCGGCAGCCCGGAGCGGACCGGCATGAAATCGATGAGCGAGACGACTCCCTCCGCGGTCGTCATCTCCGTCTCGAGGACGGCGGTTTCACCGCGGTACCATCGGCGCGTGCTGATAACCGGAGCGGCGGGTGCGAGCTGCCAGCGGCCGTGGTCGCGATTGCCGAGCAGCGCAGCGAAGCAGGCGCCGGAGTCGAAGCGGGGGAAGCACAGCCAGTCGATGGAGCCGTCGGTGCTGACCAGGGCCGCGGTCTCGCAGTCGCCGATCAGTCCGTAGTCTTCGATCCGGGGCATCTCGACGGGCCTCCAGTGCGTGGAACGGCGGGCAAGTCACGCGGAGCCGCGATGGCGCGAAGAACGACAACCTGCAATGCTTCACGGAGACGCGGAAACGCACAGGAGTTGTCGCGGCCTGACCTACCTGCAAACGTTCATCCAATCAAATTGTTCCGAATGACTGGGGAACGCGTGTGGCGACCCGGGGGCGCATCCCTTCCGCTTTCCGCGCCTCCGCGTGCGATCAACCCCCCTCGGGGTCTCTCGGCTTCGCGTGAATGTTACGTCGTTCCTAGTGGTGCGCGACCTCCGTGGAGAGAGCGGTTTCGAGTCGTTCGAGCCGCATCAGTAGCTCCTGCTGTACCGCCCGACTCGCCTCCAACTCGGCTCGGAGCGCTTCGTTCTCTCGCTGGAGCGCCTCCGTTCGCGAATCGAGCGCCTGAATCGCCGCGAGGTTCACACCGTCGAAGTCACTCATGTTGATGGTGGTCTCGTCGGAGTTGAGGCCGAACGCGCGGTGCCAGTCCTGAGCCATCGGACCGATGTGCCGGACCGTCCGGTCCTCTTCGTCGATGTACCGGCACATCGTTACCGGGACGCCGCGTAGCCGCTCGAGTACGTCCTCGCCGTCGATCGCGGTGAACAGCTCCTTGCGGTTGCGGTCGGAGACCACGTTCCAGGAGCTGCCGCCGGGGTTCACCGAGACACCGACCGTGGTGGTCGAATTAGTGAACAGCCGGATACCACCCGCAGCGCGGATATTGAACTGGTTATTGGCGCTGGCCTCGAGCGAGTCGGTCGTGGAGGCGTCTGCCCAGACGAATGCTTCTGAGTGGCCGTTGACGCTGGCGCGGTGTCCCAGCGCGACTGCGTAGTCGGCATCAGCGGTGGTCCGGTATCCGATTGCGACCGAGCCCTGACCACCGGCGGTGCTCGTGTAGCCCATCGCGACGCAGGCCATCGCAGTACACTTGTTGTTTACTCCGGTGGTGAACCCAAAGGAGCCGGTAGCCTGGGTACCCGCGCCGACCGCAACGGCGTAAGTGGCGTTTGCAATGGCGCTGTCGCCAAAGGCGAACGTCGCATACTCTCCCGCGGTTGTATTGTTACCGGAGCGGAAGGCCGGGAAGCCCGAACTCGCCCGGATCCAGCAGGAGGTCGCCGGGGCCTATCGGGATGGTCTGCTGGAGCGTCAGGGCTCGCCACTTGCCGAGTCGCTCGAGCCGTGGGGGTTCGTACGCGCTGCTGGCCTGCCGCTCCACAGGGGTCGCTCCGTGGAGAACCGCCGACGTCCACCTCCATACCGCTGCCTCTGCCCGTGAGAGGGGTGATCCTCCCGCCGGATAGCAGTGCGGGAGCAGCCAGTTCGATAGGTGAGGTTGGGCAGATTGCCCAGTCGCCTCGAGCCGGTTCGGCGATGGCCCGGCCTGAACATAGCACTCCCGACGCGGCTCGGGCCACCGCGAGGCGCGCCTTCGCTCAGGCGGCCCAAGCCCGGGGAGGGGTCATCTGACCTATGGGTGCCGAACGGCTGCCCCACTAGGCTTGCTCGCTCGCGGAGCCGGTCGCGACAACGCCGGTCGAAGCTCCGCGGCCCGATCCGTGGGAGGCGCAATGCCCTCGCTCACGGAGCCGATACACACAAACCCAGGAGCCACCCGATGGCGCCCCAGACTCCGAGCGCGCCGCGCGCCACATCCGGCCGCGGCAGGCTGTTCGACAGCATCGTGGACACGGTCGGCGACACCCCGTCCATCCGAATCAATCGACTCGCCCCCGATGGTGTCAGGATCTACGTGAAGGCGGAGTTCTTCAACCCGGCCGCGTCGGTGAAGGATCGCCTCGCGCTGGGGATCATCGAGGACGCCGAGCGGCGCGGGCTGCTGAAGCCGGGGCAGACCGTCGTCGAGGCGACGAGCGGCAACACGGGCATCGGGCTGGCGATGGTCTGCGCGGCGAAGGGCTATCCGCTCGTCGTCACCATGGCGGACTCGTTCTCGATCGAGCGGCGGCGGCTCATGCGGTTCCTGGGCGCGAAGGTCGTCCTTACACCGCGGGCTCAGAAAGGCTACGGGATGTACCTGAAGGCCGTCGAGCTGGCGGAGAAGCACGGGTGGTTCCTGGCCCGGCAGTTCGAGAACGAGGCGAACGCGGAGATCCACGAGAGGACGACGGCTCGCGAGATCGTGGCCGACTTCGCGGGCGAGCGACTCGACTACCTCGTGAGCGGCTATGGCACGGGAGGCACGGTCGTCGGCGTGGGGCGGGTCCTGCGGCGGGAGCGGCCGGAGGTGAAGATCGTCCTCGCGGAGCCGTCGAACGCCAGCCTTGTGGGATCGGGCGCGCCGCAGGAGCGTGGCAGTCACGGCGAGCCGGCGGCCAGCCATCCGGCTTTCGAGCCGCACCCGATCCAGGGGTGGACGCCGGACTTCATCCCCCTGATCCTGCAGGAGGCAATCGACCGTCGCTACTTCGACGAGCTGATGACGATCGACGGGGAGGAGGCGATGCAGTGGTCGCGAAAGCTGGCAGCGATGGAGGGGATTCTTACCGGCGTCTCCGGCGGGGCGACCTTCGGGGTGGCGATGCGGGTAGCCCGCCGCGCGGAGCCCGGGTCGGTCATCCTCTGCATGCTCCCCGACACGGGTGAGCGCTACCTGTCGACGCCGCTGTTCGAGCCGTTCGGCGCTGACATGACCGAGGAGGAGTGGGCGCTCTCGCGGTCGACGCCCAGCGCGCGGATGGATACGGACTGAGGAATCTCACGCGAAGCCGCGAAGACACTACAACGGCGGAGACGCGGAGACGTGGAAGGGGTCGCGCTGAGGTCGCCTCTGACGTTTCCCCAATCGTTCCAAATGAACTGAATGGAAGAACGTTTGAAGGCTGGTCCTACCCTCCGCGTTTCCCCGTGATATCCCGCAGTTCTTCGCGGGTTTGCGGCTTCGCGTGAGACATTCACCCCGCGTCCCACCGCGAGCTGATCGCGCGCCAGATGGGCGCGACGGCATCGGCGAGGACCGTCTCCCGGTCGCGAGTCGCGTCAATGAGGACCATTCCGGGGAGGCGCTGCCGCATCTGCCGGAAGAACCAGCGCCGATCCTCGAGCTCGCCGGCCGTGCCACCGCGACCGCGCTCGGCCATCACCGCACCCGGGGCATCGAGCACGTAGAGGAAGTCGGGCCGGGGTAGGAGCCGCGCCGCGATCTGTCGCTCCCGCCAGGCGAACCCCGAGAGCGGCTCCGAGGTCGGCGCGGCGGCGTCGTAGACGTAGCGGTCGAAGATCACCAACCGTCCCTGGGCCACCATGTGCCGACCTTCCTGGTAACGCCGCCAGATGGCGAAGGCCAGCAGCACCAGCCGAAACCCGGGGACCGGTAGCCGGGCGATCCGACCGAGCGTCCCTTCGTCGATCCCCATGTCGATGGTCCATGCGGGCAACGGGACCGTCCGCGCGATTCCGGTGACGAGCGTCGACTTCCCGGCACCCTCCGGCCCGATCACCGCGACGGTGAAGCCGCGCCTCCGGCTTGCAGTCCGGCGATTGCGGATGGCGCGACGCAGCCGATCACGGAGCGTCAGGGGAGTGGTGACCGGCGCGGGCAGGTTCTCCTCCCGCTGGTGCAGTAGCCGACCCAGGTCTTCCAGCACGGCCCAGTTCCCCGACCGCAGCAGCGCCGCCACCTTGCGAGGAATGGCCGCGTCGCCGAACGCCTCGGCGAATCGCCGGGCCGTCGTCCGCCGGGGATCGACCTCGGGGTACAATCGCAGAAGTGTCTCGCGCGTCCGCTCGTCGATGTGCCCCACGAGCGACAACCTGTCCCACAGCGTCAACCAGAAGGTGGTGTCGGGATCCAGACGGCGCACCCCGTCGACCACCTGGGTTCGCTCGAAGACGTGCGATTCCTCCTCCGGCGGCAGCGGGTAGCGGGGACCGAACCCGATGGTCGTCACCACGCGAATGCGCAGCCACCGACGGGAGTTCTCGTCGTACCGGATGAACTTGGGTGTTTCGTGCTCGGGGCGGGGAATTCGGACGAAGGCGCGGCTGCGAAGTGCTTCCTCCGCCGATTCCACGTCGTCCGGGTGCACGAGCAGATCGACGGGGCTGATGGGCGCGCCGAGACCGCCGGTGGGCTCACGCACGAGAGCCCATCGCACCCCTTTCTCCTCGAGCCGGGTGAATGCCCGCTCCAGGACCAGATGAACGGATGGTGCGGATACCTCTACACGCGCGTTCACGACCACCCCCCTGGAAGCCAGGATGTGGGAAACGGCACCTGTGCACGACAGTAGGGAGGGGTTAGCGGCCCGTCAAGCTACATCTGTTGGTTGGACTTGACGAGTGTCGGCAGAGGAATGACGCGGAGGGGTTCGCCTGGAGCCTCCGTGCGCGAAGGATTTCCAGCGGGTCGCCCTCGTACTTCACGGGGAGTTCGCTCAACTGAAGACCAGGTTCCGCCCGGCATCCTTGGCCGCGTAGAGCTTGCGATCCGCGGCGGACAGCAGCTTGCTCCGATCGAACCCGTACTGCATCTCAGCGATGCCGGCGCTGATCGAGACCCGCAGGGTGTCGTCGATGTCCGCCCAGTCAGCGGACTGTACCGCGATCCGCAGCTGCTCGCAGATCGCGGCGACGCTCGCCGCGTCGGCTTCCGGGAAGCAGAGCAGGAACTCCTCTCCGCCGAAGCGCGCCACCACGTCGGTGTCCCGGCAGCGATCGGTGAAGATCTTCGCGACCCGCTTCAGCACCCGGTCGCCCACCTCGTGCGACCGCTCGTCGTTGATCCGCTTGAAGTGGTCGAGGTCGATGAGCGCGATCGAGAATCCGCGGCCGTAGCGGTGGAACTCGTCGATCCGCTCGATGAGGAAGGCGTCGGCATAGCGTCGGTTGTAAAGCCCCGTGAGCTGGTCGCGCGTCGCCAGCCGGTCCAACTCGACCGTCTTCTCCTGCAGCACGCGAGTCCGTTCCTCCACCAGGGCCTCGAGATGCAGTCGCAAGCGGGCGAACTGCTTGAGCGCGAACATCCCCGCGCTCAGCACGATCAGCAGCAGCCCGACGATCGGTGTCTCCATCCGCGACCACACGACCGCCACGAGCACGCCTGTCAGCGCCGACCCGCACTCCAGGGCGACGGAGAAAGTCTGTATGGACCAGTTTCCGCGGCCGTCGCGAAGCATCAGGTAGACACCCATCAGCGCCTCGTTGACTACCTGCATGCTCAAGATGAGGAACGGAAGGAGAACGACCGCCACCGCGTCGAGCCGCGTCAGCGGGAAGTCTCCTCCGAGGCGCGCGTAGAGCGTACCGCACCCGAAGATCATCAGGGACATCAGCCCTGAGTTGTTCAGCGATGCCGTGATCACCTTCCCCAAAGGCGTCCCATGCCGAAGTCGCTTCCAGGGGAAGACCAGCGAGGCCGTTCCGTTGACCACGGCGGCATCGAGCGGACCCAGGATGAGCAGACTCGCCACCTGGGAAACCCGGTCGAACGACACGTAGCCCACCCCGGGCTGGTCGTAGCCGACGTTGATAGTGAACAGGCCGTAGGCGAAGAAGAAAACGGCGACCGACCAGTGATGCCCCTCCAGGACACCGCCAGACCGAACGGCCGCAGTCGTCAGCATCGCGACGGCGGTGGCGAAGAGGAATGTCGCGAAGAAGAACTCCGGCCGGCGGTACCAGGCGATTTCCGGCACGGCGGTGCGGGCGCGAGTCCCGGGCTCCGGCTCCAAGGCTAGATCGTCCGTTCCGTCGAGGTTGGCGTCGGTACTGCAGGGGCTCACTTGAGAATATCGGCGCGGAGGGGCGATGGCTACGGCGTCAACCCGCCATCGAGCCCGCCTGTCGGCTCACCCGACCGCCGACGGGGAACGGAGATGATGCAGCGGATTCGGGTCCGAATGACCGGCCGTATCCCCTTGAGACTGGAGGGACTCGGCACCGCACAGGCCCGGGGCGCGCGCTGGCAGCGTGAGGTCCCTACGCCCGGGGCAGCGTGAAATAGAACACTGCGCCGCCCCCATCGGGCAGGTTTTCCGCCCAGATCCGCCCGCCGTGTGCCTCGACGATCCCCCGCGCGATCGACAGCCCGAGCCCCGCCCCGCCCCC
>CAZJEH010000080.1:0-16358 GCA_964544905.1 uncultured Gemmatimonas sp.
GGCTACGGCTCGGCCGTCCGCAGCGGTGACATCCGCCCGGGCGAGGACGTCGCGATCATCGGTGTCGGCGGTGTCGGCATGGGCGCATTGCAGGGTGCGGTCAACGCCGGGGCGCGCAACATCTTCGCGATCGATCCGGTCGAGTGGAAACGTGATCAGGCACTGAAGTTCGGTGCGACGCATGTCTATCCGGACATCGAGACGGCGATGATGGGTATCGCCGAGGTCACCATGGGCCTGATGGCGCACAAGGTGATCGTCACCGCGACGAAGCAGATCGACATTCGCGTTCCTATCGTCATCCGCCTCACCGGAACCAATGAGGAAGCTGCCGTCCGCATCCTCGAGGAAGCCGGCTTCAGCGCCATGACGGATATGGACCAGGCAGTGGAGCGGGCTGTCCGGCTCGCGAAGGAAGGAGCCGCGGCGTGAGCATCTTCATCGACCAGAACACGAGGCTAGTCGTACAGGGGATCACCGGTCGGGACGGTTCGTTCCACACCCGGCAGATGATCGAATACGGAACCCGCGTCGTTGCGGGCGTCACTCCGGGTAAGGGCGGTCAGCGTTTTGACGGGGTCCCGATCTTCGACACCGTCGAGCAGGCGGTGAAGGAGACCGGCGCGAATACGTCGGTGGTCTACGTTCCGCCCGCCTTTGCCGCCGATGCCATGTTCGAGGCTGCCGATGCCGGCGTGTCGTTCATCGTGGCCATCACCGAGGGAGTCCCGGTACTCGACATGACCCGGGTCCGCCCATACGTCATCGAGAAGGGCGCGAGGCTGCTCGGTCCCAACTGTCCAGGGCTCATTTCGCCGGGCAAGGCCAAGGTCGGGATCATCCCCGGCAACATCACGCATCCGGGTCCGGTCGGCCTGGTTTCCCGCTCGGGGACGCTGACCTACGAGGTCGTCGCGAAACTCAAGGCGGCGGGAATCGGGACCACCACCTGCGTGGGCATCGGTGGGGACCCCATCAACGGGACCAACTTCATCGACTGCCTCGAGGCGTTCGAGAGCGACCCGGAGACCGAGGCGATCGTTGTCATCGGCGAGATCGGCGGTACGGACGAGCAGGACGCCGCGGCGTATGTCCGGAACTCGGTGACCAAGCCTGTGGTTGGCTTCATCGCAGGGCAGACGGCGCCGCCGGGCAGGAGGATGGGGCACGCCGGCGCGATCATCTCGGGTTCCACCGGCACGGCCGAGGAGAAGATGGCGGCCTTCCGCGACAATGGCATCGCGGTCGCGCGCCGCCCGCTGGACGTCGTCGGTCTGATCCGGGACGCGCTCGGCTGATCGGGCCTCGATCGGCCGACTCGAGGTACACCGTGGCAGGATGAGGCACCTATGCGCCTTCTGGATGCACTGCGACCGGAGCACGTCGTCATGCCGCTCGAAGCGGACACGCTTCGCGCGGCGGTCAACGTCCTCATCGAGCGCCTGACAGCGGCGGGCGCGGTGTCTCGCCCCGAGCGCCTGCAGACGGTTCTCGGGGACGAGCGGATCCGTGATGTAGTGCATGTGGGCGACAGGGTTCTGCTGCCCCACTTCCGCACCGATGCGGTGACGAGGCTGGTCGTTGCGGTGGGGATCGCCCCGACCCCCATTCGGGTTCGTGCCGATCAGCCGCCGGGGACCGAACGTATCGTGATCCTCGTTCTGGCTCCGCCCGAGGCGCCGGGGGATTACCTGCAGGTAGTCGCGGCGCTGGCGCGCGCGCTTCGGAACCCCACGACCGTCGATCGCCTGCTCGAGGCTCGCGAGCCGGCGGACGTGCTCGCCATCCCGGAGATCAGTGAGCTCACCGTGCGGCCCCAGCTCCTCGTGCGGGACGTCATGACGCAGCGCGTCTATCGCGTTCAGCCGGATACCCCCGTACGCGAGGTCATCGATCTGATGCGCCGGAACCAGCTGAAAGTCCTGCCCGTGGTGGGAGAGAAGCGGGAAGTACTGGGTGTGGTGAGCGACCGCGACGTACTCCGCCACCTCCTGCCTGTCGTGGGCCGGATCGGAGGCGGCAGCACGGCGGCCAGCGCCGCTGACAACGAGCGACTCTACAACACGCCCGTTCGGGACATCATGTCCCGCTCGGTCATGTGCGTGTCGGAGGAGCAGTCACTCTCCGACGTGGTGTCCATCATGATCAGCAAGGACGTGGAACGGATGCCCGTCGTCCAGGCAGGGCAGTTGACCGGCTTCCTCACCCGCGCCGACGTGGTCCGCAAGCTTTTCAGCACCTGAGCGCGCGGTTCGGCAAGAGTGAGGAGCACCCACAGATCACCATCGAAGAACGATACATGTCACGTACACTAGCCATCATCAAGCCGGACGCGGTCGCTTCGGGCTACACTGGTCGGATCCTCGCGCATCTCGAGAGGGAGGGCTTCCGCATCCTCGGCGCGCGCATGGCACGTCTCAGCCAGGCCCAGGCCGGCGAGTTCTACGCGGTCCACCGAGAGCGGCCCTTTTATCAGGAGCTGGTGGAGTTCATGACCTCCGGTCGCGTCCTTCTGCTCGCTCTCGAGCGGGAGAACGCCGTCGCGACCTTGCGCGAGGTCATCGGCGCGACCGATCCAGCAGAGGCTGCTGAGGGTACCATCCGGAAGCTCTACGCCGAATCCAAAGGCCGCAACGCGATCCACGCCTCGGATTCGGATGAAAACGCCGCCCGCGAGGTCGCGTTCTTCTTCGCTGAAGCGGATCTCGTCGGCGCCTGAACCGAGCCGGCAGGGCGGAGGTACTTCGCTGCCCCCGCCCTGAGGCGAGGAAGGCCGAAACGATCGTGCGACTCATCCTTCGCTGGATCATCTCGGCGGCCGCGGTCTGGACCGCGGTCAAGCTCGTGCCCGGTATCTCGCTGGAAGAAGGGATCGGGCCGCTGCTGATCGTGTCCCTGATCCTTGGCGGGGTCAACGCCGTCGTCAGGCCGATCCTCCAGTTCCTCGCCTGCGGCCTCATCTTCTTCACGCTCGGCCTGTTCCTCCTCGTCATCAACGCCGCGATGCTCCTCCTCGCGGCGCGCATCGCCCAGGCGGTCGGCATCGAGTTCGTCGTCGACGACTTCTGGGCCGCCCTCATCGGCTCGCTGGTGGTCAGCGTCGTATCCTACCTCGCTTCGACGCTGCTCATCTCCCGGGAGGACGACTGAAAACGCAGGTGCGGTGCGGTTTTCCGGAGTGGTGGTGGCGTTGACACCCCCCGGAATCACCGCTATTTTTCTGGTTTATGCTGAAACTGAGCCTCTCGGCCGTTACCCGTGCGCCGGTGCGGCTCCTCGAGGAGATCGCACCGGATGACCCGGTCTGGACTGACTCCAGTCTCGCCCTGGCCAGGTCACTCAGGCTGGACCTGGAGGCGCGCTCCGTCGGCGAGGGAGTGCTCGTCCGCGGTGAAATGAGCGGAGTCCTCGACGGTGTGTGCCGCCGGTGCCTGAAGCCCGTCCGGGTCTCCATCGAGGACCACGCCGAGATGCTCTTCGAGTCGCTCACCGAAGAGGAGGAAGCGGATCTGTCGGGCGAGGTCTACCCGTTGCCCCTACGGGGCGACGAGTTGGATCTGACGATGGCGATCCGTGAGCAGGTTCTCCTTCGCGCGCCGGACTATGTGCTGTGCCGGGAGGATTGCCTGGGGTTGTGCCCCCGGTGTGGAGCCGACCTGAACGTGCAGGAGTGCGGATGCGCACCCGAGGAGCGGTCGAGTCCCTGGGACGTGCTGAAGAACATCGAATTCGACTGACCTGAGAAAGAGGGCCAATGGCCGTACCGAAGAAGCGCCAGTCCAAGCAGCGTCAGCGCAAGCGGCGCACGCATGTGAAGGCGCAGATGCCCGCCATCGCCAGCTGTCCGCGATGCGGGGATTCCCATGTTCCGCATCGTGTCTGCCCGACGTGCGGCTACTACCGCAACGTGCAGAGACTCGAAGTCAAAGAGATCTAAGCGCGTTCCTCCGCCATGCGGATCGCCCTGGACGCGATGGGTTCCGATCGCGCCCCGACCATCGAGGTCCAGGGCGCGGTCGATGCTCTACGCTCCCTTGAAGGCGATTTCCAGCTCGTCTTCGTTGGAGATCGTGACCGGATCGAGGCTGAGCTGCGGTTGCACGACGACGTCCCGCGGGAGCGGGTGGAAATCGTTCACGCGCCTCGCCGGATCGAGATGGGCGAGCCTCCCGCGCAGGCGATCCGGCGGAAGCAGGATTCCTCGATCGTCGTCGGCCTGAACCTCCATAAGCGAGGAGAAGTCGACGCGTTCATCAGTGCCGGTTCGACGGGGGCGGTGATGGCAGGATCGCTGATGATCCTGGGCGCGCTCCCGGGCGTCGATCGTCCTCCGGTGGGAGCTATCCTGCCGACCCGCCGTGGGTATACCCTCCTCATCGACGCGGGCGCCAACGTCGACACGCGACCCTCCCAGTTACTCGAGTTCGCCCACCTCGGAGCGATCTATGCCGAGGACGTGATGGGCGTGGAGCAGCCCCGCGTCGGTCTGCTCAACATCGGCGAGGAACCGGAGAAGGGGAACGAACACGCGTTGCAGGCCCACCAGATTCTGGCCGAGTCCGGCCTGAACTTCGTCGGGAACGTCGAGGGCCGGGGGATCATCGACCACCAGTGTGACGTGCTGGTGTGTGATGGCTTCATCGGCAACGTGCTGTTGAAGTTCTACGAGTCGGTGGCGGAGTTCATCCTGCAGCTCCTGGGGCAGGAGATGAGCCAGGCGCAGGTCGAGTTGGACCTGAAACGCCTCTACCGTATCCTGGATTACACGGAATACGGCGGCGCGCCCCTGCTGGGAGTGCAGGGGGTGGTGATCATCTGCCATGGGAGCTCGCCCCCGAAGGCATTGACGAACGCGATCCGGGTAGCCGTGCAGTCGGTGGAGCAGAACATCCTCTCGCACATCCGGAATCGCCTGGGCCATGCCGAGCGTGGCCGTGGAGTTTCATGATCGTGGAAAGTGGCGGACTGCTGAGGCAAGCGCGGATCACGGGAACGGGGCGGTTCCTTCCCGACCGGGTGATGACGAACCAGGAACTGGAGACCATCGTCGACACCTCGGATGAATGGATCCGGACACGCACGGGGATTCGCGAGCGACGAGTGGCTCCGGCAGAGATGGGTGCGGCCCACATGGGCGCCGAGGCGGGCCGGCGAGCAATGGCGGCCGCCGGCGTGACCGCCGAGGAAATCGACCTGTTGCTGGTGTCCACCGCCACGCCGGATCGACTCCTGCCATCGACCGCCTGCGACATCCAGGCGATGATCGGGGCGCGGAACGCCGGTGCCTACGACTTCGCGACGGCGTGCTCCGGTTTTCTCTATGGCCTGTCGATCGCCCAGGGACACATCCTGGCGGGCCACGCGAAGACGATCCTGCTCGTCTGCACCGAGAAGATGAGCTCGATCCTGGATTGGACCGATCGGACGACCTGCGTCCTCTTCGGCGACGGCGCCGGAGCGGCGGTCATCCAGGCGGACGACGCGGAGAAGGGTCGGATCCTCTCGTCCTTCATGAAGTCGGACGGAACGCTCGGCGACCTCCTGTACCGCCCGGCCGGTGGGTCCCGAATCCCGCTCGACCCCGGACTGCTGGAAGAGCGGGCTCACATGGTCAAGATGGCCGGCCCCGAGGTCTTCAAGTCCGCGGTTCGCTCGATGTGTGAGGCCGCTGAGGGCGCCCTGCGGCGCGGCGGGTTCACCGGTGCCGACATCGACCTGCTCGTTCCCCACCAGGCGAACATCCGCATCATCGAAGCGGCGGCGAAGTACGCGAACATCCCGATGGAGAAGGTGTTCGTCAACGTCGACCGTTACGGGAACATGAGCTCCGCCTCGATTCCTGTGGCGCTGGACGAGGCCCGGGAGTGCGGAGTGCTCCCCGATGGTGGGCTGATTCTGATGGTGGCTTTCGGAGCGGGCTTCACCTGGGCCGCGAACGTGGTGAGATGGTGATCGCGCTCCAATGCCCCGGTCAGGGGGCGCAATTCGTCGGGATGGGGCAGGACCTCGCTCGGGAGTACCCCATCGCTCGCGAAACCTTCTCGGAAGCGGACGAAATCCTCGGCTTCGGGCTTTCGCGGCTGTGCTGGGAAGGTCCGGAGACCGAGCTGACACTGACGGTCAACGCGCAACCTGCGATCCTGGTCCACAGCGTCGCGGTGTGGCGGATCCTCCAGTCGGAGATGCGTCTGGACGTGCGCGTCGGCGCCGGCCACTCGCTCGGCGAGTTCAGCGCCTACGTCGCCGCCGGAAGTCTCGATTTCGCGGCCGCCCTGCGAGTGGTTCGCCGCCGCGGCGAACTCATGTACGAGACCGGCACCCAACGCGAGGGCACGATGACCGCCGTTATCGGTCTCGATGACGCCGCGGCCGTGGAAGCCTGCCGTCGAGCCTCGGCGGACACCGGCGCGGTCGTCGTGGCGGCGAACTTCAATTCACCCGGTCAGCTGGTGCTCTCCGGCGACGTCGCCGCGGTCCGGCGTGCGGAGGCCCTGGTAACCGAGGCCGGTGCGCGGAAGGTCATTCCCCTGAATGTCTCGGGCGCCTTCCACTCGCCGCTCATGGAGCCAGCCGCCGCGGGGCTCAGACAGGCTCTCGAAAGCACCGGACTGGCCGACCCCGCGTTCCCCGTGGTATCCAACGTGACTGCCGAGCCAGTCGGCACCGGCGCAGAGGGGCTCGAACTGCTCGTGCGACAGCTAACCTCTCCGGTGCGCTGGTCGCAGTGCGTGCAGACGATGCTCGGACTCGGTGCGACGCGGTTTGTCGAGGTCGGTCCGGGTGCAGTGCTGACGGGCTTGCTCAAACGCATCGACCGCTCGGTGACGGGGGAGGCCCTCTCGAGCGCTGAACAGGTGGGTGTGTTCCTGCGGAAAGGAGCGTAACGTGGAGCTGACGGGTCAGACCGCTCTCGTGACGGGAGGTTCGCGTGGGATCGGGCGTGCCATCGCCGTCGCTCTGGCGGAGGGTGGGGCGCGGGTCGCCGTTACCGCGCGTGATGCATCCCGGGCGGAGCAGGCCGCGTCCGCGCTCCCGGGAAGCGGGCACAAGGCCTACGCCGTCGACGTGGCCGACCCTGCGGCGGTCGATGCGCTCGTTCGACAGGTTGAAGAGGATTTCGGCGGGATCGACATCCTCGTGAACAACGCGGGGATCACGCGGGACAACATCCTCATGCGGTTGAAGGACGAGGACTGGGACACCGTCCTCGACACCAACCTCCGCGGAGCGTTCAACACGATCCGGGCGGCCTCGAGGGGGATGATGAAGCGGCGGGCGGGCCGGATCATCAATATCACCAGCGTGGTGGGGATCGTAGGCAACAAGGGGCAGTCCAACTACGCTGCCTCGAAGGCGGGCCTGATCGGTCTCACCAAGGCGGTCGCGCGGGAGCTGGCCTCACGCAACATCCTGGTCAACGCCGTCGCCCCTGGCTACATCGAGACGGACATGACCGCCGAGCTTCCCGACGCCGCGCGCGAGGCGCTGATGGGTCAGATCGCCCTCGGACGGCTCGGGCAACCGGAGGAGATCGCGGGGGTTGTTCGCTTCCTCGCAGGACCTGCCGCCGGCTACATCACAGGCCAGGTCCTGGTGGTGGACGGCGGGATGGTCATCTAGTAGTATCACGCGCTATCGACCCCGATGGGTCGAGGGATTCCGAACTTTTAAAGGAGAGGCTGACGATGGCCGACATCGAGGCGAGGGTAAAGGACATCATCATCAACGAGCTTGGTGTCGAGGCGGAGAAGGTCACCTCGAGCGCCTCCTTCGTGGAGGATCTCGGAGCCGACTCGCTCGATACGGTTGAGCTCGTCATGGCCTTCGAGGAGGAGTTCGGGATCGAGATCCCCGACGAGGATGCCGAGAAGATGCAGACCGTCGGTGACGCGATCGAGTACATCAAGGCGCAGCAGGGCTGAAAGCCCTCGGGACAACTGATAGAGGGTAGAGGGTGATGAACCGACGTGTCGTGATCACCGGCACAGGGCTCATCTGCGCCGTGGGGAAGGACGTTCCCAGCTCCTGGGCGTCCCTCCTCGAGGGTCGCAGCGGTATCGACACGATCACGTCGTTCGATCCCTCGAACCTCGACGTCCGCTTTGCCGGAGAAGTGCGGGATTTCGATCCGGGCGAGTACATCGACCGGAAGGAGGTCAAGCGGACGGATCGGTATGCGCAGCTGGCGATCGCCGCAGCCGTGCAGGCGATGCGGGAGGCGGGGCTCGAGGATGATCGGTCGGCGATCGATCCCGAGACATTCGGCGTGATCGTGGGCAGTGGGATCGGGGGCATCGCGACCTTCGAGGAACAGCACGGCCGGTTCGTCGAGAAGGGGCCGGGGCGCGTCTCTCCTTTCTTCGTTCCGATGTTCATCGCGGACATCGCGGCCGGCCTGATCTCGATCCGCTATGGCGCCAAGGGGCCGAACTACGCGACTGTGTCCGCCTGCGCGTCGGGCGCACACGCCATCGGCAATGCCTTTCGCTCGATCCAGACCGGGGAGGCGGACGTGATGATCACGGGCGGCACGGAAGCCAGCGTGACGCCGATGACGATCGCGGGATTCGCCGCCATGACGGCGCTTTCCGAGCGCAACGACTCGCCCCAGACGGCGAGCCGCCCCTTCGACGCTACGCGCGATGGCTTCGTGCTCGGCGAGGGTGCCGGAATCCTGGTCCTCGAAGAGTTGGAGCACGCCCGGGCGCGCGGGGCGACCATTATCGCGGAAATCGTCGGATTCGGGCAGACGGCCGACGCCTACCACATCACCGCTCCCGCCGCGGGTGGGGAGGGAGCGGTCCGGGCCATGAAGGCAGCCCTTCGCGACGCGGGAGCCGCCCTTACGGACGTCGGGTACATCAACGCCCACGGTACCTCCACGCCGGCGAACGACGTCAACGAGACGATGGCGATCAAGACCACGTTCGGCGATCACGCCTACAAGCTCGTGGTCGGCTCCACGAAGTCGATGACGGGTCACACCCTCGGCGCGGCCGGAGGGGTGGAGGCGGTCATCACTGCCCTGGTTTGCCGCCACGGGATCATCCCCCCGACGATCAACTACTCGGTTCCCGATCCTGAGTGCGATCTGGACTACGCGACGAACGGCGCCGTGCGCCGGCAGGTGGACCTCGCGCTGTCCAACAGCTTCGGGTTCGGCGGCCACAACGTCAGCCTCGCCATTCGTCGCTGGGCGGAGTGATGCGCTCGGGCGGCCAGGCCTCCCTAACCGGGCTGAGAAAAGGCGGCGGGGCGCGACCCTCCGCCTTCGCCGCAAGGGCCGTCGCAACTGAGAACGGCGGGGCTCCTTCCTCCGCACCCACCCGTTAGCGAACGACCGTGCGCATCGGACACGGATACGACTCTCATCGGTTCGTGCGCGGACGCCGTCTGGTCCTCGGTGGCGTCGAGATTCCGGGCGACCTTGGGCTTGCCGGTCACTCGGATGCCGACGCGGTCGCCCACGCCGTCACTGACGCCCTCCTCGGTGCGGCGGCCCTCGGTGACATCGGGACCCACTTTCCCCCCAGCGACGAAGCCTATCGAGGCGCCGATTCCATCGCTCTGCTCGTTCGCGCCGTCGCACTCCTCGAGGCCGAGAACTACCAGGTCGTCAACGTGGATGTCACCGTTATCGCGGAGCAGCCACGGATCGGTCCACACGCCGAGGCCATGCGCACACGGCTTGCGGACGCGATAGGTATCTCGCCACGGCACGTCTCGGTCAAAGCGAAGAGCAACGAGGGCCTCGGCTGGATCGGAAGCGGCGACGGGATCGCCGTTCACGCCGTTGCGCTGATCGATCGGATCGAGGATCAGGACCGAGTGCACGCCCGTCACGCACCCGACGTCGTTCGACCGTAGCGCGATCCCGCCCCACATCGATCCGGCCGACAGAGGCGAGCCGCGAGCTACTTCCGACGTTCCCGGGAGTTGGTGTTCTCTGTACCTCGAACGACTCTGGACGACCGCCTTTATGTAGTTCATCTGGAATAACGTGACGATCGTCGACGCGAAAATGTCAGGGAAACTGCGGCGACCCGACTTCGCGTCTCGTGGGTTTTCACGAGGTCCCGGCGAGGACTCCGGGGGATTCGTTACCCTGGCGACGTTCGGAGCCGGGATCGTCAGCAGGGCTGTCGCGGAGAACGTTCGGCGAGGAGTCCGGTTCTGCGGTGGGTCAGCAGTACACTCCGGGTGACTACGAATGATGCAGCGCGCCGAGGCGATCCTCGTCTGGCTTGCGACCATCCCCGACTGGGTTCTGTATCTTGTTGTAGGGTTACTCGCCGCGCTCGAGAACATCGTTCCGCCGATCCCGGCGGACGTAATGATCGCTGTTGGCGGAGTGGCTGCCGGTGCTGGCCGGGCGGATCCGTTGATTCTCTTCGTCGCCGCGTGGCTGGCGAACGCAGGGAGCGCGCTCCTGGTGTATGCGTTGGGCCGCCGGTACGGTCCGGGTTTCTTCACCGGTCGTCTGGGGCGGTTCCTGCTCGCTCCCAACCAGGTCGATGCGCTGGCGGCGGCGTATCGCCGGTTCGGGTTCCCGATTATTTTCTTCAGCCGCTTCCTGCCCGTCTTCAGGCCGATCGTACCCGTGTTCGCCGGGGTGGCGCGTCTCGGGTTCTGGGGCACGGCTGTGCCGATCATCCTGGCGTCAGGCATCTGGTACGGGTTTCTGGTGTACCTGGGAGCGTTCGCGGGAGCCAACCTGAACCGGATCCTGACGGTTGTGGAGCGGGTTGGGGGATGGCTATGGCTCGTCGCCGGGGTGCTGATCGTTGCGGCCGGGGTGTGGTGGCGAGTCACGCGCCGCCTGAAGGAAGACCCGGGCGAGGAGGGAGCGTGAGAACGCAGGACGCGTTGGAGGAGGCCGCCGACCGGTTACGACGCGACTTCCATCTGGAGCGGTTTCTGGACCACCTGCGTTTCGAGCGAGGCGCTTCCGACCGCACCCTCCAGGCATACGAGCACGACGTCACGCGCCTGGCCGTTTTCGTTCGCGCGCGTGGGCGATCCGAACCGGGAGAGGCCACCACGGCGGATCTGCGTGCCCTGGTGCTCAACCTGAAGGATCTTGGGCTGGCTCCGTCCTCGATCAGCCGGAACATCTCCGCATTCCGGACGTACTTCGGCTTCTTGTTGGCGGAAGGGCTGGTCGTCACGGATCCGAGTGAGAAGCTTCAGCCGCCTCGTGGGTGGCGAAAGCTGCCGGAGGTTCTGACGGTCGGCGAAATCGAGCGGCTGGTCGACGCTCCCGACGTCTCGCGCCCGCTGGCCTGGCGGGACCGGGCACTGCTCGAGTTCATGTACGGGAGCGGCGTGCGGGTTTCGGAGCTCATCGACCTCCAACTCAGGGACCTCTCGCTCGACGAGGAGGTCGCGCTGGTCCGGGGCAAGGGATCGAAGGAACGGATCGTACCCCTGGGACGGCGCGCGATCGGAGCGCTCTCACTGTATCTTCGAGAGGTTCGTTCGAGGATCGAGAAAGGGCAGGGGAAGGGCAGGGTCTTCCTGAACGCGCAGGGGCGGCCGTTGACGCGCATGGGGGTCTGGAAGATCCTGAGGCAGCACGTGGAGGCGGCGGGGATCGAGAAACCGGTCAGTCCTCACACGCTGCGCCACTCTTTCGCCACGCACCTGCTCGAGGGCGGAGCCGACCTCGTCGCGGTGCAGGAGATGCTCGGGCATGCCGACATCTCGACGACGCAGATTTACACCCACGTGGACCGTCGCTATCTGATGGAGGTCCATCGCTCCTTCCATCCACGCGCGTAGCCCCACGCGCATCGGCGAGTCGTGGGGGGAGAGCGCCGGACAGGAACGAAAATGCTTCTGGTCATCGACAACTACGACAGCTTCACCTGGAATCTGGTTCAGTACCTGGGCCACCTGGGAGCGGAGCCGACGGTCTACCGCAACGACGCGCTGACGGTCGAGGAGATCGACCGTTTGTCGCCCGATGCTATCGTCATCTCACCCGGCCCGTGCACCCCGGCCGAGGCCGGGGTGTCGGTCGAGTTGATCCGGACGCTCGGCGAACGGATTCCGATCCTCGGAGTGTGTCTCGGACACCAGGCTATCGGGGCGGCATACGGCGGTCGGATCGTGCGCGCCCGTCGGCTGATGCACGGGAAGACGTCGGTGATCGAGCATGGGGGCGAGGGGATCTTCGAGGGCATCCCGTCACCGCTCACGGTGACCCGCTACCATTCCCTCATCATCGATCCCGAGGATTTCCCCGGAGATCTCGAGGTCGTCGCGAGGACCGCCGAGGAAGGTTTCGAGGACGAGATCCAGGCGGTGCGTCATCGGCGGTTCCCCGTCTGGGGCGTTCAGTTCCATCCGGAGTCCATCGCCAGCGAACACGGCCTGTCGCTGCTTCGAAACTTCCTGGAGACCGTCTGAGGATCTTGCGGAGACTGATATCGGTAGCGGTCGCGATCGCGGTCTTCGCGGGAACGCTTCACGGCCAGCAGATCACGCTCGACAATCCAGGCAACGACCCCGCCGGCGAGGTGTTGCGCGAGGTGGTGGCGAGGGGTCAGTACCTCGTGCTCGACCGCGACACGTTGATCGGTCCGGACGAGGTCATCCCCGGAGACGTTGTGGTCGCCGGATCTCGGGTGACGCTCCAGGGGCGGATCACGGGGGCCGTCGTCGTTCTGCAAGGCGATTTTTTCGTCAGGCCGCAAGCGTCGGTCGGGGGGGCGATCGCAGTCCTCGGCTGGGGAGGCGCCTACGTCTCAGGCCTTGCGACCGCACCGACTCCGGTCTACAGCGACCTCCGCGCGCGGACCGAGGTTTCATCCACCGGCCAGGGGATCGCGGTACGCATCGTTCCCCCTCCTCCTCCCTCGGTCTTCCACCTGCCCAACCTGATCGGTCTCGATCTCCCGACCTACGACCGGGTTGACGGACTGTCCCTTTCGTGGGGGCCCGAGCTTCGCTTCGGGGGTCGGGACACGGCCACGCTGTCGATCAGACCCGTCGTGGGCTACCGGTTTGCACGGGAGAGGGTTACCGGCGGTGTGGACGTGCGGTTGCGCACCTCAGCTCGCTCGATGATTACCCTGCGCGCCTCCCGGGCGACGCGCACGCCTGACGCGTGGATCCGTGGCGACCTGCCGAATACGTTCTCGTCGCTACTGGTGCAGTCCGACACGCGGGACTACTTCGAGTCGGATGAAGTGTCGCTGACCATCGCCCGGACTCCTCCGCCTCCCCTGATCCAGGGCGAGGGGTTCATCGCGCCGGCAATTACCCTTCGCGCGTCCCGGGACCGCTCGCTCGTCGCATCCAACCCATGGAGCCTCTTCGACGACGAGGAAGGCTGGCGGGAGAACCCACGGATCGACGACGGGGAAGTGGTGTCTGTAGTCGCCTCCGCGCTGGCGGGCTGGCAGGGCGCTACCGCCCGTTTCAGTGGCGCGATCGCCGTCGAATGGGCTCCGGACGGGCTCGGCGACTTCGATTTTGCTCAGTTCACCGCCTCCGCCAGCTGGTCGAGCCTTGCCCTCTGGAACCACGAGCTGGCCGTCACGGGGTTCGTCATGCTTCCCCTCGGCGGGGGGGAAGCGCCACTCCAGCGCTGGAGCCACGTCGGGGGCTCGGGGACGCTGCCCACCTTCCCGGACGCGGCGATGCGCGGCGACCACGTGGTCTTCGTCGAGTCGATCTACCTGATACCGCTCGACCGTGTACTTCTGCCCCTCGTGGGCAGCCCCGCTCTCCGCTTCGAGCACGCCGCGGGTGCCGCATGGCGCACAGGCGACGCCGTGCCTGACCTGGGACAGAACGCCGGAGCCGGGATCCAAGTCCAGCTCTTCCACGCGGTTCTGGTGACCGACCCTTCGGTGCGTCCGCTCAGCCTGAAGCTCAGGCTGGGAGCCCAGGTTCCGTTCGGCAGCTCATCCGGCGGTCGACTCGGACCTTTTTGACAAAGGGTGCGAGCGGGGATACTATTCGTGGCGTGATTATTGCTAATTTCACGCCCGATCCCCGACCGATAACCGCATGAGCGGCCAGACCCTGGCGGTGATTCCTGCCCGGCTGGGGTCGACCCGTCTCCCTCGCAAACCCCTCCATATCATCGCGGGACGCCCCCTCGTCGAGTGGGTCTGGCGGCGCGTCGTGTCGCTTCCGCTCTTCGACTGCGTCGTCATTGCCACCGACAGCGACGAGATAGCAGAACACGCTAGCTCGATCGGTGCTACGGTTGAGATGACGTCGGAGACCCACCCTTCGGGCACGGACCGTGTCGCGGAGGTCGCCCGGCGGATTCGCTATCGCGGATTCCCACTTATCGTGAACGTTCAGGGCGACGAGCCGTTCGTGGATCCGCTTCACCTCGAGGAAGCGATCCGGCTGGTGAAGGATGGTTGGGACGTAGGGACGGTGGCGTCCCGGATCCAGACGCGTGAAGAGTGGCGCTCCCCGTCGGTCGTGAAGGTGGTTCGCCGAGCTGACGGTGGAGCCCTGTATTTTTCCAGATCACCCATCCCCCATGTCCGGCAGGGAGAACCGACGGCAGCCGAGTTCGCGTCGGGAGAGTTCCTGCGGCACATCGGGGTATACGCATATACGGCAGAGGCGCTGCAACGCTGGGTCGAGCTCCCTGTGCACGAACTCGAGAATCTGGAGCGCCTCGAGCAATTGCGGCCGCTGGCCGCCGGGCTGCGCATCGGCGTGGCGGTGGCGGACAGCGCCGAGGGAGGGGTGGATACCCCGGAAGACGCAGAGCGGGCTGAGCTGCGCCTGAGAGCGAGCTGAGCCCGGGAACAGACAGTGAGCACCGGACGAGACCACACTTCAACGCCTGGGACCTCGATGACCGAACAGACCACGACCCCGACCAAGTACATCTTCGTGACAGGGGGTGTCGTATCCTCCCTCGGCAAAGGGATCGCCGCAGCCTCGATCGGGAGGCTCCTGGTGGAGCGCGGGCTTCGGGTGACCATCCAGAAATTCGATCCGTACATCAACGTCGATCCAGGGACGCTATCGCCCTTCCAGCACGGGGAGGTTTACGTCACCGACGACGGTGCGGAGACCGACCTGGACCTGGGACATTACGAGCGCTTCATCGACCAGTCGCTGTCGCAGGCCAACAACATCACGACCGGCCGGATTTACCAGGACGTGATCACAAAGGAGCGCCGTGGCGATTATCTCGGCGCGACGGTTCAGGTGATCCCCCACATCACGGACGCGATCAAGGCGGCCATCCGGAGACTGGGTCCGAACCACGATGTGGTGATCACGGAGATCGGCGGAACCGTCGGTGATATCGAGAGCCTTCCGTTCCTCGAGGCGATCCGTCAGTACCGGCAGGAGATCGGTCGTGAGAACACGCTCTTCGTGCACGTCACGCTGGTGCCGTACATCGCCGCCGCCGGCGAGCTGAAGACGAAGCCGACGCAGCACTCCGTGCGCGAATTGATGGAGATCGGAATTCAGCCCGACATCCTCATCTGCCGGTCGGAACAGCGACTGGGCGCGGACCTGCGCAGGAAGATCGCGCTCTTCGCGAACGTGGACGTAGGTGCGGTCATCGATGCGCCGGACGTCCAGACCATCTACGAGGTGCCCCTCGTGTATCGCGATCAGCACCTCGACGATCTCGTGCTGAGCAAGTTGCACCTCGATGCGCCGAAGACCGACCTGGCGCAGTGGCGCGACCTGGTGAAGAGGATCAAGGAGCCGAAGAAGGGCAGGGTACGGATCGCCGTGGTCGGCAAGTACGTCGCCCTGGTGGACTCCTACAAGTCGGTGCAGGAGGCGCTGATCCACGGCGGCATCGCCAACGACGTGGGTGTCGACATCGACTGGATCTCGTCGGAGGACTTCGAGCGCGGCGCGTCGGCCGACAAACTCGCCGATTACCACGGGCTGCTGATCCCGGGAGGGTTCGGGGTGCGGGGCGTGGAGGGGATGCTGAACGCCATCCGCTGGGCGCGCGAGAACAAGCTTCCCTTCTTCGGCATCTGCCTGGGCTTGCAGACGGCGATCATCGAGCTCGCCCGAAACGTGTGCGGCCTGCGCGGGGCCCACTCGACCGAATGGGCGAGCGACACCGAACACCCCGTCATCTGCCTGATGAACTCGCAGCGCGAGGTCACGGATCTCGGCGGGACGATGAGGCTCGGCGCCTTTGCGGCCCGCCTGGCGCCGGGGAGCCGGGCGGCACGCATCTACGGCACGAACGAGATCAGCGAGCGTCACAGGCACCGGTACGAGGTCAACAACGACTACCGCGAGGCTCTCGTCGAGGCCGGGATGGTGATCAGCGGAACGTCCCCCGACGGGGACCTGGTGGAGATGGTCGAGCTGCAGGACCATCCGTGGTTCCTGGC
>CAZJEH010000081.1:0-16195 GCA_964544905.1 uncultured Gemmatimonas sp.
GCGCGCCCGCGGATCCTTTGGGTTCTCGGCCGCTTCACGCGCAATCTGGTCGGCGTCGTTCTTTTCGGCGAAGTCGTGGAGGAAGATGTGGTGGCGAAGAGCTTTCGCTTGCCGGTCGTTTCCTGCCCGCTCTAGCAGATCCTCGGCCTGCTCGCGTTCGCCCCGCTCCAGGTGGATGACGGCGAGGCCCACAAGCGCCTCGGCGTTTCGCGGGTTAGCTTCGAGTGCCTGCCGGAAGAGCGGTTCGGCGGCGGCCACATCGCCCGCGTCGAGGAGCTCGCTTATGATTCATTCCAGACGGTCCCTACCCTCCCCCTCCAGGACGACGTATGCACCGGCCAGCCCACCAGCGTGGGTCAGCGACAGGTGGGTCCTCCTCACGCCCAGCTGATCCGCGAGGCGCCGCGTGACGCCACGAAGCGTTATGCTCGGGGCGCCGCTGGCGCCGACGACCACCTCCACGTCGCGCCACCCACACCCTCCGGAAAGGCCCGTTCCCAGCGCCTTGAACAGCGCTTCCTTGGCCGCATAGCGTGCCGCCAGCGACTCGTGGAGGTCCCTGCGGCCGGAGCAGTAGCCGACTTCCGCCTCGGTGAAAAGACGCTCCAGCCCGCGCCGCGGATGACGCGCCAGCAATCGCCGCACGCGCTCCACTTCCACCAAGTCGATTCCGATACCAATGATCATCAGCGCGTTACATCCCGGCCGGAGCGGTCGAAGCCTGGAACAATACGCGCCGCATCAATGCATCTCAACCTGTCCCGGCACACTCCTCGCAACTCGACTTCGTTGGTGCTACACTGTCTTTTCGGTTGACGGGCAACGGAGGCGTGCAGTGCCGTATGGACGGTCGGGGCGACGATTCTGGATCGTGGTGGTGGTTCTGGCAGGGGGGCTGTCCGGCATCGGCGTCGGTCTCCTCCTCGTCCGTTTGCTGATGTAGCGCTCGGCGTGGTGCCGTGTGGGAACTCCCGACCGGATTCGATAGTACGCATCCGGTACTCAGATCTTCACAAGAAAATGATTTCGATGCGCCGCCTGATGAGCGTGCCGCTGGTCGCCGCGGCACTACTCGGTCTCGCGCCGGAGCCGCTATCGGTATCCAGCGCGGGGGCGGTTGCATCGCAGGCGTGGTCGCCTCAGGCCGGGGTCGTACAGCCCGCGCCCGTAGTCGCCAGGCCAGAACCCCCGTCGATCGAGGTCCTTCAGCTTCAGCGAGACCTCCAGGCCATCGCCGGAACCTCGGGATCGCGCAGCGGCGCTCAGGGGATCCTGGTGGTCTCGCTCGACCGGGGCGACACCCTCTTCGCACTCAATCCGGACATGCCGCTCGCCCCGGCGAGCAACATGAAGCTCTACACCACGGCGGCGGCCCTCTACTACCTCGGCCCGGAGTTCCGCTACTCGACCTACGCGCTCGCCGACGGCGAGATCGTCGACGGGATCCTCTACGGGGATCTGATCCTGTACGGAACGGGAGATCCAGCGATCTCCAGCCGGATGCTCCCGGGCGCCCTGACCCCGTTGCGGGCGCTCGCGGACTCGCTGGTCGCGAACGGCATTCGCGAGATCACCGGTAATGTGATCGGCGACGGCAGCTATTTCGACGACCAGTGGATCGGTAATGGCTGGAAGGAGCAGTACAGGCTCGACACCTACTCGGCTCCCGTAGGCGCGCTGTCGCTCGCGGAGAACGTGGTGAGCCTGCGGGTGGTTCCGGGAGCGCCGGGTGAACCCGCGCAGATCCGGACGACGCCCGAAACTTCCGGCCTGCTCATCAACAATCGCGTCACGACCGTAAGTAGTGGGGGAACCCGGATCCGCTTCGCCTACGATCCGACCGGGCTGGTCATCGAGGGCCAGATCGTACGTGGGCACCCCGGGGTCGCCCGGACCCTCCCGGTTACGGACCCGGCCAACTACGCGGCGGCGGCCTTCCGGTCGGTCCTCGAAGAGGCGGGCGTCAAGGTCGGTGGCTCCGTCAATACCATCCGCGTGGCGGCGGCGTCCCCGATCCGTCGTGGGGAGCGGACGCAGGGGGACGATTCCGGCAGCCCCGTTCCGCCACGCGTCGTCGGGATCCACCTGTCGCCGTCGCTGCGCGAGGTAGTGACGGTCACCAACCACTTCAGCCAGAACCTGTACGCGGAGGCGCTGTTCAAGACGGTCGGCCGGGTCGTGCTCGGGGAGGGCAGCTTCGAGGCGGGCGCCCGGGCGGTTCAGTACTTCCTGGAGTGCGAGAAGCCCTTCGACTTCACAGGCATGAACCTGGTGGACGGATCGGGGCTGTCTCCGGACAACCGCGTCACGGCGCGCTCGACGGTGCACCTGCTCGATCTGATGCGCCGGACCGAGGTCGGCGAAGTGTTCATGGAATCGCTCCCGATGGCCGCCTCCCGCCAGGGCGGCGCCCACAGCCTGCGCAACCGCATGGCCGCCACCCCCGCCGCGAACAACCTGAGAGCCAAGACGGGGACCATCTCCAACGTCTCGAGCCTATCGGGCTACGTACGCGCGGCCAACGGCGAGCTGCTGGCCTTCAGCATCCTCGTCAACGACGTTCCATCGACCTACCAGGCGAAGCGTATGGAGGACGCGATCGGGTCGAGGCTGGCGCGATTCACCCGGCCGATTCGGGAATCCGCTGCGGAATTCGAGGTGGAAGAACCGGTCGAGGAGCCGATCGGGCCAGCGCTCGAGGGCCTCGAGGCCGAGTCCGCGCCGGCCGTTCCGCCCGTGGCCGTCGAACCGGCGCCGGTGGAAATCCCCGCCGCACCCTCGGCCCGGACGCATCGCGTGCGCAGCGGCGAGACTCTCGACGGAATCGCCCGCTCCTACGGCATTTCGGTAACGGAGCTGCAGCGGGCCAACCCCGGAGTCCAGCCGCGTCGCCTGCAGATCGGACAGGTCCTTACGATCCCGTAGGAATGACGCGTCGGGCGCCGACGAACCACGACCGCAGCTCCCGCTCGTAGTCCCGCCGTTCCAGCAGGTCGTTCTCGACGACTCCCCCGCTCCCGAGCGCCGAGTGGATGATCCCGGACCCACCCGTGGAGATCGCCACGTGCGAGACCCGGTGGGGTTCTTCCGCGAAGAAGAGCAGGTCGCCCGGACGGAGCCAGGAGAAGTTCCGTCCCGGATCCACCTCCATCCCGATCTCCGCCTGCTGATCCGAGTCCCGCGGAAGCTCGACCCCGTGCGCGCGGTAGATGCTCTGCACGAGGCCCGAACAATCCACGCCCCAGGGCGTCGTTCCGCCCCAGAGATACGGCGATCCCCGCCAGCCTCTCGCCGTCTCGACGATCGCCTGGCCATCGCACGGGAAGAGCGAAGGAAGGTCCCGGCCGTCCACGACCTCGCCGACCAGCTCGCCGCTCAGACCGTTCGGCAATACGGCACGCAGCCCCTCCCGAACGAACAACGCACCCCACGGGAGACGCATCGAGCTGCCATCCTCGAGTCCCACCACCTCGCACCCGAGGCTCATGTGGACGTTCGAAGCCCCCGGACCCCATTTCGCGGCGACATCCTCGCTCACGCGACGCAGGTAGCCGCGGTGTATCCAGCCGATGTTCCTGTCCGACGACCTGCACTGAAGCCAGCGGCCGTGTGCCCGCAGTACCTCGACGACGTGACCCATCGGAAGCTGCGACATGGGCGACGACGAAACGATCGGCCCGGACAGGACGGGAGCTGCGGCAGCCGCCACGACGCCCCACGGGCCATCGCCATCGTCGAGCGAGGGCAGCCGCTCGATCCGGTCGACGAGCTCGGGAAGGTCGAGGGACCTCAGGCGATCGAGAAGCTCATCCGCGACCCAGGAGCTGGTGACAGCTCCGGTAAGCCCCAATCGTCGCCCCCGCGGCTCGACATCCATCTCGAACACCTCGGTCCGGGGATCCGGGGCAAAGCGCAAGCGGACTTCCTCTATCGTGCGATAGATCTGCTTCAACATCTCGGGCTTTCCAGCAACTTTTCTCGTGGGTTCCGGTTGTCATGAGCCGCGGTCCCGGACGGGCCACCCTCTGGCCGCATCGACCCGTCACCTCGCGGCACGGGGTCGCCGTCGACAGATTTCGTCTCTTCCGGTCACCGAGCGGGCGATTCTGTCCGGTACCAGAAGATGGGGACGATCAAGACGAGTGCACAGAGCATCCGCGGGATCCGACACTCCCCGTGAGGAGTAGATGAGGATCGTACGAATCAGGCCGCACCGCGACAGAACCCGGGTGATCCTGGAGGTCGACGACGGAGAACCGCGCCGGTTCACGCTCTCCGAGGAAACGGTCGTCCGCTCGGGACTGCGTGTCGGCCAGACGCTCGACGCAAGCTCGATCGAGGAGATACTGGGCCAGGACAGCGAAATACGCGCGAAGGACACCGCTCTCCGGTTGCTCGGAACGCGGGCCCGCGGCAGAGCCGAGCTGAAACGACGCCTTCGCGCGCGCGGGTTTTCGGCGGATACTGCCAATCGCTCGGTGGACGAGCTTGCTGCGGCCGGGCTGGTCGATGATCAGGAGTACGCGAAAGCGTTCGTGCGCAGCCGGATCCGGTCGCGGCCGCGCTCGCCCGGTGTGATCGCCCAGGAGTTGCGCGCGCGTGGTATCCCGGAGAACATTTCGGCGCAGGCTTTGCGAGACATCCTCGAGGAGGAGCAGGTCGCGGAGGTCGATCTCGCCCGTCGCGTCGCCGCCAGGTTCATCCCCCGAAGAGGCGAAGATCTGCGCAAACGACGCCGCAGGCTGTACAATCTTCTCGCCCGCAAGGGGTTCGAGTCCGATACTATCCGTCAGGTGGTCGACGAAGTCGTGGGCAGCGCCTGAGCCGGCCCTCGCGCGTGGGCGGGCACGATCGCGCGGACACACGGCTGTCTCATTCCAGACGGACTCGACGTTCTCGATGTTAGGCATCGGCGGGGCAGCGCGGACCCCCGCCGCGGTGAGCGAATCCATACTCCCTGGAAACTCTCGATGGGCCGAATCCTTTTCGCGGAAGACGACGCCTCGATGCGGTCGATGGTGGTCGATCTGCTTTCAGCTGCGAATCATTCGGTCCTCGCCGTGGCGGATGGCGAGGCTGCCCTGCTTGAAGTTCGCGCGGATCCCCCCGACCTGGTTCTGCTGGACTACCAGATGGGTCATCCGAACGGCTTCGAGGTTTGCCGGATGATCAAGGACGACCCGTCCCTGCAGCACCTGCCGGTGCTGATCCTTACCGGGATGGGGGACGTCGAGGACCGTATCAAGGGATTCGCCGCCGGCGCCAACGACTTCATCAGCAAGCCGTTCGACACGCGGGAGCTGCTGGCGAGGGTGAATGCGCTCCTGCGCCTGAGCGAGCAGGGGCGAGACCTGAACCCGACCACCGGACTTCCCGGCGGCGCGTCGATCGAGCGCGAATTCGACCGACGCCGGCGCGAGGGACAGCCGTTCACGCTCTGCTATCTCGACATGAACGACTTCAAGTCGTTCAATGACCGGTTCGGCTTCTCGACCGCGAACTCCGTCATCGAATCGCTCGGACGTCACATGCGGCATGCGGTCACGGGGAGCCGCTGCTTCGCGGGCCACGTGGGCGGGGATGATTTCGTGATGATGACCGGGCGGGCGGAAGCGCGCCCCCTGGTGGAGGATCTGCAGGAGAGGCTCAGGCAGTCGCTCATTGGAATGGTTCCCGCGGAGGTGATCGCGAGCGGGATGTACCTTGGCCGCCTGCGCAATGGCGTAGACGACTACGTCGCGTTGACGAGGTTGATCGCCGTTCTGCTGCACCTCGATGGAGAGACGGTGCCCTCGCTGGCCGAACTGGGAGAGATGGCGGCGGAAGCGAAGCCCCGCGCAAAGCTGGCGACGGGCGGGATCGTCGAGATCGAGATCGGGCACTGGGGAAGGGTCGCGCCGGACCGGGCCGATCAGATGCTGGCGGATTCGGTTCCGCCGTTGCGACCCAGCAACATCTCGCGAAACTGGTAGACGATGATCCCCTCGTCGGTGACCTCCGAATCGACACGGAGTCCGTCGTCGAGGGAGTGAAGGACCTTCTCCGCCCGCCGCAGGGGCCATCCTAGCGACACCGCGGTTTCCGTGACGGTAAGGCTCCCACCCTTCTTCCGCGCCAATTCGAGCACCTGTGCCTGAAGCGAAGCGAGGAGCGCCTGTCGGCGTGCCTCACGGGCGCGATTGGCCGAACGGTGCAAGGCGAACGCGCCACCCCCGAATCCCATGGCCACCAGGACCGGCACCACCTCCAGGTTCACCACCCCGCCGATCAGCAGCACCACGCTCGCGATGAAGAGCAGGATCGACCAGATTCTGCGCGGCGACTCCGCGTTCAAGAACGACACCGATGGGACGTCGAGCGGCCTGTTCGCCACCGAAACGCCGTACCTGGCGCGCTCCCCGAACTTGCCCCACCCCAGCCCGCAGCGTGGGCAGATCCGATGGTTGTGACGTAGCCCCCAGTAGAGCAGTCCGCCCGCGCCGAAGGCCATCGGCAACGTGAAGAACGTTGCTGCCCCGAGCGCCAGGGCGTGCGATCCGCGGCTGAAATAGGGGAGCCCCTCTCCCCGGTACTCGCAACGGGGGCAGGTCAGCAGCAGGGGCGCGTGAGCCGCGGGCGCGCCGGTCCAGCCCGTCACGCCCTCCACTGCGGGCGTCCGTACCGGAAGAGCAACGGCGGTTCCGCACGTGTCACACGTAGCCCGGCCGTCGGGAATCCAAGCTCCGCACGTGGAACAGTACATGCCTCGGTCCAGAAGCGTTCAACTCGGGCGATCAACCACTAGTACGCTCGACGGGGGCGCAAAGATTCATGAGCCGAGAGCCATCCCCCGACGCCAGCGATGGCCCCTCCGAACCCCCCGGTTACCCGGCGACGATCCCTCCCCGCCCGCGCTCCAGCGGCTCCGCGACGTGATGGTCAGGTGTACCCGCTGCGATCTCTTCCTGAGCCGAACCCAGGTCGTCCCCGGAAAGGGTGACGACAGGGCGCGCGTCCTCTTCGTCGGTGAGGCGCCCGGTGAGACCGAAGACCGAATGGGCCGACCGTTCGTCGGCAGATCCGGTGCCCTGCTCGACGCCATGCTCGAGGAAGCCGGTCTGCGACGCGATGAGGTCTTCATCGCCAACGTGGTTCGGTGCAGGCCGCCCGCGAATCGGACCCCGCGTTCGTCCGAGTTGCGGGCATGTGCCGGGTGGCTTCGCGAGCAGGTGAGGCTGATCGCACCTGCGATCGTGGTGCCCCTCGGCCGATTCGCCCTGCAGCATCCTTCCGAAAGCGAAGATCACCCTCGTCCAGGGAGAACTGGAGCGGGTGACGTATGATAGCTCGGAGCTGATTGTCTACCCGCTGATGCATCCGTCGGCAGTCCTCCGTGATCCGCGCCTTCGGCCTTCGTACGCGGCCCAGTTCCGTGAGCTGAAGCGGTTGCTCGCCAGCCGGTCCACGAGGCGCAAGGGGCCCCGCAGCTGAGAGCCAAGTTGCACAGCCGATCGGCCGGGGGCTGGGATCCATAGCCCGGGATACATCCACCCCCAAAATGCCTCGACCGTGGGGACCGTAATTCGGAAGGCCCTTCCCCGAACCCAGGAAGACCACCTCGGGGCAGCCCGCATCGGTCATCGGCTTGCGCGGTCCCGTTCGGCTCCGAACTTTGAACCCCTGGGCGCTCTCCCCTGTCGTCCCGCCTGGAGCGCCGCCGAATCCACTACCGATCGGGAGGAACGCGGATGGATCTACAACTCGCGGGGAAGCTCGCCTTCGTGAGCGCCGGGGCACATGGGATTGGCCGGGCCGCCGCTGACCTGCTGGCGGCGGAAGGCGCCTCCGTCATCGTCGCGGACCACGATGCCGACGCGCTCCAGGAGCACGGCGGAGCCTGGCACACCACGATCGTCGCCGACCTGGCGACTGCCGACGGCGTTCGCCACGCGGTCCAGCGGGTGCTGGGAGAATATGGAAGGGCGCCGGACATCCTGATCAACAATCTCGGAGTCGGTAACGCTGCACCGTTCGAGGAGATCGATGACGACCGGTGGCTCGCGTCGTTCAACGTCAACCTGATGGGCAGCGTCCGCCTGTGCCGCGCGCTGCTGCCGGAGATGGCCACCCGGGGCGACGGAGCCGTCGTCATCACGGGCTCCGACCTGGCAAAGCAGCCCGAGCCGGGATTCATGGACTATGGTTCGTTCAAGGCGGGACTGCTCTACCTGAACAAGGCGCTGGCGAAGCAGTACGCACCGAGGGTGCGGGTCAATACGGTGCTGCCGGGGCCGATCTGGTCGAGGATGTGGACGCGGGAGGGCGGGATCGTCGATCAGCTGGTCCAGCAGTATGGCGGTGTGGACCGCGACACGGCAGTCGAGCGCTTCCTGCAGGACCGGCAGATGCCGATGGGGATCGGCGATCCGGAAGACGTCGCCCGCGCGATCGTCTTCCTTGCGTCACCCGCGGCCCGCTTCATCACGGGCGCGGCGCTGGACATCGGGGGAACGATCCGCGGGCTGATCTGACCCAGGTCCCGGTGGTCGGCCTCACCAGCGCGAGTAGTGACCCCGGGCGTCGATGTGAATGAACGGACCATGGGCCGGGGTGGCTGGATAGACCCCGGCGCCGCCCACGAGTTCGGGATAGCGACGCTCGATCCGGTCGACGGCACGTAGCATCACCGCTGCGTCACCGGTATCGATCGACCCGTCCCCGTTGAGGTCGTCCATCTGGCCGTCGCCGTCGTTGTCGACCCAGACGTCGGCGGCGTCACCCCACATGTGCCGCGAGAGGGCCGCCCGACCATCTCCCCCCGGGCCGTTGTACTGCGGTGTGCGGAACCCGCTCATCACATGCAGGCGTTCCGCCTTGACCCCCATCGCGTTCAACTCCTGCATCACCAGCTCGAGCTTGTCCAGCAGCCGCGGATCGAGCGCGACGTATTTCGGCCAGACGCTGAACTGGTCCTTGGTGATGAACTGCGCCAGGGTGAGGTGTCTCGAGACCGGCAGGTCCCGGTTCTCGGGAGTCACCTCGATGAACGCGTCGGGCGGAGCGTAGGCGTCCGTCCGACCCGATCCGGCCGTCGGGTAGTAGCCGATGTGGTACCCGTTCAGCCGTCCGTTGACCATCCGGCTCGCGGGCACCTGCGTGATCACCGTGACCGACGTTCCCGAGCCGCTCTCGAGCAGCCAGACGCCAGGCTGCGGCGGGGCCGTCACGTCGGGAGGACGAACGGTGGCGGTGGCTTCTGCCTGGGCGCCAAGCGGTACGCCGGGCAGATCGTCGGCCGGATCCGCGAGGGCGGGCGGAACGGCCGATCCGGTCACTGGAACCCCAGGGAGTCCGACGGGCTCTCCGGGAAGCCCCACCGGCTCGCCGGGCAGTCCGACCGGCTCTTCGCCACCGAGCCTGACCCATCGATGACCGTACTCCCAACCACCCCCCAAAGAGGCGAGCAGGTCCGGGTGCATCGGCGATCCCGGCCGCGTGAGGAGCACATTGACGGCATTGCTGTGACCGAACGTCCTCAAACGCGGGGCAGCATCCGAGGGCCTTTCAGTCGTCGACGGCGACTCCGTCGCGACTGCGCTCGTCTCGAACGCGAACTGTGCCGTCAACGGCGCGGCCGGCGTCAAGGCGGCCACGAGAACGGTCAGGAGTGCACTTCTGATCTGTCCGATCACGTTCGTTCGGTGGTTCAGTATTCGACCTCGACGAGATCCAGGATCGGGTGTCCGGTCAGCGGTGACCGACCCACCCGTACCGTAGCCACGACCTGGATTCGCTGGAGCGGCGTCAGCCCCGACACTCTGTCGATCAAGGGCGGCGGTACGACGACATAGGCGAAACCGAGCTCGCCGTCCGGATCGCGGACGAGGAGGTAGCTCTCGCCCGGCTGCATGTCCGAATGAAGCGAGTCCGCTCGCTGCAGCGCCACGGCCTGAACGTTCCAGCGCACCCGGCTTCCGACGTATCTATCGGGGGTAGCGCGGATGGCCGCGAGGCTTGCGCTCTCGACCACAGGCGTCGCCGCGCCGGGGCCGAGCACGTCCCGGGAAACCCAACCCTCCACACGCACCCGGACCCAGGCGCCTCCCCCATCCTCCAGGAGTTGAACGGGCGCCGCCCGGCGGACATCTGCGATCACCGCCCCGCCCGGCTCCCCGAGCATCGTCGCATCGGCCGTCAAGGCATCCGTCGCCGGTAGCGTGCCCGAATCCGCGGCTTCCTGCGCCCGAGCGACACCGGCGGACAGGAGCAGCGCGGCGACGAACGCCGGACCGATATGGAGGTGTGGGAACGGAGTTCGCGGCACCAGCAATCCGACTCGAGGGACACGGCACGGCCTGAACGAGCGGCCGGGTGGCAGCGGAGCGATCGGACGTCTACATTCCGCCGAGCGGTATCCGCACCATCTTAAACATCGTCAGAAGTGGTGTAAACCTTTTCGCGGGATCAGCATGGGGGCGGCAGGAACGGAAGGAGAGGCTGGCGGGGTGGCCGGCGCGGCGGGCAGCGGAACCAGGGTGGCGCTGTTGATCCTCGATGGCTGGGGCCTGCGGGAGCCAGCCGAGGACAACGCCGTCCACCTCGCAGCGACTCCGAACTGGGACCGTCTGTGGAACGACTCTACGCTTCCACGGGCGCAACTGACGACGAACGGTCCAGCGGTCGGGCTACCCGAAGGCCAGATGGGGAACTCCGAAGTCGGCCACCTCAACCTTGGCGCTGGCCGCGTGGTCATGCAGTCCCTCCTGCGTATAAGCCGGGCAATCGAGTCGGGAGAGTTCTTCAGCAACCCGGCGTTGACGGACCTCCTGGAACGCGTGAGGGAACGCGGAGGAACACTGCACCTGATGGGGCTGATCGGGCCCGGAGGGGTGCACGCCGTCGACTCCCATCTGCTGGCGCTCTGCGAGATGGCCGAACGGCACGGGCTGCCGCGAGTTCGGATCCATGCCTTCCTCGATGGCCGAGACACCCCGCCGCGATCCGCTCGTGATTACCTGACCGAGCTGGTCGGTCGGGCCGGAGGAGGTAACGCCTGCAAGGTCGCGACGGTGATGGGCCGGTACTGGGCGATGGACCGTGATCGTCGCTGGGACCGGACCGAGCGTGCCTACCGGGCGATCGTCCACGGCGAAGGGAAGCCGATCCGGGATGCGGTCGCCGCGCTCAACGAAGCCTATGCCGCCGACGAGACCGACGAGTTCGTCACCCCGCGCGTGATGGTGGACCAGCAGGGAAATCCCGTTGGGCTGGTCAAGGACGGCGACGGTGTCATCTTCTTCAACTTCCGAGCTGATCGTGTGCGCCAGCTGTCCCGTGCGCTGGGCGATCCGGAGTTCGCGCATTTCGATCGCGGAACGCCGCCGCGCATCGATATCGTCACGATGACGGAGTACGACACGGATTTTCCGCTCTCGGTGGCGTTCCCCCCGCAGGACATGAGGAACATCCTCGCCGACGTTCTGGCCGCGCACGGGAAGACGAGCTTCCGGACGGCGGAAACCGAGAAGTACCCGCACGTCACCTACTTCTTCAACGGTGGCCGAGAGGAGCCCTTTCCCGGAGAGGTGCGGAAGCTGGTCCCCTCGCCGAAGGTGCCGACCTACGACCTCCAGCCGGAGATGAGCGCCGTCGGTGTGACCGAAGTGCTGCTGGAGGCGATCCGGTCCCGGGCGTACGACCTGCTCGTGTGCAACTACGCCAACCCCGACATGGTGGGGCATACGGGTGTGCTCGAGGCGGCTATCAAGGCCGTCGAGACCGTGGACACCCAGCTTGGGAGGGTGCTCGCAGCCTGCGCCGAGACCGGAACGACCGTCATCGTCACCGCGGATCACGGCAACTGCGAACAGATGTGGGATCCGGAGACGAACGGCCCGCACACGGCGCACACGATGAACCCGGTGGGCATCATCCTGGTCGAGCCGGAGGGACAGCGCAAAACCCGCCGGCTGGCGGACGGTGCCCTCTGCGACGTCGCCCCGACGATCCTCGGCCTGCTCGGCCTCCCGCAGCCATCGGAGATGACGGGTCGCGACCTGCGAATGGACGGCCGCTGATGCCGGATCACGCTTGCGGCGGCCAAGTCGAGGGGGATACCTTCGTCGTCCCGGCTGCCCTTTCGGGCATCAGGGCGCGGCCGGGTACCCCTTCTCGAATGCCGGGTCCACCGAGCCCGACCCATCGGAATCGTGGTCGTGAGTTCCGTCTGGACTCAGGGGCGGAGGGCCCTTTCTCGCCGCGGCGCATGGCCCCGGAGTCATCGTACCGAGCCGTGGCTCGTTCTGGAGTATAGGGTCCGCCGGCCATCCGGCAGTGGAGCCGTCGGGCCTGACCGGCCCACACCGCGGAGAAGCAGTAGCGGCCGCCTTCCGCGGCCGCGACGCGCCCACGGATCCCTTCCGGGGCGCTTCGTTTATCAGTGCCGATCCGGACCGTTTCGTACCCTTGTTCCGCAGACATGCGACACGTTCTTCTCGTGACGTTCCTGGTGGCCCTCCTGGGGCTCTGCTGGCATTCGCGCGCCGAGGCGCAGCAGATCTCGTCGCCGTACCGGTACATCGAGGAGCGTCACACGTTCGGCCTGTTCGCCGGCTATCTGGCGACCGACCCCGGTGAACTCGACCTGGGACCGAAGTCGGCCCCGATGTTCGGCGTGCGCTACAACATCCGCCTGACGGGCCCGCTGGTCGGGGAAGTGCAGCTCGGGGTGTCGCAGACATCCCGCAACGTATACGTCCCATCAGCCAGCGGTCTGTCGAACCCACCGACGCTCGTCGGGGAGCGAGACGTGTCGCTGGTGACGGGAATGGCCGGGATCCGCTTTCATCTGACCGGTTCGCGGACGTGGCACGGGGTCGCCCCGTTCATCGTCGGCGTCGCCGGTATCGTCGACGACTTCAACTCGATTGCCGGTATCGATCTCCAACTCCAGCAGGACCAGGTCTTCTCTCTGGGCCCTACCTTTGCAGCCGGCATCGGTCTGGGTAGCGACGTCTACCTCACCGATCGTCTGGCGATCCGACTCGAAGTTCGTGATCACCTTTGGCGGATCCGCTTCCCCGACGCCTTCTTCGAGGATGGTGGGCGAGACGGCGAGTGGACCAACAACTTCGGCCTGACGATCGGAGGTTCCATCAACCTCTGAGATCCGAGGTGGTCACATGGGCAGGCGCAACGAGGGCGACCTCTATGACTTCGAGAACATGTCGGACGACGAGGTGCGCGAGGTCGTGCTCGAGCATCTCCGCGAATCCCCGAGCCTCGATGTGGATGAAATCGAGGTCGACGTTCGCGACGGGATGGTCACTCTGTCGGGTCGGGTGGGGACCGACGCGGAAGTTCAGGTCGCCGAGGCGATCGTCGACGACCTGCTGGGCCTGGACCGGTTCACCAACGAACTGGTGGTAGACGAGCTGTCGCGCGGCGACGTGCCGCTCGCCGCGGACGAAGCCGCGGAGTGGGACATCGAGCGGGAGGACGCTCTCGGCGGAAACGCATCTCAGCACTCCGACACCGCTGACCACCTGGTCGAGGATCTGGAGGCCGAGACCCATGGGACGCACGACATGGGCGAGGCGATCCGCGAAGGCGCCACTTACACGCCGCCGGAAGGGCCCGTTTCGGACGGCTACGGGTCGCGGGAGAACCATTGATCGGGAGTTCGTGGCCTCATCCGACCGCCCGCGGGCTTTGACGGTGGCACCATCGCTGCCAGAGTAGCTTGCCGACCCGCCCAGGCCGCGATGCACTCCGACCACTTCGGCCTGATTCTCGCCGGCGGCCGCAGCCGCAGGTTCGGCTCGCGCAAGGCGCTCGCGACGGTGGGCGGAACCCGGATCATCGACCGGGTGATCGCCGCACATCGGGAGGTCTTCGAAAGCGTCGTCGTGGTGACGGATGACCCGTCGTCGGTCCGCGGCACCGGGGTGGTCCCGATTCCGGACCTCGAGCACGGCGCGGGTCCGCTCGCCGGCCTGCAGGCCGGCCTGCTCTGGGGCCGTGACCACGGCGCGAGCGGTGCGTGTTGTACTCCTTGCGACGCTCCTTTCGTACGCCCCGCACTGTTCGACTGCCTGCTCGCTTCGCGGGGTGAACACGCCGTTGTCGTTCCTCGGCGGGACCTCGACCGGCTCGAGCCGCTGTTCGCCTGGTTTTCCTGCGACACCCTCCCCGCGATCGAGGAAGCTCTGGCATCCGAGGACCGATCGCTGCATCGTCTACTCCGCCGCCTTCCGAACGTCCGGTTCCTCGATCCTTCCGAGATGCCGCCCGACCTCGACCTCTCGGAGATCTTCTTCAACGTGAATACGCCAACCGAGCTGGAGGATGCACGTCGCCGGCTGGCGAGGGCTGAGTGATGAACGCCGACTGGCTGGGGGTCCGCGAGGCAATAGGCCTGGTGATGGCAGGAATCCGGCCCCTGGAAGCGGAGGATGTCGAGCTTTCGCTCGCCCGGGGAAGGGTACTGCGAGAAGACATCCGCGCTCCGATCGACGTCCCGCCCTGGACCAACAGCGGGATGGACGGCTTTGCCGTTCGCGCGGTCGACGTCGAGG
This sequence comes from uncultured Gemmatimonas sp., assembly GCA_964544905.1. Lineage (GTDB taxonomy): Bacteria > Gemmatimonadota > Gemmatimonadetes > Longimicrobiales > Longimicrobiaceae > WHSP01. The sequence continues at coordinate 14,556 of CAZJEH010000081.1, forward strand.
GTGCGAGCAGGGATGCGCCGATCGTTCTGCGCGTGATCGACGACGTTCCGGCTGGCTCATTTGCGTCTTACCCGCTCACCCCGAGAACAGCGGCGCGGGTGATGACGGGAGCGCCGGTTCCCGAAGGCGCCGACAGCGTCGTTCGGGTCGAAGACACCGACGGAGGTCAGTCACTTGGGACCGCCTCGGCTACGGTGACCGTCTACGATGACCGTGATGCGCGCCGCAATCTCCGGCGAAAGGGCGAGGAGTTCAGTCGCGGAGATCTCGTCCTCGGGTCGGGCACCGTGCTCGGACCGGCCGCGATCGGCCTCGCGGCGGCGATGGGTCGGCCTACGGTGAGGGTGGCCAAACCGCCGATCGTCGCCCTTCTCACCTCGGGCGATGAGCTCGTGGATGTCGACGACTTCGCGCAGGTGCTCAGCGGCGGCAGGATCGTATCGTCGAACACATACACGCTGGCTGCTCAGCTCGCCGAAGCCGGCTGCGAGGTTCGTCACCTGGGCATCGTCCGCGATTCCCCTGCGGCGCTGAACGAAGCTCTGCGGGGGGCGCGTGGATGTGACGCGCTCGTAACGAGCGCCGGCATCAGCGTCGGCGAGCACGATCACATCCGCGGGGTCCTGCTCGAGTTGGAGGCGAAGGTAGCCTTCTGGCGCGTGCGGATGCGCCCGGGCTCGCCATTCGCCTTCGGAAAGGTGGGCGCGCTGGGCGGGATTCCCTGGTTCGGCCTGCCGGGCAACCCCGTTTCCAGCATGGTGACGTTCGAGCTGTTCGTGCGGCCCGCACTCCTTCGCATGGCCGGTCGACGCGACGTCTTCCGCCGTAGGCTCCGCGCCCGCGCCGCGGAAGACGCGGTGCTGCCGCCCGGATTGACGCACCTGCTTCGCGTTCGCCTGAGTGGCGACGAGGACCGGGGGCTGGTGGCGCGACTCACCGGCAGCCAGGGATCGAGCATGCTCGGCTCGATGGCAGCCGCCGACGGCCTGCTGGTCGTCGAGGAAGGGGTCGGCGGGTTGGAGCGTGGGAAGACCTATCCGGTGATCCCCCTGGACACGGCGATGCTGGTCGACGACCCCGGCTTCTAGTCCGGCCGCCGTCGTCAGTGCTCCAGCTCGAACCAGATCCGTACGGTCACCTGGAACTGCTGCACATCCCCACCCTTGATGTAGGCCCGCTGATCCATCACCTCCAGCCAGCGGAGGTTGCGCATCGTCTCGGCAGCTCTTTGGACGGCGACGCGGACGGCGTCGTCGAAACCGACTTCCGAGACTCCGACCAGTTCGATCGACTTGAAGACCTCCGGCATGGATCCGCCTCCGGTTCCGGTGATAGGCCGATGCTGACCGGTGCGCCGGTCGCAATCGGTGTTCCATGGGCGGTCCGGGATCGTTCCGCGACGGAGCTCGAAAGGAGCTCCTATCGCGTTGGCTGGGAGTGGATTCCGGCCTTCGCGGCCGGGGCACCGTGAACGGTCTACTTCGCTACCGTCCCCACCAACGTCGTCCCGGCGCAGGCCGGGACCCATTATTCAGAAGAACCGCCAATGGATTCTCGCTCGCCGAGAGCTCGCATTACGTTGTTGTGAAACGCGTTATGAGGATGCATCCGCGCGTCTACAGGCGCCGGCCTGCGCCGGG